>JAOXSG010000833.1 GCA_025800105.1 Cohaesibacter sp. | reverse complement strand
ATTACGAGGAGACAAAACTGATAAGCAACTGGCAACTAAATACAGGTTTAGCTCTCTCCTCCGCAGAGGCTCCTTCAGTGGTGAAACGGCGAGAAAACGGGGAATTAAAAAATCTGGGGCGCGCGGGGGGGCACCCTTAATTTCTCCTCTCCCCATTCCCCAGCCTACCGGAAAGACGACAGAGAGCTCTGCGGAGGAGAGAGCACTTTTAGGGCAATTTTAGTGCAACAACAAAATATACCACTATATTTTTCTTTCATCTCACGCGCTTTTATTTTAAAAATTTCTCAGACTGTTTCCTATATACTAGTCACAGAGATCACGACACTTAACTTGACAGAAAGTCCTTGGACTTCAAATACGCGTCAGTTTGGGTATAAATTCGGTGACGGGGTGTAACGTAACGTGACCTGAACAGACCATTGGGGCATTTTTTTCCTGCGAAGGAAATTATGCTCTGTTAGGCGGCTAATGTGGTAGAGGCTTATAACAAAGAGGTGCGAGTGGGGTCAAAGATCGCGTGATAG
>JAOXSG010000824.1 GCA_025800105.1 Cohaesibacter sp. | reverse complement strand
ATGACTCAACCGTGACAAGGCGCTGGAATCGGCTCCTGCATGTACGTCTCGACCATTTCTGACTGGCTACGTGATCAGAGCTGACTGTGTACTGACTCTACGCACTTGCGAGTCACTGGGAGCAACGCGAGGCCGCTCCAGGAGCGTCAATGATCGCCCACGAGCCGAGCTACGGAGGCGAAGGGGCGTTTCAAGGGTGCAAAATTGGTTTTTGGGAAATGCTGCATGACGATTCGTGACGAGGAGCTCTTCGGTGGAGGAAGGCTCCCACTGCGCATTCCATGGCATGTCATGGATGTCTCGAGATATGGACGGGCGGCTCGTGGGTGCGACGACTGCGCTGAATCCCGGGGGAATGGATGGAGGATCCATCAGCAGCGGCACGGGACGACAAGGATGGATGAGTTTCCGAGGACGGATGAGCGGCAGCTAGGCCCAAGTGGTCAAGCTTATCCTAGTTTGTTTGACAGCTATTCCTGCCTTGGATAGCTGTTATCCAAGGAGAGAAGCAGTTAGTTTATGCACGGTGGCGATTGGTGGTCTGACTGCGTGGATAGGTGACCGTACATGCGGAGTTGACTGTAAAATGAGTATCTTGTG
>JAOXSG010000757.1 GCA_025800105.1 Cohaesibacter sp. | reverse complement strand
TTCACAGCTTGTCTCCATTTCTTGGTACCACCTCTTTGTTGCATCTTGGTGAGTACCTTTTCTTCTGCTGCCATCAAGCGCTGATGAGCGCGACTGTTGTATTTGGCAAGATGAACTGGTTTGTATAGTAGTCTGTAATGGGTAGAATATAGCGCAGTGTAGCGAATGGTGAGGAACTGCAAATTTGGCTAAGGTAATAATGGGACAAAATGTTAACGAATGATCTTGATTATGTTTGTATTTTGAACTGGTACTTGAATTCAAACGTGTGCGGTTGTCGCCGGGCAAAATTGCCGGGACAACTGCCGGTTGGTATATATACAGTGGACAGACACAGTTTTGTAATCCATTCTATTCTTCCGTTTGCAGTGAACGTGTGAACTTGCAACGCTTGCATCTGCTTCGGCGGAGAAGCGTAGATTGTGAACGGAACCGTGCGCAAACCACGGCGTGACCTTCGGACAACAAGTGCTGACGACTGGGAAAGCGGATTCCCCGAAACAACCGAGTA
>JAOXSG010000746.1 GCA_025800105.1 Cohaesibacter sp. | reverse complement strand
CTTTCCGTTTGGCGTAGGTGCGGATTTGTTCAGCGCTGCGGCCAACGCTGCATTGGCCGACTTATTCCCATGTAGCGTTAAGCCCGCGTCTCGCAGTGCCCATACAATCAGCGCAAAAAACGCCTCTTTCCGATGACTATTAGGGCCAGTCCTCTTTCCCCCAGTTTTCCTTGGGGTTTCCATTCGCCCTTCAAAAACATCTGCCCCCCACGCCATGACAAAATCAGGGATGCAAAACTCCCCTCGCATCGCAGCGCATACAACCAACCGTAAAGCTGAATAAGTAGGCCAATCAGATGCGGCTTTTTCAACAGCAGCCCGCCAATCTTCCTCATATTCTGAAAGGTAGAGACCATTGAATAACATCTGTGCAATTTCTTGCGTCTCCTCTTCATTGTGCCAGATCTGTTTTTTGATTGCTGGGTAAAGCGACAACAGATCCACAGCCAAATCAAAAGGGATTGGATTGTCCTTGGAGAAATCACTTTTCCCATCAATTAAATCATAGAGAGTTTCCAGCTTATCC
>JAOXSG010000738.1 GCA_025800105.1 Cohaesibacter sp. | reverse complement strand
TGCCACATCTGGTAATCATAAGGTAGCGCTGTTCTTGGGTAGGTTCGCCATCTGTGTCTCGGTGGTAAGCTGCGGGTCCATGGTAGTAATTCCCGAGAATTCATCTGGGAGTCATTGAGTTGAGACCAT
This sequence comes from Cohaesibacter sp., assembly GCA_025800105.1. GTDB lineage: Bacteria > Pseudomonadota > Alphaproteobacteria > Rhizobiales > Cohaesibacteraceae > Cohaesibacter. The sequence continues at coordinate 599 of JAOXSG010000738.1, read as the reverse complement.
ACCCTGTGGTATAGTTGTGCTGGAACCCGGTGAAAATGATCTGGTCTGTGATGGTCAAATCTGTATCTCCGAAGAATGGTCAGTAGTGCTTGATAAATTGTCCGAAGCTTGGTCATGTGCGCCATGGTGTTGTGGATGTGGTCATAGTGATCATTTGTTTCAGATCCTGATGTCGAATTGTCTTGATTGATGTTGTATTCCAAATCGACCAACAAACGGAGGCAATGTGTCAACAAACTTGCTTGGTGTTGACACCACAGTTGGAATTGTTCTTGTTGTGTCAGGATCTGTCGTACATTGTTAAGGAGAACTCGGGAATCTGTAGGATGTAGAAGGTAAAAACCACCATGTCGAGGCAGCGAAGTACGGAGGGACTCGGAAATGGACATTTGAGTGCTGAAAGGAGTGACATCGATATGGGGTTCTAAGCTTAGCCCCAGCTATACCAGCAATCAAAACAAAACAAAACAAACCCACCAACAACAAAGAAAAACATCACAATCCACATCAATTGGGGTTCTCGGCTTAGCCCCAGCCACAAAGTATTTACAAGTACGTTCTTCTTTTTGGTTAAGCCTGAGCAGCGGGTCTAGCCTCGA
>JAOXSG010001049.1 GCA_025800105.1 Cohaesibacter sp. | reverse complement strand
TGCAATCATTATTGAAAAAGCATTGGATTTTGCCCGCCGTAGTGGGGGGTATGGACTGACTTTGGCGGCGTTTGAAGGGTTGATTGGTCAAATGCCAATTCGCGCGGATTTGTGGCATTTTTCTGATGAGGCCGCACGATCTTTATATGCGATTGGACGCACAAAGCCTGCTCGTGTCTGGATCAATCTCTTGGTGGACCAAGCTGTCCGTAATGTTGAAGCCGCACAGGAATTGAATGAATTATGGGCGATGGCGCGTATTGCGTCTCCTGAACAGATTGCCATGATTAATGAAGAGGATGGTCGCCGTGGTTGGGTGAGCTATGTTGAAACTTCTGTTGCTTATGAAACAGAGGTTGAAATTCTTCGTCGTTTGGATATGGCCTATGCCTTGATTGAGGCCTTGGACCATCCACCTGTTTCTTTGCAGGCATGGGAAGACATGGCGCTTCGAGATTCAACGGTTCTGGCGGTCATGCCAAACCCGGCTCAAGCCCGTTTAGTGGAATTGGCGGCTGCGGATAAACGCGTTGCTGAAACAATTGGACGCGTGATTGCATTGCTTGGCACGGCTGATTTAAACCAGCTTTCTGCCGTTTCTGTGACAACTGCGATCAAGGCATTGCGGGCCGTTGGTCTCGATCAAGATGCACGCCGTTTATCCGTTGAAGCCGCTTTGGAAAATGGTTTATAGGA
>JAOXSG010001048.1 GCA_025800105.1 Cohaesibacter sp. | reverse complement strand
GTAGTTTCATCGCATTCTAGTTCATTTTATGGCATTTGCCCTTGCTATACCGCTAGTACCGTCTCTTGCGAGACCTTAAAGTGATGGCTATGATTTCATGGCGAGAAAGTCAAGAGAGAATCGGTATTTATTATTGTTATTATTCCGAGAATTGCACTGAATTATATACCGCAAAGGAGACTGATTGGCCAAGTCTTCCCCGATCTTTCTAAGAAAGCTGCCTGTATTCGACTCTGGTAAGTTGTATCTGTATGTAAATGAAGCGAAATCGCCTATACATGAAGTAATACTAAAGAGGGGCACTTGAAGGTCGGCGCATACATGAGTATGGCTATTATTTATTTCTGGAGCATCACTGCTTTGTATTCCTGGTGTGTCTTCATTTCATCCGGCGCGTTGTCGTTTATGATACGTTTGCCTTTGCTTTAATTGTCACAAATATGGACGATCTGAAGTCCCCAAAGCGACGTCGTATTATCATAGAATAGTTCCTTTAATCTTACGACAGCAGACGGAT
>JAOXSG010001043.1 GCA_025800105.1 Cohaesibacter sp. | reverse complement strand
GGGCTGAAATTCACAAAAGCCTCATGTAATCGCATTAAAATTTCAGCCCGGACTGAAAAGTGAGCTTGAGGGTGCTCAGTGATTGTGTTTTCAGCGAAACAAGATGGCGGTCTCCCACTTTTCACCGCAATTTCAAATTTGAGCCCGGGCTGAAACTAGCCATGTAATCGCAACAAAATTTCAGCCCGGTGGGCGGGCTGAAACTCGCCATGTAATCGGCCCCTTAACAAGCTAGCCCCGACCTGTGAGACTCCACGTACAAAGATCGGCCAAACGCTACACTTTGCGCTCGGTCATACAGAAGCGCACGTTTCTGTACGAAATGTTCACGTCATGTTACACTTTACACATTAATGCTCGACTAAGAATTATAAGAGGTTAGCATTTGATTAGCTGAGCTTTATTTTGTTTTGACAAGGGCAGAGGATGAATACAGGTTGTGTTCTGACTAATGCACTAGTGTGATTTGAATTTGAATTTCAATTCAAATTACTGCCGATAATGTACACTGTAGATCGAGGCATAGACGCTGTGGAAATTTTCCAGGCAAGTTGTTCCAAGTCAAATGACGATGTAT
>JAOXSG010000627.1 GCA_025800105.1 Cohaesibacter sp. | reverse complement strand
GGTCGTACATTCAAGCAGTCTTTGTGTGGCAACAATGAGAAAGGAGAAATTTATATATAGCTCGCTCTAGAGAGGGACAACTTGCAACTAAAATTAGTATTACAGTACATGTAAAGCAGAGGAAATTGATACCCTTGACTGAAAACATAATGGATTCAGATCACATTACAAACCGCACATGCCGACAGAGCAGCAACAAGATCAACAAGAAGTCAGCTTCGACCAAAGTCAAAAACATTCGAAATAAGGTTTGTTTTGAAAGCATAGCCCTGAGTTCAGTCAAAATCTTAACCTCGATAACATGCCTACAAACAGCTAAATCGGCCAAGACTGTTATATACATAAGACGGCTAACGAAAAACATGAATTAGGAGTCGTGTAGGTTCCTGTCCCTGCATTAAGACTAAGTAATGTTGATGTTTTCACGCACGGTAGGTTGTGCTACAATTTAGTCTGTATTTTACTCCTGGTCTGCAGTCTGCAGTCTGCATTTTATCCTCAGTCTGCATTTACCCCTGGTCTGCAGTCTGCAATCTGCAGTCTGCGTTTTACACTGACCGCTTAAAATGGCTGCGTTGGAGACTACAGTGCAGTGCTAAATGCCCCCGGGAGGGGGGGGGGGGGCGCTTTTAGGCTCACCCTTTCTTTCCTCCCCACAAGCGCCTGCTT
>JAOXSG010000626.1 GCA_025800105.1 Cohaesibacter sp. | reverse complement strand
TGGTCGACCCCAAGACCTAATTCTGCCCTCGCGGAGTTGGAGGATTTGCCCTTGGACCTCCTCGAGTCGGAGGCCGAGACCCTGTCCATTGCCTCCACCTCGGAGATCGATAGCGAGTGGGGGGACCGTTTGGAGACTCTGCTCGCGGACGAATCGGACTCCGAGGTGGAGACGGGACCTGCCACGGCCCCGACACGTCGAGCGAATCGGATTGCCACGATGCCTGCTGTCTCGTACCGGGATTGGGAGGAGGAGGAGAACCCCATGCTGAATATTTTGAAACGAAAATCCCAACTGCATGCGGAGGCGGAGGATCGAATTGTCACGCGGTGGGAGTTATTGGATCGTCGTACAGAGAGAGTGGATGCGATTGTGGAGGAGATGTCGGCCGATGTGGATCCTCGTCGCGAGTTGGATCGATTCCAGTCCCAGATGGAACGGCAGGACATCGCAATGGACGTGATGGTGAGCGAGGAACTGTTTGATTTCGTGGACGGACAATTATGAACAATTGGAGAACATTGATGAACAACTTTTTTGATTTTTTTAATTTGATTTCTTTTCTCTGTAACAACAACAACAACGATAACATTGAAAGTGTGTTTTCTTCTTTACAATTTCAAACGTTTCTTGGCTTGCATGATTTTCTTGACCACGCGTTCCGTCATGGTTTTTTTCCCGGGCAAACGATCAATGGCTTTGATCATCTTGGTATCGGCTTGCCACTTGTCTTGTAGATTGTTGGCATGACTGTAATCGATGTCGTGCTTTTTGGCAATTCGATCCAACCGATTGATGCCCTTGTCCCCGCGCTTGAGCCGTTTCTCCAAATGCGTGCCGGGTCCCATGAACTGATAGCCGGGCCAATGAAATTCGATGCCCGTTTTCCCCAACCATTTTTGAAGGTCGATCCCTCGACCTCGTTGAGCGGGTCGCTTTCG
>JAOXSG010000624.1 GCA_025800105.1 Cohaesibacter sp. | reverse complement strand
GATCTCCGCCCAAGCCTTCTTTGGGAGAGGCAAAATCGAGATAATCAATCGGTGTGTCTGCGATGGTTAGCAGATCACGCGATGGGTCTGCTTTGGTTGCGACAGCCCACATGATGTCTTGCCAGTTTCGTGCATTGATATGTTTGTCGACGACAATGATCAGCTTGGTATAATTGAATTGTGGCAGCATCGACCAAAGGCCCATCATGATGCGTCGGGCTTGTCCGGGATAGCGTTTGTCGATGGAGAGCACGGCAATGCGATAAGAGGCTGCTTCTGGCGGTAGCCAGCAATCAACCACTTCGGGGAAAGTTTGTTGTATGAGGGGCAGGAAAACATCATTCAATGCTTCTGACAGGATTGAAGGCTCATCAGGGGCGCGACCGGTAAAGGTTGAGAGATAAAGGGGATTTTTACGGTGGGTTATGGCGGTGATGGTGAGAAGGGGAAATGGTTCGACGCTGTTATAATAACCCGTATGATCGCCATAAGGGCCTTCCGGCAAGCGCTCTGTTGCGCTGATGGTTCCCTCTATGATGATTTCTGCATTGGCTGGAACCAAAAGATCCTGAGTGATTGCTTTGGTTAATGCGGTCGGCTTGCCACGGTAAAGACCTGAAAATTGCGCTTCTGATAAGGTTTCTGGTACTGGCGTGACTGCGCCCAATATGGTGGCGGGATCTGCGCCAATAGCGATGGCGACCGGCATGTCCCGGCCTTTGCCTTTGTTCAGCTTTTGCCATTGGAGATGATGGGCCGCGCCGCCGCGATGGGCGAGCCAGCGCATGATTGCCTTGTTTTTGCCAACACTCTGAATGCGATAGATGCCCCAATTATAGGATTTTATGCTTTGTTTGGTGCAGCTGTCCTTACTATCCAGACCTTCTTTTTCGCGGGCGGTTGGCGGGCGTGTGATGACAATGGGCCATGTGATCAGTGGGGCTGGCTCTTCTGGCCAGCAGCCTTGTATGGGCCATTGGGTGAGATCGATTTCATCACTCGTCAGGATAGTGTGCTGGCAGGCGGCTGTTTTTTGAAGTTTGCCTTTTAATGCATATGCAGCCTTGAGCAGCGATGTGGCGCTTTGGATCAGCTCCGAGCGTTCAGGCGGTGCGGGTTGGCGTAAAAAGGCAAGAAAATCGCCAAACTTTTTCAAATCTTGCGGATTGCAGCCAAGACCCCAAGCCACACGATCAATGGTTCCAAACAAATTGAGGATGACCGGGATTTTGCTGGGCTGGCCATTGGCTAATATTGGGTTTTTCAGCAATAGGACCGGGCCTTTTTGTTCCAGAAAGCGGCGTTGTAATTCTGTTGCTTCCAAATGCATTGAAATAGGAGTTTCAATGACTTTTAAGGCATTTTGGCTTTGGCAATAGTCGAGAAAATCTTGCAGCGTGGCAAAGACCGGTTTGGTGCGATGGAACATGGCGCTCTCTTTTATGCTGATGCGTGAGAGTGGCGATGTTGCGAGGGAAGAGGAATGATCAAGGTCAAGCCATGGTTTTGACTGCATGATGGCCGCTCTTTTATACACTTCTTTAACATATTGATTTTGTTAATATTTTATATACCAAAAAATTTGTCATTTTTGACATTCTGAAAGTGTTTGTTAACGCTGACAGGGCTAAATAGGTCTTGAGCCGGGCGGGTTTGGTTTTGCGTACCGCTCTGGTTGCCGAAAGTGTAGGGTGTGCGGCATGGCTACTCGCCAGAGAAAAAATTCTGTATTGCGCCAGATGGTGCTTCCATTTTTCTTCCTTTTGTTGATTGGCTATTTCGTCTATCATTCGTTGAATGGTGGATATGGGGCTTATGCGCTTGCTGATATGAAGCAAAAGGCGGATGTCTTGGAGGCTGATTTGTTGGCTTTGCGTCAACAGCGTGAGTTGAATGAACATCGCATTGCTTTGTTTCGTCGAGAGACCCTTGATCCTGATATGATGGACGAGCGGGCGCGCCTTTATGTGAATATGGCCCACCCTGACGAAATTGTAATTTTAAATAATTAACTTGATTTTGATTTATTTAGTTAAATTAACTGAAATTGAGTTTATTTTTATTTCGTCAATCTTTTCTGTGTTTTAACTCTCAATATGGGTAAGTGTTGCTGTCATTTTCTGCGTTGCAGGGATTGGGAATCTGTTTTATTCTCTTCCGCAAGGGAAACGCTTGAAGGGGGCACATATACATGCCAGCATCCGCATCTGGAGGCGCTCAAAAAAGCGCCGCAAAAGGGGGCGCTCGCCCCGCAGTCAATCGCACAATTGTAGAATTCGACAAAGAGCAGGAGCTTCACGCTTACCGCGAAATGTTGTTGATTCGCCGATTTGAAGAAAAAGCCGGCCAGATGTATGGCATGGGTCTGATTGGTGGTTTCTGCCATCTTTATATTGGTCAGGAAGCTGTTGTTGTTGGTATGCAAATGGCCTCTAAAGAAGGTGATCAGGTGATTACCTCTTATCGTGATCATGGTCATATGCTGGTTTGCGGTATGGAGCCCAAGGGCGTTATGGCCGAGCTGACCGGTCGCAAGGGCGGCTATTCCAAAGGCAAGGGCGGCTCCATGCATATGTTTAGCCGCGAAAAGAATTTCTTTGGTGGTCACGGTATCGTCGGGGCGCAAGTGGCGCTTGGCACCGGCCTTGCCTTTGCCAACCATTATCGCGGCAATGACAATGTTTCCATGATTTATTTTGGTGATGGCGCGTCGAACCAAGGTCAGGTTTATGAGAGCTTCAATATGGCAAAGCTCTGGGATTTGCCTGCCATTTATATCATTGAAAATAACAAATATGGCATGGGGACCTCTGTTGAGCGGTCGTCTTCCAATACGGATTTGTCCGAGCGCGGTGCCTCTTTCGGTATTCCGGGCGAGCAGGTTGATGGCATGGATGTGCGCGCGGTGATGGCCGCAGCCGAGCGGGCCATTCAATGGGCGCGGGAAGGCAAAGGACCTTATATTCTGGAAATGATGACCTATCGCTATCGTGGCCATTCCATGTCTGATCCGGCAAAATATCGCTCCAAGGATGAAGTGCAGAAAATGCGCAATGATCATGACCCGATTGAGCAGGTGCGTCAGCGCCTGATTGATGCCGGTCTGGCCAGTGAAGCTGATCTGAAAGCGATTGATAAGGAAATTCGCGCGGTTGTTTCTGAAGCTGCGGAATTTGCCCAGACGGATCCAGAGCCCGATGAATCAGAGCTTTGGACTGATATTGTGATTGAAGAAACCCTCTAAGGTGTGAAGAGAAGGACATAAGACATGCCAATTCAAGTTTTGATGCCAGCTCTTTCCCCCACAATGGAAGAGGGCAACTTGGCCAAATGGGTCAAGCAAGAGGGTGATGCCATTGCCATTGGTGATGTGATTGCCGAGATTGAGACCGATAAAGCGACCATGGAAGTCGAGGCCGTTGAAGAGGGTACACTTGGCAAAATCATGGTGCCGGAAGGCAGTGAAGGGGTGAAGGTCAATAGCCTGATTGCCCTGATCTTGGAAGAAGGCGAAGATGCTTCTGCGCTTGATGCTGCGGCCAGCGCTCCGGCTGTGGCGGCGCCTGCTGCGGCTAGCGAGAGCGCACCAGTGGCGGATGCCGCTGAGCCTGTGCCTGCGGCACCTGTCACTTTGGATGATGTGCAGGATGAGCCTGAAATTCCTGAAGGAACGCCGATGACATCTCTGACCGTTCGTGAAGCCTTGCGCGATGCGATGAGCGAGGAAATGCGTCGTGATGATCGCGTTTTTGTCATGGGTGAGGAAGTGGCGCAATATCAGGGTGCCTATAAAATCACCCAAGGGATGCTGGACGAATTTGGCTCCAAGCGCGTGATTGATACCCCCATCACCGAACATGGTTTTACCGGTTTGGCGGCTGGTGCGGCGATGGCCGGTTTGCGGCCTATTGTTGAGTTCATGACTTTCAACTTTGCCATGCAGGCAATTGATCATATCATCAACTCTTCTGCAAAGACGCTGTATATGTCCGGTGGTCAGATCACCAATCCGATTGTGTTCCGTGGGGCCAATGGGGCAGCGGCGCGCGTTGCGGCCCAGCATAGTCAGGATTATTCTGCCTGGTATAGTCAGGTTCCCGGCCTGATTGTGATGCAGCCTTATACTGCAGCGGATGCCAAGGGGATGCTGAAAGCAGCGATCCGCTCTGAAAATCCGGTTGTCTTCCTTGAAAATGAAATTCTCTATGGTCACAGCTTTGATGTGCCTGATATTGACGATCATATTGTGCCAATCGGTAAGGCACGGATTGCCCGCAAAGGCGATGATGTCACCATTATTTCTTTCGGCATTGGCATGACTTATGCCTTGCAGGCGGCAGAAGAGCTGGCCAAAGAGGGCATCAATGCCGAGGTGATTGATCTGCGTACCCTTCGTCCGCTGGATATGGATACGGTTCTGCGCTCCGTGATCAAAACGGGCCGGTGTGTGACCGTAGAAGAAGGCTGGCCACAATGTTCGATCTCTTCCGAGCTTGGCTTCCGTATTATGGAGCAGGCTTTTGATTATCTGGATGCGCCGGTTGCCCGTGTGACGGGCAAGGATGTGCCGATGCCTTATGCGGCCAATCTCGAAAAACTGGCTTTGCCCAATGTTGGCGAAGTGATTGCTGCGGTCAAAGCGGTTACCTATAGCGCTTAAGGAGAAAGATTATGCCCATCTCTATTACGATGCCTGCCCTTTCTCCAACCATGGAAAGCGGCAATCTGGCCAAATGGCTGGTGAAGGAAGGTGACGAGGTTTCTGCCGGTGATGTGATCGCCGAGATTGAAACTGACAAAGCCACCATGGAAGTGGAAGCCGTTGATGAAGGCACCATTGGCAAGATTTTGATTGCAGAAGGCACAGAAGCTGTGCCGGTCAATGAAGTGATTGCCATTTTGCTGGAAGAGGGCGAGGATGCATCTGCTATGGATGCTGCGCCCGCGGCTTCTCCTGCACCTGCGGCGGAAGCCGCACCTGCTGCGAGTGAGGCGGCTCAAGCGCCTGCTGCGGCTGGTGATGCGTCCAATGTTGCCGCCGGTCCTGTCGCGACATCTGCTGGTGGAGAGCGGATTTTCTCCTCTCCCTTGGCGCGTCGTTTGGCAAAACTCAATGATTTGGATCTGTCGAAAATTGCGGGCACCGGCCCCAAGGGACGCATTGTCAAGCGCGATGTTGATGCCGCTCTTGCCGCTGGCACTGCCAGCGCCAGTGCGCCTGCCGTTGCCGCAGCGGCCCCAAGCGCGCCAGCGGCTGCTGCACCCAGTGCAGCGCCTGCACCATCTGCTCCGTCTGATGAGGCCATCAAGGCGCTCTATGAAGAGGGCACTTATGAGGAAATGGCCCATTCCGGCATGCGCAAGGTGATTGCCAAGCGTTTGCAGGAATCCAAGCAGACCGTTCCGCATTTCTATCTGAGTGTGGATGTGAAGCTGGATGCCTTGCTGGCCTTGCGCGCGCAAGTCAATGGCCAAGCGCCGGTTGGTGAGAATGGCAAGCCGTCTTACAAGCTGTCCGTCAATGATTTCATCATCAAGGGCATGGCTTTAGCCTTGCAAAAAGTGCCGATGGCGAATGCCACATGGACGGAAGGCTCGCGCCTTATCCATCAACATAGTGATGTTGGTGTGGCGGTTGCTATTCCTGATGGATTGTTCACGCCGGTTATTCGCAAGGCTGAACAGAAATCCTTGTCTGCTATCTCCAATGAGATGAAAGATATGGCATCCCGCGCCCGTGATAAAAAGCTGGCTCCAGAAGAATATCAGGGCGGCACCACGGCGGTTTCCAACCTTGGTATGTTTGGCATCACAAATTTCTCAGCTGTGATCAATCCGCCCCATGGCACCATTTTGGCCGTGGGTGCTGGTGAAAAGCGCCCGGTTGTTGATGGGGATGAACTGAAAATTGCCACAGTGATGTCGGTGACGCTGTCCTGTGACCATCGTGTTGTCGATGGTGCTCTGGGTGCGGAACTTTTGGCAGCCTTTAAGGGCTATCTGGAAAATCCAATGGGGATGCTGGTCTAGGACTGGTTTTGTTGCCCGGATTTGCAGCTCGTTTATTGTCAATGACGAACGAGCTGCCAAGTCCAGAGGATGATTAGCGTCGTCCATTTGCAAGTTGTTGGGACTGGGGAAGTTTTCTCAGTCTTAACATGGACATGATGCCGAAAATTGGGCCTGCGACCAGCGGGGTAAAGGCCCATTGCCAGCCGACAAGGTTTATCCAATGTGGCATGAGTTGAACAGAAACAAGAGCAAGGGTGAAGCCGATGGCTGTCTGCATGGTCAGCATCGTTCCTCTATGTTCTGGTTTGGACAATTCGCCCACGGATGTCGAGAATTGCGCGCTGTCGGGCGAGACGGTGGCTCCCCACAGAAGGGCAATCAGGCAGACCAGAATGATGGATCCGCCAAAGAGCGGGCCTATGATCAGGCTGCACAGGCCCGACATGGCCAGCACGATGGATGTCATCAAGGTGCGGCCAATGCGATCGGCGATCATGCCGCCAATGATCGAGCCGGGCATGCCGGCAGCAATGGTAAAAAAGGCCATCAAAGAGGCCCAGCTTTGGGCATTTTCAAGGCCAGCCTGCTGAAAGCTGGCACCAAGGAAAATACCAATCCAGGCCCACATGGCATAGACTTCCCACATATGGCCAAAATAGCCAAAATTGGCCAGGCGAATGGGCTTGTTGGTGATGGCCTGCAAGGCAAGGCCAAGTTGGAATTTGGGCGATTTGGCATAATTGGGGCCAATGGCGACGAGCAAAACGCCAAGGCCACCAAGGCCGGAAATCCAGCTGGTTGCGCTCAGAACCAGACGCCAATCCACATCGCCCCAAAAGGCAATGAGATGGGGCGCGGCAGAGCCGAGCATCAGGGAGCCGACCAGCGCTCCGACAAGAAGGCCTGCATCCTTGCCCGCCCAACTCATGGCGATTTTCATACCAACGGGATAGACGCCCGCAATGACAGCGCCGGTAAAAAGACGCAAGGCAATGGAGAGGCTGGAACCGGGCTCGGAATAGATGAAAGCGTAATTGGCGGCAGCGCCACACAGCGCGCAGATGGCATAGAGCAAGCGTGGGTCGGTCCGGTCGGCCAGTCCAAGGCTTGCACTGATCAGACAGCCAATCACAAAGCCGGCCTGAACCATGGACGAGAGCAAGGCAATATCACCGCCGCTCAGATTGAAGTCTCTGGCAAGGCTGGGTGCAGCGGCAGAGGCCGAGAACCACAAAGACAGAACGGCAACCTGACTGATGCACAGCAAAATGAGCGATCTGGGCTTGGCTGAAAAGAAGGTGGCAAGCGGCATGACTGATTTACCTGAGGCGAGAATTTTAGGTTGAGGTCTGGCCAAACAAAAAAAGGGCAGGGGCGCTAGAGGCCTTGCTGATTTGATAGACAGGTTAGAGAATCGGGCCAAATTGGCACGAGGCAATAGACAGGCAGTATAGAGGGATCTGGGATATGGCACAAAGTGAATTTGATGTGATCGTTGTGGGCTCTGGCCCTGGGGGCTATGTGACTGCGATCCGTGCCTCACAATTGGGCTTTAAGACCGCAATCGTTGAAAAAGGCGAATTGGGCGGGATCTGTTTGAACTGGGGTTGTATTCCCACCAAGGCGCTTTTGCGCTCTGCCGAGATCTTTCATTATATGAAAAATGCCTCTGATTATGGTCTGTCGGTGAAGGATGCCAGTTTTGATTTGAAAGCTGTTGTGGCGCGCTCGCGCGGGGTTTCCAAACAGTTGAATACCGGTGTCGGCTTTTTGCTGAAGAAGAACAAAGTCACGGTGATCAAGGGCACTGCCGAACTTGCCGGACAAGGCAGCTTGAGCGTCAAGGGGGATGATGCCGGGACTTATAAAGCCAAGCATATCATTTTGGCGACCGGTGCGCGGCCTCGGGTTCTGCCGGGGCTGGAGCCAGATGGCAAGCATATTTGGACTTATTTTGAAGCTTTGAACCCCGATAAAATGCCCAAATCCCTGTTGGTGGTTGGGTCTGGTGCCATTGGCATTGAATTTGCCAGTTTCTACAAAACAATGGGCGCGGATGTGACCGTTGTTGAGCTTGTGCCGCAGATCTTGCCTGCCGAAGACAAGGAAATCGCTGCCATGGCGCGCAAGAGCCTTGAAAAACAGGGCATCAAGATTTTGACCGAAGCCAAGGTGACTGGCGTTGCCAAGGGGCCGGATAATGTGGTCGCGACCATTGAGAAAAAAGGCGGTAAGACCGAGACGCTTAAAGCGGACCGGATCATTTCTGCCGTTGGTGTTGTCGGCAATGTTGAAAATCTGGGTCTTGAGAAACTGGGCGTGAAAACTGATCGTGGCTGCGTTGTGGTCGATGAGTATGGCCGCACCAATGTGTCAGGTCTTTATGCCATTGGCGATGTGGCAGGCCCGCCAATGCTGGCCCATAAGGCAGAACATGAAGGCGTGATTTGTGTTGAGAAAATCAAAGGTCTGCCAAATGTTCATGGCATGGATAAAAATAAGATCCCCGGTTGTACTTATTGCCATCCGCAAATTGCCTCAGTTGGTTTGACCGAAGATCAGGCAAAAGCAGCCGGGCATGAAATTCGTGTGGGTCGTTTCCCGTTCATTGGCAATGGTAAGGCCATTGCTCTGGGCGAGCCTGATGGTTTGATTAAGACCATTTTTGATAACAAAACCGGTCAGTTGCTTGGGGCCCATTTGATTGGTGCGGAAGTAACCGAGCTTATTCAGGGCTTCTCGATTGCCATGAATTTGGAGACCACCGAGGAAGAGCTTATCCATACCATCTTCCCCCATCCAACGCTTTCTGAAATGATCCATGAAAGTGTGATGGATGCTTATGATCGCGTGATCCATATGTAATTTCGCCCCTGTTGCTGCGCGTTGCTCTCTTTATGGCTGTGAGGCGCAGCATGGCTTTTCTTGAACCCTGCGTAAAAGATGTTATGTAAGGTTAAGCTGGGTAGGGTGCTGTTTTTGTTTCATAGATAAGGAATGCGGTCATGGGATTTTTGGGCTGGATTATTATTGGTATCATTGCTGGCTTTGTTGCTGAGAAGGTAACAAAGTCAGATCATGGTCTGTTCACAAATTTGGGTGTTGGTCTGGTTGGTGCCTTTGTGGGCGGCTATCTTGCGGATCTTTTAAAGTTAGATCTGACTGGTGGTTTCATTGACACCATGATTGTTGCCACTGTCGGGGCAATTTTGGTTCTGTTTGTGTATCAGAAGATCAAAAGTTAAACTGGGGCGCTTCTTGCGTTTCAGATTTGGACCAAATTAGGGGATGCAGCCTTTGTGGACTGAAAGGCTGATCTCCTGATTTAAACCCCTTTAAAGGGTTAGGAATTAGGCATGGTTACACTTATCGATACCGTTTCAAGCAGGACGACAAAGCCGGTTTCTGAGCGGTTGCGTCACCCGGAAAAGGCGCATAAGCCTGATAATCCGGTGATGCGCAAGCCGAGCTGGATCCGGGTCAAGGCTCCCGGCTCTCCTGTCTATAAAGAGACGCGCGGTATCGTGAAGGAAAATAACCTTGTCACGGTTTGCGAAGAGGCCGGATGCCCCAATATGGGGGAATGCTGGTCTCAGCGTCATGCCAGTTTCATGATTATGGGTGGAATCTGCACCCGCGCCTGTGCTTTTTGTAATGTGTCGACGGGTATTCCGGGTAAATTGGATGAGAGCGAGCCGGAAAATACCGGTAGGGCCGTTGCTCAGATGGGCCTCAAGCATGTGGTCATCACCTCGGTTGACCGCGATGATTTGGCCGATGGCGGGGCTGAGCATTTCGCCAAGGTTATTCAAGCCATTCGCGTTGCGTCTCCAGAGACGACCATTGAAGTGCTGACGCCTGATTTCTTGCGCAAAGACGGAGCGCTGGAGATTGTGGTGGCGGCGAAACCTGATGTGTTTAATCACAATCTGGAAACTGTGCCGTCCAATTATTTGAAAGTGCGGCCCGGTGCGCGTTATTTCCATTCCATTCGTTTGTTGCAACGGGTGAAGGAACTTGATCCCACCATGTTTACCAAATCCGGCATCATGGTTGGGCTTGGAGAAGAGCGCAATGAAGTGTTGCAATTGATGGATGATTTGCGGGTCGCGGATGTCGATTTTTTGACTATTGGCCAATATTTGCAGCCCAGCAAAAAGCACCATCCGGTCAAAAGTTTTGTGACGCCGGAAGAGTTTAAAGGCTATGAGACCATTGCCTATACCAAGGGCTTTATGTTGGTTTCGGCCAGTCCTTTGACCCGATCTTCGCACCATGCCGGAGAGGATTTTGCCAAACTGAAAGCGGCGCGGCAGGCCAAATTGGGTCATTGATTGGCAAGACATAGAGTGATGCGCCATGCCTAAATTTGAAACCAGCCATTTGGTGACGCATTCACCAGAGCGTATGTATGCTTTGGTGGCGGATATTGAGCGCTATCCCGAATTTGTGCCTCTGTGTCAGGCCTTGCATATTCGCGGGCGCAAAGCGATTGGTGATGAAGAGATTGTCGTTGCCGATATGACGGTGGCTTATAAGATGATCCGCGAGACTTTTACCTCTAAAGTCACACTGCGTCCCAAGGCGCATGAGATTTTGGTTGAATATTTGGATGGTCCTTTCAAGCATCTGGAAAATCGCTGGACTTTTAATGACCCAGATGACAGTCGGCCTGTTGATGTTGCGGATATGTGTCGGGTGACATTTTATATCGATTATGAATTTCGCAATCGTATGCTGGCTGGCCTCATGGGGGCTGTTTTTGATAAGGCTTTTCATAAATTCTCCACTGCCTTTGAGCAGCGTGCCGATGCGATTTATGGTGCCGTTTGATTTGCCGTCTTATGATGTATGACGTTTGTCTTGGCCCATCTTGTTTATAAAAAAACCGCGCCTCTATTAGAGGCGCGGTTTTCTTATTTTAGACTATAGCACTTTTAGCGCTTTAGCACGGGATGTAGGCTTTTGCCCAGAATATGGGCGTCCTGACCAATCACATGGCTGGAATGGCCAACGATCAGCGGGTCCGGGCCATGGACAATGCGGTGATCCTTGTTGGGATAAGGCAAGGAAGACAGGAAGTGCTGCATGGTGTTGAGACGGGCGCGCTTCTTGTCGTTTGACTTGATCACAGTCCAGGGAGAATCTGCCGTATCTGTATAGAAGAACATGGCTTCTTTGGCTTCGGTATAGTCATCCCATTTATCAAGGGAGGCTTTATCGATGGGGGAGAGTTTCCATTGTTTGAGCGGATCCAGCTCGCGAGAGGCAAAGCGGCGGCGTTGTTCTTCTTGGGTGACAGAATACCAATATTTGAAGAGGCGCACGCCAGAGCGGCAAATCATACGTTCAAAATCCGGGGTTTGGCGCATGAATTCCAGATATTCCGCCGGGGTACAAAAGCCCATAACCCGTTCCACGCCTGCGCGGTTATACCAAGAGCGGTCAAATAGCACCATTTCGCCAGCACTTGGCAGATGCTCGATATAGCGTTGGTAATACCATTGGGTTTTTTCCCGCTCGGATGGCTTGTTCAAGGCAACGACGCGGGCGGTACGAGGGTTCATATGCTCCATAAAGCGCTTGATGGTGCCGCCTTTACCTGCTGCATCGCGCCCTTCAAACAGAACAACAATTTTTTGGCCGGTTTCTTCCACCCAACGCTGAACTTTGAGCAATTCTACTTGCAAAAGCGCTTTTTGCTTCTCGTAAGCAGGGCGTTTCATTTTGGTTGTGTAAGGATAGACACCTTGCTCAAAGACACGACGGGCTTCGCCAGCATGATCGGCTGAGACAGTGTCTTGCGCTTTTGCTTCTGCCGGAACGGTTTTAGGTTCTACAGGCTTTTCAGCAACTGGCACCGCTGTTTCCGGTTTTGTTTTGTTTGCGGAAGCTGTTGCAGACGATGCGCCAGACGTTGTTGCTGTTGGCTTTGCGCTGGCATCTGCGGCATTTTGTGTGTTTGGGTTATTATCCTGCATTCTCTCTCCCGCTTCTCTAAAAAGGGCTTTAAAAGTGTATGGAGAGAGTGTCTGCACTTTTGCTTATATTTGCTATGATTTGCATCAAGTTTTGTCTTTGTTTTTACCAGTCATGCACTGAAAAAGTTGCAGAAAAGTCACGTCTGGTTAAAAAAATATATAGTTCGGGCTCAGGACTTGGTTTTGCCTGCCTGCGACCACATTATGCGGCCATCTTTCTGAGTGTCTTGAGGGCTGAAATGAGCAGATTTGGCTGCGTTTTTTGTGTCTCAAGGCATTTTCCATCGCTCTGGCGTCACATTGGGGCGGCCTTAACATTTTTGTGAGAGGCTTGCCGTAATTGGGCCATAGCGCTGGTTTAAAAGAAGAAAGAGATGGCGAGAGTGCTGATGAGAGAGGCGCTCTGTTCGCTTGTCGGAAATGGGCAAACGTGATGATTTATAGGCTTAGAACACTAACATATGCTGCTCTGTTCGCCTTGGCGACTGGTATGTCTGCCCATGCTTTTGATCCGTCCACTATGACAAGCGGAGAAACCACCACCATTGATGCCTTTCGCTTTGGCACCCAAGCTTATCAGAATGGAGACAAGAGCACAGCTTTTGATGCTTTAACCTATGCCGCCTCAAACGGGCATATGGCCTCTCAGTGGAAGCTGGGGCGTATGTATGCTGATGGAGATGGGGTGGAGCGCGACAATGGCCGGGCTTTTGATATTTTTGAGAAGATTGTCGTCACTTTTGGCGATGCGCGCCCCGGCTCGGTTGAAGCGCGCTATGTCTCCAATGCTTTTGTGAAATTGAGCGAATTTCTGACAATCGGTATTGAGAAAAAAATCCAGCCAGACCACGGCAAGGCGCGTGAATTTCTCTATTATGCTGCCTCTTATTTTCGTGATCCTGATGCCCAATATCATTTGGGTCTGGATTATCTGGGACAAAGGGGTGCGGGGCAAGATTCCAAACAGGCTGCCCGCTGGCTGAACAAGGCCGCCCGCAAAGGCCATATCATGGCGCAATTGCAACTTGGGGATCTTTTGTTGTCTGGTGAGCAAATTCCCCGTCAGCCGGTCAATGGGTTGAAATGGCTGACAATTGCCCGGATGCTTGATAGCAATAATGTCGATGTGCGTGATCGTCAGGAGGCGGCTTTTGCGTTGGCTGATTCTGAGACGCGGCGGATTGCGGTTTCCCTTGCGGAAGATTGGGTCAATGGCAAGGGGCGATAATCACTTTTTGGCGCTTGCTTGATTTTGCTGGCTTTTTTTGTCCGGTTTGTTTGCCACTTTCGCAAATTGTTTATCTCGATAAAATTTTACTCGACTTTCGATAGGAAATGCAGTCAAGCTTTTCTGATCGTGTGGTGATTTCTCGTTCAGAAAGTCGGGTCGTTCATGATTCAGACATTTGCTCCTATTGCATCCTTGCTGTTTTCCGTTGCCCTTTTGATGGTTGGGCATGGTTTGCAATCGACCATTGTTCCTTTGGCATCCAAGGGCCTTGCTTTTGCTGACTTTTCTATCGGTCTGGCGGCGTCGGGCTATTTTGCCGGTTTTGTGGTTGGTGGTATCATTGCCCCGCATGTTGTGGTGCGGGCAGGGCATATTCGCGGCTTTGCGGTTATGGTGTCGAGCATGTCTGCTGCGGCTCTGTTGCATCCGCTGATCAGTGATGAATATGCCTGGATCCTGTTTCGCTTGATGACCGGATTTTCTGTTGCCGGGCTTTATCTGATCATTGAAAGCTGGCTGAACGAATTTGCCGATAATGCCAATCGCGGGCTGGTGATGTCGGCCTATGTTATTGTCAATTACGCGGCTTTTACCGCCGGACAATTGCTGGCGACCATTGCAGAACCAGAAGCCTTTTTCCTGTTTGCGATTGCTTCGATCATTATCTCTGTTGCCGTTGTGCCTGTTGCTATGACCAAGGCCGCGCAACCTGCGCCGATGGCGGTGGTCAAGCTTGAATTGCGCAAGGTGTTTCGGGTTTCGCCTGCAGCGATTGTTGCGGCGATTTGCGTTGGTGTCGTTCAGGGCTCGCATTTGTCTTTTGCGGCGATTTATGCCGTGGACAAGGGCTATAATTCTCTCTCACAAGCCCCGATTTTTGCCGCTATTCTGGGCGTTGGCGGAATTGTGGGACAATGGCCGATTGGTCGTATTTCAGATTATTTTGACCGGCGTCTGGTTTTGATCATTATCAGCCTGTTTGGGATTGCCGGGTCTGTTGCCATTACCAGTGTCGGGGCAACCAATTTTACGCTGTTGCTGGTTGTTGGCTTTTTCATTGGGGCGATGATCCAACCGGCTTATTCGCTTGCCATTGCGCATGGCTATGACCATGCCAGCGAAAGTGGCTATGTTCGTATGGCAGCTGGCCTTTTGGTGGCTTTTGGTATTGGCTCTTCCATTGGCCCAACCGTGACAGCGCTTGCTATGCGCCAATGGGGGCCTGAGGCTCTGTTTTTGTTGCCTGCTGTGGTTCTGGCTATTTTGTGTGTCTATCTGGCTTTCCGAATTATGAAGAGCGAAGCCATCGAATCTGACGATAAGGATGATTACGAGTTTGCTTCGACCAGCGCCGCGGTTGGTGCTGTTGTGACGCCGGAATTGCTCAATGAAGATGATAAATATGTTGTGGTGCCGGACGAGTGGGAGCCAAGCGAAGAGGATGATAGCACGGGGTCTGATGGTGAAGAGCGAGAAGATCCAGAAGGGCTAGAGGAGCCTGAACATATGCAAAATAGCGGGCCAGATGGCTCAGATAAGGCGTCTGATAGGGAAAGCTCATCTGATCCATCAAAGAGTGAGAGTTGAGTATCTCTTTGTCACTTCTTGATTGATATGAAAAAGGCGATGCCGGATTTTTCCGCATCGCCTTTTATCTGTCTGATATCTGTCTGATTGTCGATCTTTATTCGCAATCCAGTGTCAGCATGACCGGGACGTGATCGGATGGTTTTTCCCAGTCACGGACATTTTTCAAAATCTCGCACGACTGCAATAAGTCGGCGGCTTCTGGCGAGAGCAGATGATGGTCAATGCGAATGCCCATATTGCGCGGCCATGCGCCTGCCTGATAATCCCAGAAGGAATAGAGGTGCGGGGTGTTGTTGCAGGCGCGAAAGGCTTCGGTCAGACCTGTCGCCAATAATTGGCGAAACAGATCCAGAGTTTCCTCGCGATAGAGAGCATCACCCCACCATGCGTTATGATCGTGCGTGTCGTCTGGCGATGGGATGACATTATAATCACCAGCCAGAACAAAGGCTTCTTCCAGCTCCAGTCTTTGTTTTGACCAAGTGATAAGCCGACGCATCCAGTCCAGCTTATAGGGGTATTTTTCGGTTTCGACCGGATTGCCATTGGGCAAATAGAGGCTGACCACCCGCAATGGGCCTTTATTGGTGGAGAGTATGCCTTCAATGAAGCGGGCCTGCTCGTCACTCTCATCACCGGGCAGGCGTCGATTGACTTCCTCAAATGGTTTTTTGGAGAGCAGGGCGACGCCATTAAAGCCTTTTTGGCCATGGGTTTCCAAATGATAACCCAGATCTTCAATGCCTTTTCGCGGGAAAGTTTCGTCGACGGATTTGATTTCCTGCAAACAGGCCACATCCGGGCTTTCTTCCTGCAACCAGCGCAGCAGATTATCGTGCCGGGCTTTGATGCCGTTAATGTTCCATGTTGCTATGCGCATGATTCTATCCTGCCGCGTGAAGAAAATGGGAAGTGACGGGGCTATGATCAGATAGCAAAAGACGTACCACAGCCGCAGGAGGCAGTGGCCTGCGGGTTGATGATCTGAAAGGATTGTCCCATCAAATCATCAACAAAATCAACCTGAGAGCCTTCCATATAGGTTTGGGTCATCGGGTCGATCAGGATGATGGCGCCATCTTGTTCAATCACCATGTCATCGCTTTCGCTGTTGGTGACCAAATCATAATTATATTGAAAACCGGAACAGCCGCCACCGGAGACCGAGATACGCAACATGGTGCCATTTTCTTCGTTGGACAGAATGGTTGCGATTCGTTTGATGGCGCTTTCTGTGACAGATATCTCTGGTGTTGTTGCAGTCGTCATGGGGTTTTCTATCCGTAAAATTTGCAGGATGGCGCGCTGATAAGGTGCGTTTGCATCCCTCTCATACAGCAAACTTGTGAGTATGTGCTGCGAGATCGGTCTCTATGCACATTATATATGTCTTTCTGCGGATAGTTAAGGTGCAATAGCACGATGTCAAGATGATGGGTCGTTGAAAGGGAGTTGTGATGGTTGCAACGCTGGGCTTTGGAGACCGGCCACGGGCTTGTTATGCGGTGGATGCTGCCAAAAGCAGGGGGCGTTTATTCTCCGAGCATGACAGTCCAACCCGCACGCCTTTTCAGCGCGATCGGGACCGGATTATTCATTCTTCGGCCTTTCGGCGTTTGAAGCATAAAACACAGGTCTTTATTTATCATGAGGGGGATCTGTATCGCACCCGTTTGACGCATACGATTGAAGTGTCCCAGATTGCCCGCTCTTTGGCACGTTCCATGGCCGTGGATGAAGATCTGGCTGAAGCTGTGGCGCTGGCTCATGATTTGGGGCATACGCCCTTTGGCCATGCTGGGGAGCGGGCCTTACATGATCTGATGGAGCCCTATGGGGGGTTCGATCACAATGCGCAGAGCTTGCGGGTCGTGACATCGTTGGAGCGGCGCTATGCTCGCTATGACGGGCTGAATCTGGCTTGGGAAACTCTGGAAGGTTTGGTCAAGCATAATGGCCCCTTGCAAGATCATGATGGCAAACCGATTGGCCCTTATTTAGGGGGCGAATTGCCATTCGGTATCCGGGCCTATCAGCCTTATCAGGATTTGATGCTGTCTTCTTATGCCTCTTTGGAAGCACAGGCGGCTGCGATTGCCGATGATATTGCTTACAATGCTCATGATATTGATGATGGATTGCGGGCTGGCCTCATTCAATTAGACCAATTGGATGATTTACCGGTTGTAGGGCCAGCTTTGAGGCAGGTTCGAAACCTTTATCCCGGTTTGGAAGAGTTCCGCGTGGTGCATGAGATTGTGCGGCGTTTGATCACCCAGATGGTGGAAGATGTGATCAAGATGTCCCTTTCCAATCTTGAGCGCGTGGAACCGCAAAGCGTGCATGATGTGCGGGAATGCGGGGAGACTTTGGTGTGCTTTTCGCCTGAAATGGCCAAAGCCGAGGCGACCATCAAACGCTTTTTGTTTGAGCATGTTTACAGGGAAAAGACCGTGACACGGATCATGACAGAGGCCGAGCAGGTGCTGGCTGATTTGTTTGGCTATTATTTTGAAAGGCCGGGCGAGATGCCGCAAGAATGGCAATTTGGCGATGATCAGGGGCTTTTGCCCGTGCGTGCGCGCCGGGTTGCCGATTATGTGGCCGGGATGACAGACCGCTTTGCCTTGTTGGAACATCGACGATTGTTTGACGTGACACCGGAATTGCGCTAGTCCCCTTATCAAATTTTATGGAAACCGCCCGGTGGCCTCATGGGATTGAGCGCTGCCCTTTTGGCGTGTCAACAAGACAGGTATGACGATGAACGTCTTCACGGAATTTACCGCTCGCATTGTCGAGGCAATCAAAAAGACCGATCTGACAGGCAAAGAGGGCGCAGAGCTGGATTTGAGCCGCGTTGGTGTGGAGCCGCCCCGCGATGCCTCTCATGGGGATTTGGCAACCAATGCGGCCATGGTGCTGGTCAAGCAAGTGGGGATGAAACCGCGCGATGTTGCGACCAAGATTGCCGATATTTTGATGCAGGACAGTGATATCGGTAAAGTGGATGTGGCTGGTCCCGGTTTCATCAATATGACCTTGTCCGATTCTTTCTGGCGGGGTGTGGTGCGTGATATTGTCTCTGCGGGCAAGGATTTTGGCCGTTGTGATCTTGGCAAGGGTGCCAAGATGAATGTGGAATATGTATCCGCCAACCCAACAGGGCCAATGCATGTTGGCCATACACGCGGTGCCGTGCTGGGCGATTGTATTGCCAATCTTCTGGATTTTGCCGGTTATGATGTGACGCGCGAATATTATATCAATGATGCAGGGGCGCAGGTGGATGTGCTGGCCCGCTCTGCTTATCTGCGCTATTGCGAGGCATTGGGCGATGAGATTGGCGCTATTCCCGAAGGCTTGTATCCCGGTGATTATCTGGTGCCGATTGGCAAAGCGCTGGCTGAGCAATATGGTGATAGCCTGAAAGGCAAGGATGAAGCCGAATGGCTGGCGGACGTGCGTTCCTTCACCATTGATGCTATGATGGATTTGATACGCGATGATTTGGCGGCGCTGAATGTGCGTCATGATCTATTCTTTTCCGAACGCTCGCTGATTGAAGGCGAGACAGATCGGGTTGAAGAAGCGATTAAATGGCTGGAAGATCGTGGGCAGGTTTATGTGGGCAAATTGCCGCCCCCAAAAGGCAAATTGCCTGATGATTGGGAAGATCGGGATCAGACCCTGTTCCGCTCCACCGATTTTGGTGATGATGTGGATCGCGCCTTGAAAAAGTCCGATGGCTCCAACACCTATTTTGCCAATGATATTGCCTATCATTTTGACAAATATAAGCGCGGCTTTGCGCAGCAGGTGGATATTCTGGGTGCCGATCACGGGGGCTATGTCAAACGCCTAAAAGCCGCTGTCAAAGCCATTACAGAAGGCAAAGGCGGTTTGGATGTGAAAATTTGCCAATTGGTGAATTTGATGCGCGATGGCGAGCAATTGAAAATGTCGAAGCGGGCAGGGACATTTGTGACGCTGCGCGATGTGGTTGAAGAAGTGGGCGTTGATGCGGTTCGTTTCATGATGATGTATCGCAAGTCTGAAGCGACCATTGACTTTGATTTTGCCAAAGTGACGGAACAGAGCAAGGATAATCCGGTTTTCTATGTGCAATATGCCCATGCCCGGACTGCCTCAATCTTCCGGCAGGCTGCCAATGAGGTTCCCTCTCTTGTCACAGATCGCGAAACTTTGCTGGGTGTTGATTTGGATGGATTGCAAGATGAAGCGGAATTGGCACTGATCCGCAAGCTTTCTGAATATCCACGGATTGTCGCGGGAGCGGCGGAAATGCAAGAGCCGCATCGGGTTGCTTTTTACCTTTATGACCTTGCCGGATACTTTCATGGTGTGTGGAATAAAGGCAAGGAAATGCCGCAATTACGGTTTATTAACGCTAAAGATGAAAAATTAACCCTAGCGCGTCTGGCTCTTGTGCAGGCTGTTGCTGATGTTCTTGCGTCCGGCCTTGGGTTGTTGGGTGTGAATGCTCCCGAGGAAATGCGATAGGATATCACACAGTTTTGCAGATGAAGTTTGCCAGACTAGTAACTATGTGTTTGATAAAAAAGGCAAATCGTCATGTCTGATACCAATGACAAAAAGCCGGACCCCAATGTGACTGATTGGCAAAATCCTGCTGGAACCCCACAGCAAGGACAGGCTTTTGGACATGTGGCCGAAGATCCGCTGGCTGCTCTTGAACGAATCGTTAGTGACGGGCAAGGCGCAGAACAGGTGGATAAAGTCTTGGGTCAATTGGGAAATGAAGACGATTTGCGGGCTTTGGAAGAAGAATTGTTGAGAGAATTGCGCGGTGAGCAGATTGCCTCTGCTCCTGCTCCTCAAACTCCAATTCCTGCGCCTGTGTCTCCTCAACCAGCGATGACGCAGTCTGCGCAGCCAGTTATGCCACGTGAGGAAGAGGCGTCTGCTTTTGCGTCTGATGCGTCTTCAGAGGATTTGCCGCCGTTGAAATTTGGCTCTTTGCCGGATTTTGAAGAGCAAGCAGATCTGCAAAGCCCATCTGCCTCTCAGCCTATTGCTGAGCGTGAGCCTTTGGCTGGCCCAAATTTGGGACCAAATCTTAATTTTGGTTTGCAAAAGGAGATGGGGGCTGGAGCAGCACCTGTATCAGTCGATCCGATTGAGCCGTCGCCAATGCCTGATATGTCTCAGCCTGCTC
>JAOXSG010001042.1 GCA_025800105.1 Cohaesibacter sp. | reverse complement strand
ATTTTGTCGATGGCTTTGCAGCAACAGCTTTTTCTTTGATGGCAACTGCGGGTTTCTTGCCGGTAAGGCTTGTTACCTCGTTGTTCAAAGCCGAAACAACTTCGGGTAGCCTTTTCACCCAGGCAGTAGAGCGCTGGCCCTCAGGGAGTCGCATTTCAGCGGCGTACTGGTGTCCGAACAGGCACTCGGCCAGGATGTGGTTGAAACGTTCAACAATGGCCTGGTCGCGGTGAATTTCAGTGCGCCCGCGGCAAATAAATGTTTTGTGGTTTTCCATCTCTTCGGTAACAGCGCCCATGAATTCGCGCCCGGGGTCAACCTGCAGTATTTAAGGCCATTTCAGAGGCCCGCGCTTGTAAATCTTTTGAAAGGCCAGGGCGAACTCATCAGAATTTTTCGAAGTCAATGGCTCGGCCTCTTTGTATCGGCTGGCCACGTCGGCAACGGTGAGCGCGTATTTGAAACCTTTGCGCCCGCGGGGGATATTTGATATTTGATATATTTGAAAGTTGATATTTGATATTTGGCGTACGCCTCTTGGTACTATTCGAGAGCTTTATCATGGCGCACTTTTCCCTCAAGTACTGCACTGGAATTATCTCCAGAAAGGAAGCGTGTGAGATAATTGCGGCCAATGAAGGCGGCAGCATTGAGTAACGCCCCGCCTGCCATGATTGCGACGCTGGCCATGCTGAGCAACAACAACAACAATTTGCAACAATGTATACATCAGAGCACATTTTCAATTCATTAATTTCAAACGTTGGCGGGGAGTATTTTTTGGTCCTTGAGGTACTGTTTAAGCTCGATGCTTCCCGTCATGACGGCAGTGAATTTTGCGTAGTTCATTGCACTGCTGCTGGGGTCGGAGGTAGAATTCTCTTTCAACACCTTTTTTGCGACCCAGCTGATGCCGGCGGCGAAGCCAGTGAGAGTTGCAGCTTCAACGATCGTTTTAACAAGCTTGTTGTCAGACATGGTGGTATAGCAATGTATGCAAAGTTCAAAACAAAACAAAACAAAAAATTAATCGGACTCCTCCTCATCTGAGTTGGGGTTAGTTAAGGGGGCTTT
>JAOXSG010000607.1 GCA_025800105.1 Cohaesibacter sp. | reverse complement strand
TACTTTGGTTGACGACTCGCACCAAAAGTAGCAGACTGACAGCGATGGTAGCGGTAGCAGAAATCCTATGATAGCAGCACTGACGGTAGCGGAATAACTTCTGATTTACTGTTGCTGCGTGTCGTCTTTATAATGTAATAATACGTGCATATGCTCTGGGCGTTGACTAAACGTAGTTCCTACGCTAAAGCGAATTTCCTACGGAAAGTCTTGTAGCATGAGATAAGCGTGAGAAATTACAAGTTAGTTCTCGAAGATTTCCACTAATCACGTACCTAAACTTTAATGTAAGTCTATTTTTAATCATCACTTACATAGCAAAAAACGAATAAACAAAAAAGGCGTTTCAAAACTAACAGACTTTAGGCAAGCGACTTGTCAAATAAATGTATCAGGTGTACTTTTTCCCTCTTACATGTACTTCCTTCCGCAGACTTCCACCCACAAAAAGAGCGCCTGATTGCAGGTTAATGAATCTCATGTAACACGGAAAGTGGCTGTG
>JAOXSG010000594.1 GCA_025800105.1 Cohaesibacter sp. | reverse complement strand
ACTTGTTTCATTCACCTGTGCGGTGCGTGCTCGCTAACACAAATCGTTCTCATCTTTCGCTTCAAGAAATAGCACAGCAATACTGGGGGCATCGTAAGAAGTTTGATCACAAATTTTGCCTTTAAGACGGATCATTTTGATGTTGGAATTACCTCTTTACGCCATAAAGAACCATGAGATGCAGTACTGTGCAAAAGTAATGAGAGCGAATTTCGACGAAATTCGGGCTTTGTTCTTGCAATTTTACTCGAATTATCGCCCAATATTTCGAACGAACTTTCGCAACGCTTCTGCGAAAGTTCGACGATTTTTCGACGAAAGTTCAAAAACGCATTCAAAATTTCGAATAAACGATTTTTCGAAGAAGCGAAATATCAACGATTTTTCACCAAAAGGAAAGAAAATATCAGCAAACTTTCGCGCCGTAACTGAAAACAATGTCGGGTCGGATTATCATGCGAGCTACCTGTGTTTACGTCTGACTCAGCTACGCAGGCTACGGTTACATGATGTTTCCATTATTAGCTTAACATCTTTAATTCTTGTATTTATTACTCTTCAGCCACTTGAAGGCTTTCTCAA
>JAOXSG010000587.1 GCA_025800105.1 Cohaesibacter sp. | reverse complement strand
TTGAGAAAGTGATCATAAATCCTGTCGGTCAACAGATGCCATTGTTTGTTTATCTCCTTCCGGCAAATCTCTCCGGCAGCGCCTACAACATTTGTAATCTCCGCCTTGAAGCGATTGGGCAGTGAACCAATATAAGGTTGACCGCCTTTGCTGGGATCCATGATTGCCGCAAACAGCTTATCATCGCCTATCTCGGGAAATATGATTGTCCCATCTTTTTGTTTGAGGGCTGCCATAGCCGAGCCTGACAACCAGGACAATAGGAAGGAACCCGCCCAAAAATCCCGCGTCCGACGGGCGTCTGCAATAAAGCCCTGTACCGGCCCAAGTGTGAAGTGAAGAATCTTCCGGCGCTCAGTCATGGCAATACCTGCGTGAAGGAAATAAGGCGATTAGGGCTGAACTTTCCATCCCTATGACCAACAAAATCCATCAGGACATCTAGGCCCGATGCCTTTTTTGTTCCATACCTCTCATAGAGGTCGAAATGTTTTGAGGTGGTTTGATTGCGACTGTTTTTGGCTATGATATCCTTCTGAGCATAGGAGGTTGGAATCAGAGTGACAACAGCAACGAAAGAACCACCAATCTTGTGAATATGCATCAGCATTGGGCTAGCACGCCTTCCGGGATCATCGCCATTATCGGCGATCGAAACGCCTTGATGTTTTTTGCTATCATACATATGAGGCAGACCGAATGCAGTGCGAAACGGGATATCTCCGTCATTGGAACCCTTGCGGAACCAGTGGTGATCTTCAATAAACTGTTGCTGGACCGCCTGTTCGCCAAATTTGCCATTCCGACCCCAGGCCCGATAGTCGAGCAAGGCCCGGCCGAGCCAGTCCAATGCTTCTAGAGGATTGTTCCAGATTGCGTCTTGGGAACTGGATTTTCTGTTGCTCAATTTCTTGTCTGCCATCCAG
>JAOXSG010000576.1 GCA_025800105.1 Cohaesibacter sp. | reverse complement strand
ATTACTGTAGTTCAGCAGAAATGTGCCGGCATTTTTACAAATAAACTAAGGTTTAAAATTTTAGATACTGGGGAAATTCGCATTCAGTTTCACTGTTTGTCTGATCGCGTCGGTCTGTAAGTGAATTAGTACATCAGAGCTCTGCCAAAATTTCTTCGGCCAAATCAGCTTACATTATTCGTTGGCCAATTCAGAGTTTTTTCTTCGTATTGTAGTGTCAGTTTCAGAAGTATTCCGAACCTCCGTATCGCAGTTTAATCTTTCTTTACAGTTGTTTACTTTGTCAGTAATTTTTCGGCACGAAAACAGGCACTGATCAGTACAGACCAAACTAAAAATCACCTATTAACGCCAACATCTAACGGCAAGAAAATTAGTACTGGATACAGGAACTTCGGGGATGAACTATCCGTTGAAATTGTGGCAGTAGCTAAGTCGATTTAGTGAACGTAAAAAGCCCGACACTCAGCGGTTCAACTCCATGCAAGTCAATCTTGCCGAGCGCAGAATCTCGGCGGGATCTTTGCAAGATTCTCAGCGAGAAACGGGAATCTCAGCGACCAAAATCTTGGTGGGTGAGCCCACCAAGATCACGACGGGCTTCTGACCAAAATCTCGGCAGGAGATCTCGCCAAGTTCCCGCTGGGATTCTTGGCGCGAAGCGAAATCCCAGCGGCCAAAATCTCAGCGGGATCCCGGTGGTAATCCCACCAAGATCCTGCCGGGATTCACGGCGGGGAGAAAAAACTCGGCGGCCAAAATCTCGGCGGGCAAGCCCGCCAGCGCTCTCGGCGCGAAGCGCAATCCCAGTGGCC
>JAOXSG010000565.1 GCA_025800105.1 Cohaesibacter sp. | reverse complement strand
GGATCCAAGCCGCACCCTGATTGGTGATGACGAGCATGGTTGGGGCGCTGATGGCCTGTTCAATTTTGAAGGCGGGTGCTATGCAAAAACCATTCGCTTGTCAAAAGAGGCAGAGCCTGAAATCTTCTCTACCACCGAGCGCTTTGGCACCATTTTGGAAAATGTTGTGCTGGATCCTGTCAGCCGCATTCCTGATTTTGACGATGGCTCAAAAACAGAGAATACACGCTGCGCCTATCCGATCCATTTCATTCCAAATGCCTCTGATACCGGTCTGGCACCGCATCCAAAGAATATCATCATGCTGACCGCTGATGCCTTTGGCGTGTTGCCTCCCATTGCGCATATGACACCTGAACAGGCCATGTATCATTTCCTGTCCGGTTATACCGCGAAAGTGGCTGGCACCGAGAAAGGTGTTACCGAACCGGAAGCGACCTTCTCCACCTGTTTTGGTGCGCCTTTCATGCCGCGGCATCCGTCAGAATATGGCAATTTGCTGCGCAAGCTGATGAAAGAGCATGAAGTGAATTGCTGGCTGGTCAATACCGGCTGGACTGGTGGCGCTTATGGCACAGGTCATCGCATGCCGATTAAGGCAACCCGTGCCCTGCTTTCTGCCGCCCTTGATGGCTCGCTCAAAGGCATGGAATTCCGTAAGGATGAAATTTTCGGCGTGGATGTTCCCGTCTCTGTGCCCGGCGTTGATGATGCTCTTCTCGCCCCACGCGAGACTTGGGCAGACAAGGAAGCCTATGATGTGCAGGCGGCCAAATTGGCTGGCATGTTTGTCGAAAACTTCAAAATCTTTGAAGCGCATGTTGATGACAGCGTGAAAGCTGCTGCTCCAAAGGCTTTGGTCGACGCATAAAAACGCGCATTGCTAACAGTTTAAAGGCCCGCTTTCCTAATAGAAAGCGGGCCTTTTTTGTTGCATCTTGTGGTCTATATCAGGTGATAATGATGGGGCCTTTTTGGCCCACCACAATTGTATGTTCAAATTGCGCGGTTAAATGGCCGGGCGTGAACAATTCCCATTCGCGCATACCTTCCTGCGCATAATCTGCGCCGGTTGATAAAAAAGGCTCAATCGCCAAAACCATGCCTTGTTTGAAGCTGCGGCGGTCCGTTTTATCGCTGATGGCCAGAATTTCCGGCTTGTCATGCAGGGTTTGACCAACCCCGTGACAGCCCAGCAAATTCTCGATCAATGTATAGCCCGAGGCTTTGGCCTCTGCCTCAAAGGCCTGTGGGATGACTTGCATCTTTGCGCCGGGTTTGACCTCTGCAATGGCCTTGTCTCTGGCCCGCTTGGCCGCTTTGACGATGGCCTCTTTGGCGGGCAAAATAGGTGGCAGGATGAAGGTTGCCCCGGCATCGGCAAAATAGCCATCCTTGCAGGCGGAGACGTCAATATTGATCATATCACCGGCCTTCATGGTCTGCTCATCCGCCCACCCATGGGCAATGACCGGCTCAATGGAAATGCATGTCGCACCGGGAAAATCATAAACCAGTTGCGGCGCGCTTTGTGCGCCTTCACGCTCCAGCACCTTACGCCCCAAATCATCCAGCTCGCGCGCTGTCATGCCAGCTTCCAATGCCTCGCCCATAGCCTTGATGGCCATCTTCACCGCCTTGCCGCAGGCTTTTAAGCCGTCCAATTGCTGTTCTGTGGTCACGATCATGGCGTATCTCTTTTCATTGCGGCTCTGGACAATGTCAGGTTTCTCAAGAATGCTAGCGCTTATAAAAAGAGCTCTGTCAAAAAACAAGAGATTTGCGGCAAGCTAAGACATAGACTCATAAAAAGAATAAGGGACCCATTAGAATGAGCCAAAAAGCCCAGTTTGAAGCGCTGACATTTCAAAATCTGTCTCCTGAAGAGATGCAAGAAAAGGCTGATCGCTTTTTTGATGTCATGAAAAGCCGCCGCACTGTGCGTGATTTTTCCGACCGGGCTGTGCCCCGCTCGATCATTGAGCGCTGTATAGAGACAGCTGGGCGCGCGCCATCCGGGGCCAATCAGCAGCCATGGACTTTTGCCTGTATTTCCAATCCCGATATCAAACGCCAGATTCGCCAAGCGGCAGAGGAAGAAGAGCGGGCCTTTTATGCCGGACGCGCCGGAGACGAATGGCTGGATGCGCTGGATCATTTGGGGACAGATGCCAATAAGCCCTTTTTGGAAACCGCGCCTTGGTTGATTGGCATTTTCGGGCAGCGCTATGGGCTTGATGAGGCTGGCAATCGGCATAAACATTATTATGTGCCGGAATCGGTCAATATCGCGACCGGCTTTTTGATTGCGGCCCTGCATCAGGCCGGGCTTGCCACCCTGACCCATACCCCGGCTCCCATGTCTTTTCTGACCCAGATTTGTGGCAGACCAGAGAATGAAAAGCCTTATATTTTGCTGGTTGCAGGCTATCCCAAAGAGGATGCCAAAGTGCCATTGATTGACAAGAAAAGCCTTGATGACATCTCAGTCTGGTTATGAGGCAAAAGGCCCGATTGCGAACCGGGCCTTTTGTTTTCACGCATGGTAAAACGCTATTTGATTTCATAAAGCGTGGTTGAGCCAGAGACTTCATTGGCAACAGCAATCATGGGCTTTCCTGTTGGGCTGACCTCTGCACCAATGAAGGCAATGCCTTCAGGGGCGATATCGCCTGCACTCATTTGTTCCGCGGAGCCATCCAGTTTGGCATTGTTGGCATAGGTCACATATTGGGCATTTGCCGGGTCGCTGATGTCATAGACAACCACACCTCCCATGCGTTCCAGACCGATAAAGGCATAGCGTTTGCCTTTCATCTCGCCAATGGCAAGGGCTTCCGGCTCACTGCCTTTGTCGTCGGAACGATTGTCGAAACTTTCATTGGCACCTTGTCCATTAAAAGCGCTTGGGGCCAGTTCCGCCATTTTTGCTTCAATCTCCGTGCCGGAATCATAAATCAGCTCGCCTTTTTCATTGAAGATCGAGAAAGAACGGGCGCCATAGCCATAAATTGCATCCAGATCGCCGTCGCCATCTATATCACCTTTGGCGGTGGTAATTTTCAGACGCCCCAGATTGCTCTTTTCTTGCAGCTCTTTGGCATTGGGAAAGGCTTTTTCATCCAGCTTGACCTTGCCAAGGCGGGTTTCTTCGGAATAGCCCTCATAATCGCGGGCATCGCCTTCATTGGCGGTTACCACATAATTCATGCCATCATGGGTGAAGGCCATAATGGTATCGGGCTGGCGCATGGAGAGAACAGGCCAGGTTTGACGGTTGATTTTGCCATCCTTGTCGGACAGATCCACCGGATGTTTGGAATAATCCTGAAAGCCCAGCGCAAAGACAGATTTAAGCGTAGCTTTTTCCAGATCAATCACGGCCATTGCGTTATTTTCCTGCAAGGAGACAAAGGCTGTTTTGCTGTCTGGTGTCACGGCGCTATATTCCGGCTCCACATCTTGCGCCAGACTGGTGCCTTTGGGCGATGGGGTGTGAAAGCTTGGGCCAAGATTTTTTGCATCCAGG
Source organism: Cohaesibacter sp. (assembly GCA_025800105.1). Taxonomy (GTDB): domain Bacteria; phylum Pseudomonadota; class Alphaproteobacteria; order Rhizobiales; family Cohaesibacteraceae; genus Cohaesibacter. Next base: position 11,031 of record JAOXSG010000565.1, on the reverse strand, counting down.
TCCGAGAAAGAGACGGTTTTAACATCCAATGATGGAATAGCCACGATTGAGACGGAGCCTTGCGGGTCTGTTTTGAAATCATCGGATGGTTCGCCTTCATTGGCAACGACGACCAGTTTGCCATTGGGTGCAAACACCACGCTATCGGGCAAAGCACCGACGCTGACCTCTCCGACATAGGAGCCATCGGTCTTATAAAGCACAAGCTTGCCCTTTGCCTGCTTGTTTGTCATCTCAACCGCAATGGCAACATAGTCGCCGTTCACCGCGACCGAATTGGCGGCTTTGCCATGTTTTTTGACATCAATTGATCCTGTTTTGCTGATCTTGGCAGGGTTGGAAATATCCAAAATATCAATGCTTTTGTCATTGCCATTGACGACAAAAAGTTTTTGTCCCTTTTTGTCATAAGACAGAACTTCTGCCGCACCTTCATCATAGATACCGGTTTGATATGTGCCCACTACGTCCAATGTCATGGCATTGGCAAAATTTGATGCGCTTAAAAAAGTGGCCACAAGCAGGCCTTTTGTGACGGTTTTCAGCATTTTTGTCTCCCAAACTCATAAGGTGGCCAGACGCTAAAAGGTGAGTGTGACAGCTGCGTGAACCTTTATGCGCTCTATACAATTGTCCGCCAGACAAGAAAGCCTGTGCCGCTCTCTTTTCCTTCTTGAGGAAAATGGTTAGATTTGAGCTTATACCAATGCAAGGAAAGAGTATGTGCCGCTGGATTGCCTATCGGGGTGTGCCGGTTTTTTTAGAGGATTATCTAACCAAACCGGACCATTCGCTCATTCATCAAAGTCTTCATGCTGAGGAAGCCAAAACCGAGACCAATGGCGATGGCTTTGGCCTTGGCTGGTATGGAGAGCGGGACGAGCCGGGGGTTTATCACGAAATTTTGCCCGCCTGGAATGATTGCAATCTAAAAAGTCTGGCAGCGCAAATCAAATCCTCTTTATTCTTTGCCCATGTTCGTGCCTCCACTGGCACGGCCACCAGCCGCGCCAATTGTCATCCCTTTTCCAGTGGTCGATGGATGTTTATGCATAATGGGCAGATCGGCCAGTATCGCAAAGTGCGCCGAGCGCTGGAATCCTTGCTGGATGATGAGCATTATGCTCAAAGGCAAGGATCGACTGATTCTGAATTGCTGTTCTTGCTGGCCTTGCAACAAGGCTTGTCCGCCTGCCCCGTCACCGCTTTTGAGACAGTGCTCGGCTTTGCAAAATCTGCAATGAAAGAGCGCGATATTGCCAGCCCTTTGCGCTTCACCTCTTGTCTGTCTGACGGGCGGCGTTTGTTCGGCTTTCGCTGTTCCAGCGATGGGCAAGCGCCTTCGCTTTATTATCGCAGCTATGACAATGGGGATGTGGTGCTGGTCTCCGAACCCTTGGATCGCAATATCGAATGTTGGAGTGAAGTGCCCCAAGATCATGCCATTTGCTTTGCCGGTGACAAAGTGATTTTGCGCCCCTTAATGGTGTGCTAGCCCAGATCATGCGGTTTTTGGATATTGGCCGACAATTCCTTATAGAAAATGCGGGTTGGATGGCGCATCCCGTCAGGGCGCTCGGCATAATTGGGAATGTCACCCAACATATGATAGCCGCATGTCTCGTAAAGCGGCACTGCGCCTGAGCTGCTTTCGGTATCAAGGATCAGCAATTCCACCCCGGCCTCTTCAGCGGCCTTTTCCATATAATCCAGCAATTTGACCGCAATGCCCTGCCGACGGCAGGATGGGCTGACTTGCAATTTTTGCACTTCTGCCCGGTGGCGGGAATTGGCCTTACTGGCCCGCACGAGCAACACACAGCCCGCCACTTTTCCGGCGCTTTCGGCAATGAATAGACGGCAGATTTGGCCATCGAGCTGGGCAATCAAATGCTCCCACCAAATGATGATCGGCTCCGGGCCTTCTTTTTTCAAAAAGCCGATAGAGGCTCCTGCTTCAACGCAGTCTGATGTAATTTTCACCAGATCTGCCTCAATTCTAGGCAAATCTGTGGGGCTGACTTCATAGACTTTGACGGAATTGGACAAACTGCTCATGATTATGGCCTTTGCATCTTTACAGGACATAGGTGCCTAGCAAAGCCTGTGCCAGCTCTTGGGCGGTTTGGATTTTCTTGTCCCTTCAATGAGTGCGTTAATGGGCCTCATCCCAATTGTCCGCTGCTTGCGCGTCGACTTTTAAGGGAACAGACAATTGCAAGGCTGGCATTGCGGCATTTTCCATCACCGATTTGATGACAGGCAAAGTGCTATCAACCTCTGCTTCTGGCACTTCAAAAATCAATTCATCATGGACTTGCAACAGCATGATGGCGGTTGAGCCTGCCTTGAGCAAAGCCTCATCCATGCGGATCATGGCGCGGCGAATGATATCGGCGGCAGAGCCCTGAATGGGGGCATTGATGGCGGCGCGTTCCATGAAAGCACGCATTTGCGGATTTTTGGCATTGATCTGCGGATAATGAATTTTACGGCCAAAAATGGTTGTCACATAGCCCTGTTCACGCGCGGCCTGTTTGGTGTCTTCCATATAGGTGCGGATGCCGGGGAAGCGCTGGAAATAGGTATCGATATAGTCTTTCGCTTCAGTGCGTGAAATGCCCAATTGATTGGCCAGACCAAAGGCCGAAATGCCATAAATAATGCCGAAATTGATGGCTTTGGCGCGGCGTCGGGTCATCGGATCCATGCCCTCGATCGGCTCGCCAAACATCTCCGATGCGGTCATAGCGTGAATGTCCAGCCCATCGGCAAATGCCTGTTTAAGCTGACTGATATCGGCCATATGCGCCAGCACCCGCAATTCAATCTGGCTATAATCGGCGGAAATCAGTTTGTTTGCGGTCTCAGAGACAAAGGCTGTTCGGATCTTTCGGCCTTCTTCTGTGCGAATGGGAATATTTTGCAGATTTGGCTCGGATGAAGCCAAGCGCCCTGTTGTGGTGGAAGCCAGCGAATAGGAGGTGTGCACGCGCCCCGTGACCGGATTGATAAAACCGGGCAAGGCATCGGTATAGGTGCTTTTGAGTTTGGAAAGCTGACGCCATGCCACAACGCGGCCCGGTAAGTCATGACCTTCTGCCGCCAGATCTTCCAAGACGCTGGCGGAGGTCGACCATGCGCCGGTCTTGGTTTTTTTACCGCCAGGCAGACCCATTTCGCCAAACAGAATATCGCCCAATTGCTTGGGCGAGCCGATATTGAAGGGCTTGCCTGCCAGCGCGTGAATCTCCTCTTCCAGTGCGCCCATGCCTTGGGCAAAAGCGCCGGAGAGACGTGAGAGGATTTGTCGGTCAACCGCAATGCCGCGTTGTTCCATGCCCACAAGCACCGGCATCAAAGGACGTTCCAGCCGCTCATAAACATTGGTCATGCCTTCAGCGGCCAAGCGTGGCTTTAGGATCTGCCACAGGCGCAAGGTGACATCGGCATCTTCCGCCGCATAGGCTGTGGCTTTGTCCAATTCGACTTTGTCAAAGGTGATCTGCTTTTTGCCAGTTCCGGCAATTTCCTTGAAAGGAATGGGCTTGTGATTGAGCCAGATTTCTGACAATTCATCCATGCCATGGCCATGTTGTCCGGCATCCAGCACATAGGAAAGCAGCAAAGTATCGTCAAAGGGATTGAGCTGAATATCATAGCGGCTGAGAAGCAAGGCATCATATTTCAGATTTTGGCCAATCTTCAAAATGGAGGGATCTTCCAGCAAGGCTTTGAGCTTGGGTAGGGCTTGATCAAGCGGGATTTGCCCGTCCAGCAACCCATCGCCAAACATATCATCATCGCCCTTGGTATGACCCAAAGGGATATAACAAGCTTTGCCCGGCTCTGTTGCCAGCGACACGCCGACCAGATTGGCCTGCATGGCGTCCAGACTGTCCGTTTCCGTATCAACGCTGACATAGCCAAGGCGTTTGGCCTCAATACACCATGCCTCAAGGCCAGCCAGATCGCTGACCATTTCATAGCTTTGATTGTCAATTGGCAGAGCACCAATCTCTTTTTCGATCTTTGCCGCCAAATCTGCCGGGCTTTGCCCTTTGGTGGCGCTTTGCCCGTCACTGGCGAGCAGATCATCTGTCAGCTCGTCCTGTTGGACTGGCTCCCAGCCTTCAATGGCCAAATCACAAGCCTCGACATGCTCGGCCACTGTTTCGGTTGCCTCGGCAATGCGGCGGGTCAGGGTGGTGAAATTGAGCGCTTTTAGGAAAGAGACCAGCTTGGGGCCGTCCAAATCATCGCGGAAGAGATCATCAATCTCCATTTCCAAGGGCACATCTGGTTTGAGATAGACCAGATCGCGGGAAATCCGTGCCTGATCGGCAAATTCGACAAGATTTTCGCGGCGCTTCTTTTGCTTGATGGTCTGCGCGCCAGCCAAGAGGCTGTCCAGATCGCCAAATTCATTGATCAGCAAAGCCGCTGTCTTGATGCCAATGCCGGGCACGCCGGGGACATTATCGACCGAATCGCCCGCCAGAGCCTGCACATCCACCACCCGATCAGGAGCAACGCCGAATTTCTCCACCACCTCGTCATGGGAAATGCGTTTGTTTTTCATGGTATCAACCATGACCACACCGGGCTGAATCAATTGCATCAGGTCTTTATCTGAACCGATAATGGTGACATCTGCCCCCGCAATCAGCGCCTTTTGCACATAAGTGGCGATGATATCATCTGCTTCATAGCCCACTTGCTCAATTGCCTGAATGTTGAAGGCGCGCACGGCATCCTTAATCAAGCCAAATTGTGGTTTGAGATCTTCCGGTGCCGGGGGGCGATGGGCCTTATATTGATCATAGATTTCATTGCGGAATGTATCACCTTTGGCATCGAAAATCACGGCAATATGGCTGGGATCGACACCAGCCAGACCTTTATCGCCCTCTTGCAGCAATTTCCAGAGCATATTGCAAAAGCCGGATACGGCTCCAACCGGCAAGCCATCGCTCTTGCGCGTTAGAGGTGGCAGGGCATGATAGGCGCGGAAAATATAGGAGGACCCGTCCACCAAAAAGAGATGGGGTTTGTCTGCCATAAGAGATATCCTTTCCTAGCCTTGCTGGCGCGTTGCATGAACAAAGCATGATCATGCTTGCGTCAACCATAACGAAGAGCGGCACAGAGGGAAAGAATGGAGTTCAGGAAAAGTGGCACTCGCCCCCAAGATCGCTGTTTGATGCTTGGACGTGGATGCCATTTTGCCTGAGAGCTTGATTGATAAGTCCTGAACCTGAGACTTTTAAATCGGGCACTTATTCGGCAGGCGCGATTTGATTGGTGCGTCTTATCTCAAGCTTTGCCCAATGTGGGCGTTTATAGAGAAATGTGCCAATTTTCGTGCGCTTGACCAGCTCAAACATGGCGATTGACCCCAGAACCGCGACAAGAAAGACAATCAGCGAGGCAAGGCTACTGTCGCAAACTTCGCATAATTTGGGCATCAGGATACGGGATATGACCATGGGCAGGAAGAAGCCAAGATAGATAGGAAGGGAATTTTGCCCGCAATATTTTAGTGCGGCTCCAAGCCCCCAATTGGGCAAAACAGCACAAAAGGAGACGATTGCCACGATGCCGGTCAGGCCCAGAATCAGCGCCATGGGCATATCGGCATGATAGCCCATCGTCACCATTGCGGCATTCACCAAGGCCCAGATGATCAGACCAAAATAGACGGAGAGCTTTTGATCCTGCGCGGATTGCGCCAGACGGAACCAGAATTCGCGCCCGAAATAGCCCAAAAGGAAGAAGATATAATAGTCGGCAAAACGGTTTGCGACAAAGAAGGAGAGATCTTCAGCAACAAATTTCAGGCCGATGGCAACCAGCAATTGGCCAAACACCGGCAAGCGATGGGTCAGACGCAAAGCAAGGAAGAAGAAGGGCAGAAGATAGATGAACCAAAGCAGGCCAAAGGGATGGATGAAGGATTTTAAAAACAGCAGAACAGCGCCATCGACACCCAAATTGGCAGCAAAATTGGCTCCTTTAAAGAGGAAATTGATACAGAGCCACAGGATATAGAAATAGAAGAAATGGACGAATTTGCTATCCCAGAAATGCCGCCAATTCTGGCTTAATGCCTTGGCAGCAAAGAGACCGGCTATAGCGAAAAAGACAGGCATACGAAAGGGTTGCGCAAAAGCAATGACCTCATGCATCCAGCCTTGTGCGGCATAATATTTTTCGACACCCAAGGTCGAATGCAATAGGACAACCAAAAGAATTGTCAGGCCTTTGGCCCGATCGACCCATTCAATGCGCTCTCTTGCTTTTGCCATATCCCTCTCCTTAACAAGTGAAGGGCACTATAACGGCAAGGCTTTAACAGCGGGCCTCACATTGGTGAGAGGATTTTGGTTAACTGCCATTAGGCTTAATAAAGACTTTGACAGAAGGGCTGTGTTAACACCCTATTGATGGCCAATGGATAAGATGAGAGCTATGTGGCCTGCCCATCAATTTGCCGCAATGTATGGCTAGGCTCAGGATCCATTTCATGCCCTGTCCCCTATCAGCAAGATTTACATTCACTTGATATGACCCGTTCCAAACAGCCCGATCCTTCTGCCAAAGGCTCCAAGACCGCAAAGACAGGGCGTAGCAAAGCATCGCCCCGAAAGAAAAATGATATTCATTTGAGCAACGAGGATCGCAGCCTCCCTGCTGCCGGGAAAAAATCCGCAGCAAAAGCGAAAAACAAGACAGGGCGGAGAGCAGAGCGCAAGCCAGCGCAAAAGAGCGGTGCTTCCAAAGCCTCTGCTGCCCCTCGCAAATCACAGCGCAAAGGCCCCGGTTTGCTGTTTCGTTTTGTGCGCTTTGTTGTTTATTGGGGGGTGATTGCGGGCCTATGGGGCGGGATCGCTGTTGCCGGTATTGTGTTATATTATGGGGCGCAATTGCCCCAATCCAGCGATTGGCAAATCCCGGATCGTCCGCCCAATGTGCAAATTCTCAGCCATGATGGCGGCTTGATTGCCAATCGGGGCAAAACAGGGGGGCAGGAAGTGCGCCTGTCCAGCTTGCCGCCTTACTTGCCCGATGCTGTGGTTGCCATTGAAGATCATCGTTTTTACAGCCATTTTGGCTTTGACCCCATTGGCTTTACCCGTGCCATGGTCACCAATGTGGTGAAGGGACGCTTGGCGCAAGGCGGATCGACGCTGACCCAGCAATTGGCCAAAAATCTGTTTTTGGAACATAAGCGCACCATTGAGCGAAAAGTGCAGGAATTGATCCTTGCCATCTGGCTTGAGACCAAATTTTCCAAGGAAGAAATTCTGGAAATGTATCTCAACCGGGTTTATTTCGGCGCTGGTGCGACAGGGGTTGATGCTGCAGCCCGTACCTATTTCAACAAACCCTCTTCTATGGTCACCTTGGCAGAAGCGGCTACCATTGCCGGGCTTTTAAAAGCCCCCTCCCGCCTTGCCCCCAATCGTCACCCCAAACGGGCGCGGGCGCGGGCCAAGCTGGTTTTGGCTGCCATGGAGCGGGAAGATTTTATCACCGCCAAAGAGCATAAATTGGCCATGACCATGCCCGTCAAGGCCGTTGCACGCCATCGCACCAATTCTCTCAATTATGTGGCCGATTGGGTGATGGAGCAATTGCCAGCTTATGTTGAAGATGTGAGCGAAGATCTGATTGTTGAGACCAGTTTGGATTTGCGAATGCAAACCTTGGCCGAACGCGCCATCAGCTCGGCTTTGGACAGTTCCGGCAAGAAATATGGGGTTGGTCAAGGCGCGCTTGTTTCTGCCACGCCCTTTGGGGCAGTGCGGGCTTTGGTTGGTGGGCGCTCTTATCAGCAAAGCCAGTTTAACCGGGCGGTGAAAGCCAAACGGCAGCCGGGCAGTGCCTTCAAGCCTTTTGTTTATCTGGCCTCTTTGGAATTGGGCAATAGCCCCAATGGTATGCGCGTGGATGAGCCGCTGCGCTTTGGCAAATGGTCGCCCAAAAATTATTCGCAAAAATATATGGGCCAAGTGAGCCTTCGCCGTGCTTTGGCGCTCTCGCTGAATACTGTTGCCGCTCAACTGGCCTTTGAGGTTGGGCCGGGCAATGTGGCTTCGACTGCGCGGCGGTTGGGCATTCGCTCCAAAATGGCCAATAATCCATCCATTGCGCTTGGTACATCGGAAGTCACCCCGATTGAGCTGGTGGGGGCTTATCTGCCCTTTGCCAATGGCGGATTGCGGGCCGAGCCTTATGTGATTGCTCGGATTTTGACCAAATCAGGGGATGTGCTTTATGTCCATCCTGCCATTGCAGGCACGCAGGTGATTGCGCCCAATGTGCTTTCCAATATCAATAGCATGATGCAGGAAACGCTGATTTCCGGCACGGGTAAAAAGGCGCTTTTGCCCGGCCGTCCGGCCGGGGGAAAAACCGGCACCAGCCAGAATTATCGGGATGCCTGGTTTGTCGGCTATACGGCCAATCTTGTCACCGGTATCTGGTTTGGCAATGACAATGGCGCACCGACAAAACGGGCATCGGGCGGCAATTTGCCCGCCTCGGCCTGGAAAGCCTATATGGTGGGAGCGCATAATGGCATGACCATTGCGGCCCTTCCCGGTGTCAGCGCCCAGCAATTGGCGGCAAGCCGCAAGCGCCTTGGGGCGGAGACCAATCCATGGGTGAACCCGGATTTGTTGCCAGAGGGGCAATCTGCGATGCCGGAGCCGAAACCAAGAGGCTTTTTCTCTCGGCTCTTTGGTCTGGACTAATCGCAATGAGTGAATTTTATGGATCCTAAGCTCGGACTAAACACCTAGTCGCCAAAGCGATGCAGATGACGACCTTCTTCCTTGAGCCAGACTTTGGCCTCTTCAAAATGGGGGCAAAGCTCTTCCACCAAGGCCCAAAAGCGCGATGAATGGTTCATTTCGCGCAAATGCGCCACTTCATGGGCGGCCAGATAATCCAAAACAGAAGGGGGCGCAAAAATAATGCGCCAAGAGAAGGACAGAATGCGGTTTGAGGAGCAAGAGCCCCAGCGGCTGGTGGTATCCTTGATGCGAATGGCCGCAGGTTTGACAGACAAGGCGCTGGCATGGCGCTCCACGGCGTCTTGCAAATCTGCACGCGCCTGCTTTTTTAGCCAATCTGTCACCCGGCGCGGCATATGCTCTTCTTCGCCGCTAACCAGAAGGCTGTAATGATCGCCATCGACAAGCTGGCGGACCGTTCCGCGCTTTTGGCCCACATGCACCAAAGTATGCGCAATATCACGCACCGGAATGTCTGCGCCCGCCACAAAGGGCACGCTGGCCGGTCTTTGATCCATGCGCTTGATCAGCCAATCCATATTGTCTGTGAGGAATGTTTCCAGTCTTTGCCGCGACAGGCCGGGGGGAATGGTGGCAACCGGCTCGCCGCTTTTGGCGTCAAGGCGCAAAATCAGGCGCTTTGCCTTGGCATTGGGTTTGAGCCTGACCGTGATAGGACCCTTTTCATGAGCCAGAGACAGGGAGGGGGGCAACTTGGTCGCAGACATTGGTCTTGTGAGATCCCTGTGCCTTATGGCGTTGATTTTGTTTGAAGGGGAGCCTTTGGATCTTGAGCCTTTTCCATAGCGGATTTTGATCGCAAGGTCGATATTTTTTGCTTTGGCACGCTCTCTCTATCTTAAAGTTTTGTTTAGGCTATTGGCTAAAAAATGCCTTCTTTAAGCGCTGTTTTTCTCTTCCATACCAGATGGTTACTCTTTTGCGCCAGAGTGCAAATCTACGTCCCACTATCCCTTTTGGCATCGCAGAAAGAGCAGAACTGGTCGGCATGTTTTTCCTCAATAAATCTTATCTGTTCCGGATTTTGGCCATTCTTCTTGTCTTTCTGGCCTCCGGTTTTGGGTATATGAGCGGCCTGTTCGCCCCTTTTGATAATGGTTTGTCGGCCTTTCGCATGGGATTGAACAGCCGTAAAGCCTCCGGTTCCATTGTGCTTTTGGAAATTGACAATAAAAGCCTGTCTGCCATTGGATCTTGGCCATGGAAACGCTCTATCTATGCCGATATTGTTGACAAGAGCTTTGCTCATGGGGCCGAAGAGCTGGCCTTTGATATTGATTTCAGCGCACAATCTCATAACACAGAAGATCTGGTTTTTGCCAAAGCGCTGGAAACAGCTCCAGGGCCTGTGACGCTGGCTATTTTCCAGCAATATGAAGATGCCCTCAAAGGCGATGATACGATCAAGATCAATCGGCCCATTGATATGCTTAGTGAAAATGCATGGGCGGCTACGGTGAATGTTCTGGCGGATCATGATGGTATTGTTCGCCGCTTCCCCTATGCGCAAATGATGGATGGGGAATTGACCTCCTCATTGGCGGCCAGCCTTGGCGGCTATCATACGCTGCATATGGGTGATTTCCTGATTGATATGAGCATTGAGGCTGATAGTGTTCCTGTTCATTCCGTCATTGATTTGCTTGAAGGGCGGTTGGATGCTGATCTCTTCAAAGGCAAAAAAGTCATTGTTGGTGCAGGAGCCGCAGAATTGCGCGATACTTTGGCCGTGCCGGTTTATGGCATGATGACGGGGCCTTTGTTGCAAGTCATTGCCGCTGAAGCTCTGTTGCAGGGCCGAGATTTACAGCCCTTGCCGCTGTTATGGCTGATTGGTCTTTCTCTTGGCGTGATGGCCGGGGCGATTGTTATTTTGCTGGTGATCAGGCACCCTATTCATGCCAAGCTTTTGCAGCTTCTGGCTCTTGGCCTTGTTCTGGAAGTTCTGGCTTTTATTCTTTATCTGAACAGCCCCTATATGCTGCAAACGGCCTTTTTTCAGATACAATTGTTCAGCCTTGGGGTTTTGACCATTTTGATGGATGTGCGGGTGAAAAACATCTTGCTGTCCGTCTCGCGCAAATATAACCAGAGTCTGGTGAATTTGCTGGAAACCATTGTTGAGGACAGTTTTTCCGGCATTCTGATTTGTGAGCAAGAAGGTGATATTCTGGAGGTTAGCGAGCAGGCACGGATTTTGCTCTCCAGC
>JAOXSG010001034.1 GCA_025800105.1 Cohaesibacter sp. | reverse complement strand
AACCCCGAAGAAAACAACATTTTTCAGTGATTGTCTTGCAGTTCTGCAAGTAACTATGCGACCTTCAATCTATGCTTTGTTGTATGGTACTGCAACATGGTACCACATGTCTTAAGTCCGATTTACACGGTACGATTTTTGCTTACGATTATCGCATGCGATTTTTATAGCGCACGCTGTTCGCGTCATGGAAAAATCGTGTACGATTTCCACGATATCAAGGTGCCAGCAGGGGGGTTGATCACTACTTGCAAAGCATGATAGTCAAAAAATTGTCAAACCGTTCATTTGTCGCTGGCTGTGCAGGTCTCCGCGCTGACGACGCTCCCATCTCTGGAAATATTTACGCATCGTTACGATATTCTTGTCATTCCTGTCCATGGTGAGTACCATGTTTCAAAAGCCCACGACACACAATCGATAAACCTTCTTTCAGTGTGGCAGACGATTTCTGTATATCAATATTTTCTCTCATAAAATTTGTTCTTGTTATTGTCGTTGTTGTTGTTGTTTGTCTAGTGTGTTGTTGTCGTTGTTGCCATTGTCGTTGTTGTTGTTGGGGGCTGAAGTTCTGGAAGCAAGTGAATGTGAATGCTAAGGGACGATTTACAAGGTATAACTATGTCGCATACG
>JAOXSG010000544.1 GCA_025800105.1 Cohaesibacter sp. | reverse complement strand
GGAGAAGCCTGCTCAGTTGCAATTAATGCAACAATTTGCTGTGAGCAGGTTAGAAAAGAGAGAAAAATCCGGCCAAAATAAGGGCCAAGCAATCTACGTTGGGATCACAGACCCAACTAATAGATTAGTTGAAAGGAATGGCAAAACCGGGGAAAAAGCACCTGGGTATAATGGTGCTGAAAATCAGAAAAAGGGAGAACAAGCTGTGTCAGGTGAAACACAGAATAAAGCCCCACGGGGCATTGATGATGGTATCCTACTCATAGTCACTGCTCGGATCAACGGACATTCAGTCCGGGCTTTGATCGATAGCGGTGCTACGAGGTGCTTCATGACTCCCGCCTGCGTTACTGCGGTCCAACTAAAGGGCATTCCTCGAGATGTTTTCCTTGAATTAGGAAATGGACAAAAATATTTGTCCAGAGGATATGTCCATGATGTTCCCGTAGTAACAGCGGGCCTTACAGTAAAAATGGGATTCACCATTACTACCTTACTTCATGATGTGGACCTGGTCCTGGGTATGAACTGGCTTGAGCTGGTCAACCCAGTGATTGATTGGAGTTGTGGCAAGATATATCTGCCCAACGCCCTTCACACTGCTCTTTTACAGGGTGATTGGATCCAAGGTCACGTGAAGGCGGGCACAGTGATGGTGAT
>JAOXSG010000531.1 GCA_025800105.1 Cohaesibacter sp. | reverse complement strand
GTGTATTCTCGGATCCGAAAATTGTTTTCGATTGCTGACGGTCCTGGATTCTGGAAGGGCGGAATTGTCACCACCCGCTTTCATGGCTTCGTGGGGCCTACGGGAATATGTGATGCTACAAGCAGTTGTGAAGTCCCGGTTAGGCGCCCGGCTGACAGAGGTTGTAAAGGCCATCGATGCATGGGAAGAAGAACAAGTGGCGCTTTTGGATCCGATGCCGAGCAGCGTTTCGGAACCGTTTGCTGGTGAAACTTTGTGTGATTTGATGTCGGGCAGGATATATAGTCAAAGTTTGGAGAAGCCCCGCGGGGGCTCGCAATGTCTATGGCGTGCTGCTCTTGGCACGGGCGACCAATACGAATTTGAGAAGGTCCTGCAAGATCAGGTGGCTTGTGATTTGCCTTTATGGGCTTCGGCGGCGGACGTCATGATCAATCACATTCGGCATTGTAAGACATGGCCTTTGCGTATGTATTTGCGGATGCAACAACAACGGAATTGGAGCGAGGCCACTGAAGAGAAACTCAAGCTGTTA
>JAOXSG010000519.1 GCA_025800105.1 Cohaesibacter sp. | reverse complement strand
CCCTTTCCATTTCCATCCCCGTCATCCGTAGCAGCAAGCGACAGTGAATAAGTTTCAAAAGCCTTTGGTAACAAAACTATACCATTAATATGATTTCTTACGGTGGCTCCCTACATTTTCAACAGTTTAGAGCCCGTCTTTTAATGGCATTATAGAACCACTCTGTGTCACTTAGTGACAATAATATGGTATCATTTGAAAGACGAATTATTGCTAAATAAGTTTTGGTTATTACCTTGATGTAATCGGTTACCATAGCAACAAAAAATCCAGTGAAAAACGCCCTTTATTTTGGCTTTAGCTGCTCATAACTCAAAAACGAAGTCGGTGACCCCCATTTTTTATTGTTGGAAAATAATCAGCATGTTTCTTTTAAACTTTCTGCATATTTTAAAAAAATTCTTGGGAGCGGGTTCAGAGCCACCTTAACAATTTGAAAAATTCATGAGTGCGACTCTGGCGGACCTATTAAAATAAAGACATTACAGGGCCTGTTATAAATAGTGCAGATAGGCTCGTGATCAAGGCTATATCCTCTCGCGCTAGTGGATCCTACGGTGGCCCACAACTGTCACGGCAAAAATTAATACCTCGCGGCAAAAGGAAATTACTCACGGCAAAAGAAAATCACCCACGGCAAAAAGAAAAACCTCGCGGCAAAAAGAAAAACCTCGCGGCAAAGAGAAAAAGACTCACGGCAAAAAGAAAAAGACTCAAGGCAAAAAGAAAAAGATCCACGGCAAAAAGAAAAACCTCACGGCAAAGAGAAAAACCTCGCGGCAAAAAGAAAAACC
>JAOXSG010000506.1 GCA_025800105.1 Cohaesibacter sp. | reverse complement strand
CCATTGAGGGTGTTGGTCCACTTTGGCTTTGGCGGTGACCAGGGCGCGGGCACAGCATAAAACATCGGTATTTGGGATTTGCACGATGCTTTTCTTTTGGGGTTTCAGGAGGGCCAGCGTTTGATGACCAGGTCTCAGTTGACGTTTCCCCCCGCTTCCTTGGGGAGGTCGTTGGGCGTGGGTGATGCCCATTTGAAAGGAATCGTCCATTTCAAATTGTTCGTTGCTGTTCAGAGCTCTGGTGAGACGGTTGAGCACGGCATCGACTCGGTCGCCGCCTTCTCGCCATTCTCCGACACGCACTCCCCATCCGTGGAAATCCCCACGAGAGAGTCGATTGGAACTGATGCTGAAGAAGAGCCGGTCGTCATCGTGCAGGTTGGGGATTTCGTTCAACATGCGAGTCATGGCGCGTTGTAAGCCATTTCGGAGCGCTTGGGCTACGTGGGGCGTGTCTATGAAGTTCCCCGTCTGTCGTAATCGGGCGTTGAAAAGGTGTTCG
>JAOXSG010000490.1 GCA_025800105.1 Cohaesibacter sp. | reverse complement strand
ACAATCAACCTTAACCCTATCTAGACGGGGCTTTTTTTCGATCCTCTGGACTGGGGGGGGGGGTTCCGGAAGCCCTCCCCCCTATCTAACTCCGAGAATATAAAAGCTACAGTAATGAAACTTTGAGGGTGTATAGAACGTCTGAAATTGTTTCCTTTGAGGTCCGCATCATGAGTTGATGACTTCACATGACGCGGGAATTATGTCATGATTTCTAAACGTCGGCCATATTGGTCCGCCATCTTGGATTTCTACATTTCACCAAAACCCCCCAAAACTGTCCAAAATAGTCAAAAACTAATGAAAACCAATAAGTAAACGCTAAAATGATACAAGAATGTTGAAATTACGATGAAAAACTGAAAATTTCTCATTAAAAGAACAAGAACATGCCTGTCAAAATATGGTTGCCATGGAAACGTCAAAGTTGATGGACAAGGGAGGCTGATGTCAAAATGTTCCCAGATAAATTGTAGGAAAAATCACCATATTTGGCGGTTATAGCTTTAACTGTTTGGAAGTTACAAATCTTCAAAGTTGGCGCGGGCGTCCAAAATTCCCCCTCCCCTCCCCCCCTCCCTCCCTCCCCCCGGTCTGGATAGGGTTAAAGGGGTTATGTCACGGGGCTTTT
>JAOXSG010000482.1 GCA_025800105.1 Cohaesibacter sp. | reverse complement strand
ACAGGGATTTCGGCTTTATGCCCAGCGACTGTAGTTCCCAGAATGTTCGTAGGTTTTCATCAAGGCTTTTATTTGTAACATCCACAGGCTTTACTGCACTCTTGAGAACATGTGTTGTGACAAGGTTGTTTTGCTGTCTGTCATCTTGCGTTGCTCCATGAATCGGGCCTGACAAAACCCATCCAAGTTTAGTTTGGATTGCTGTTGGGCCATCCTCCCCCAGTATCACTCTTCCAGAGACAAGGTTCCAATACTGATCGGATCCAACAAGGATGTCCACCACAACATCATGATCACCGGTACAGTCATCAGCGAGTTTGAGACCTTTAAGATGGGCGTGAGTGTTACTGCCCTTTGCAATGGACTGCCTCTGTAGTGGATCACATATCAGTGGTACCACAAAGGCTGACAGCTGAAGATCATCGCCATTTTCAGCAGCAATACAGAGTTGAACAACATCCACACACTGAGTAGTTTCATCCGATGAACCAAAGGTCTTAATGGTAATTGTCTGCCTCTTTTCAGTTGACAGCTTCAGTTGTTCCCTCACACTTGTTGTCACATAAGATCTCTGGCT
>JAOXSG010000474.1 GCA_025800105.1 Cohaesibacter sp. | reverse complement strand
TACACCCAGTCAAGAAACTCTAGGCAAACATGGACATGCAGCTTGCCTCCCAAGCCAGAGGCGAGGAGCACCGGTATGGTCCATGGAAGAACAGGATTCTTCAGGCAGCTGTCTGCCTTCAGTCAACTTGAGGAAACTCACGTATGACAAACACGGCAAGGATGTGACCTGCAGAGTCCAAGAAACATGTGCATACAGCAGGGCACGTTGATAAACGGAGGCAAGGATACAGTCATCCTCACCATCACGAAACCACGACAGCAGGCAGCCAGGTCTACCAGTTGAGATGAAAGATGCATCGATGAGATTGATGATCTTTATCTTCTCGACAACACTGGAGAGTACAGTACTGACAAGGTTGTCTAGAGGGACAGACCACAGGCGCCTTTTCTCTGGATTCCTGGTCTGCCTTAGAGTCAGTAGTAGCAGTGTCGAACCCGGGTGGCGGAGGAAGGGGTAGTGAAGACTTTGCCAAGGCACGACCCGAGGATGGTGCAGCAAGCTTGAAGGCTTCAAATTCTTGGGAATCAGAGGGTGCAGTGCCA
>JAOXSG010000461.1 GCA_025800105.1 Cohaesibacter sp. | reverse complement strand
CTTTATATTCGACATTAGACACTGCGGGTCAACCATTAAACTTAACATGAGTAGAGGTACTCTCTCTCCTCCGCAGAGGCTTCTTTGACAGTCGAAAATCCAAACGCAGGAAGGAAGGCATGGAAAGGGTGATAAAGCGAGCAAAACTTAGGGAGAGCCGGAATTAAGCGTGTAGAATCTGGGAAGAAAAATGCAGAGCGCGCTGACCTTCTCCCCTTCCCAGCTTCCCCGCCCCAACCCGCTATTTTTCAATTCCCCTTTCCTCTCCCATTTGCCATTTTGTCGCCGTTCCAACACGGATGAAGCTACCGCGGAGGAGAGAGGTGTCAAATGATTTGACTGAGCATTCTCGATTTCGTTCCCAAGCTCCCCACGTGGGCCTTCATGATCGTCGCTACTTGCCTGACGCATAGCCTTTTCTTCCTTGACGATAAACCGCCGTGTTCCTGCCGTCCCGGCAGGATGTAAACGGCATAGCCGGCGTTATCGCTTTTTTTTGCGTTTTGCAAGCTAGCACGAAGACGAACCCAAAGCGTGAGGCCAGCGCGGACCGCGGGTTACTCCCGGGGGGGGGGGGGGGGG
>JAOXSG010000453.1 GCA_025800105.1 Cohaesibacter sp. | reverse complement strand
TCGCCTTCTTGGCTATTGGCCCTCCCCTTCCGTTCTTGCTGCTCTGCGGGCCATTGCTCATGCTAAACCCCTCCTCTGGAATGCCCTGGACGCCCATTTTGGGCCTCGGGACATTCCCGCCCTCACATCGGCCAATCGCCCTTTCTATACGCTTGAACATCCGGAAACTTTATGGCTTAAGGCCTTTGTGGTTTATTTATCTGCCCACTTTACCTTTGACAGTTTAATTTGGCTCCACGATGGTATCTGGATCTCTCCTTCTCCCGCTCCTCCTCTCCTCCTAGCTGCTAATAGACATGCCTCCGCTTCTTTAGGATTCTCGGACCCATTGGACCTGCGGGTTACTCCTTGTTCCCCTGCGTATTCTTCAGCACATGCCTCCCTTCTCGCAGGTACTGCCCTGTCGGTGCCTCCTCCTCCACCCACCTCTGCTGCCGGACCTGCTCCCCGTCCGTCAGCCCCTTTTGACCCCCCCGCCGCACGTTCTGCGTTTCAACGTATGCT
>JAOXSG010000443.1 GCA_025800105.1 Cohaesibacter sp. | reverse complement strand
CCTAGCTATCTTCCACTGGGAAGGAAAGCTGCCCAGTTGTAGGGACGCTGTGAATAGGCGTTGCATAAAATGACTAACAGTTGGGAAACAATTCTTGAAGATGATGATCGGGAGTTGATCTTCGCCTGGGGCTGCCTTATTTCTCATACGGCTACATGCCCAATATAGTTCTGTCAATGTCACAGGTGCGATTTGCAGATGTGCCGGAGGACGAGCCTCCTGCCAGATAGAATTCACCTGAATGTGCCATGGCAGCGAAACCGGTGGTAGCCGCGGAAAGAAAGTATTCGCCAGCATTGCTGCTTTATCAGCATCATTTGTAATCCATTTGTCCTCCACTTCCAGGTCGTCAACCCGCGCCGCCATACGAGGTTGTGCAGCCCGAAGCAGCTGCCAAGGGTTTTCCTGCTTGAAACTTGCGCACCACAGGCGCCATTGGATCATTTTACTCCTTCTGATTGACCTGCGTAGTTGACGCCGAAAATTGAGGACTAATTCTCTATGGTACAAGGTTCGGCGTTTCCGCCATCTCCTGTCTGCTTGTTGCATTTTCTTGCGGAGGTCTTGAATTTCTGAGGTCCACCAACTCCTGGAGAAGGGGCAGACCCTAGAATCTGGGACAGAAACTGAAATCATATGTTGGACACTTGTCACGAATTGATCAACTGCTGCCTCCAAATCTTCAGTAGATGTGAGTTGACAGTCTTGAAAAGATTGCATACTTTGACTTAAGCCGGCCCGGAACTTCATCCAATCAGCCCGCTTCCAATTTTTCTTGATTTTCATTGGTTTATAAGAAGTCTGGCTGGAGATCTCCCATCCCAAAAAGGAGTGGTCAGACCCCAGTCCAGAGTCTACGTCCACATGCCAACCCTTTACTAGCGGTAATAGGTTCAAAGAGACTGCCGAAACGTCGATCCATGATTCTCCTCCATTATCTCCCACGAATGTGGGGGGACTATCGGTAGCATTGATGCAGAATAATTCCTCACTTGCTAGCATGGATTCAATCAGGGCACCCTGATTGTTAAGTTCAACGAAGGATGGACCCCACAATGGAGAATGCCCATTCCCGTCTATGCCAAGGCACTTCCGGGAACCAGGGGCAAGGTCTCTAAGGGCAGATCCAATCTCCTCCATTCCAACACCAGTAACAGGTTGAACATAACCAGACACAAAGAAAATTGATTCAGAAGGAGGTCCC
>JAOXSG010000442.1 GCA_025800105.1 Cohaesibacter sp. | reverse complement strand
TCTTAAATTTTGAGAGATTTACTAAGTCAAAAAACATGGCAAATTTTGGAGCTCGAGACGCGTCCGGGGCGTGATTTTTTGACGGTATTTACGATGTTTTTTGCATCTCCCCAAATTTTTACATTAAAAAATGCAACTTCAAAAATTATCAAAAAATCACTAAAAATCAATTTCCCCCTGGTGTTTAGCTTTTTGGCGATTCCGCCCCTTGCCCCAAACTAGCCCCTCCCAAGGGCCATTTTTGACGGTATTTGCGATGTTTTATGCACATCGAGCACTCTTCAAAAAAGAGCCGTATTTTTGCCTCCGGGGGCTGTAGCTAAAGCTAAGGCAACGCGGCATGCCATGCGGTTCAATACGCCCGGCATCAGACGCCTTGTGCATCGCCGGATTTAAACAGGCTACCGCCTGTCAGCCGCCGACCCGGGAGATTTGTTGCATTGGACCAGGGATTGTAGATAGCTGAGAAAAGGAACTGTATGTAATGTTGGATATAATGTAAAATGTATATGTATATATGTTCTTATCTCATGAACCGTGGTTGATCTGATGTCCTCAAGCTTTTTGGGTTCATGTGGTCCAGCCCAGCTTGGATCGACGCATTCCGTGAGTTTCGCTTCTGGGTGAGCCCCGGATCTTCTCAGTGCCCTTGGGGTGGCATCTTGCTGGTCATCTGGATTACCTTTGGGCTTGGTTGCTGCTGTGGTGCCTGTCTGGGTGCCTTTGCATTCTCCCGAGCTTGCCGGCATCTACTACTTCAATTGGCTGGGTTGGTGATTGATTTCTGCGGAGCTCGTGGGGCTGCGCAAGAGGCTTCACTGGCCTTGAGGCATCGGTTTGCTCAATACCGTGCATGAGCAGGCAACCGATCTTGGATTCCCTGGATACTGTGATTGC
>JAOXSG010000417.1 GCA_025800105.1 Cohaesibacter sp. | reverse complement strand
TGTCTTCTTCTCGAACGGCAATCTGGTGATACCCAGATGCCAAATCTAACGTTGTGAAATGCCGCGCCTTCCCCAGACGATCCAGCAGGTCATCAATGCGTGGTAAAGGGTACCTGTCGCGTACTGTTTGCCTGTTGAGCGCTCTATAGTCAACGCACATCCGCCACCGCCCATCTTTCTTCGGCACAAAAAGCACCGGGGCGCCGTACGGGCTGGAACTGGGCCTAATGTGCCCCTGTGCTAACAGGTCATCGATCTGCGCCTGTAATTCCTCATGTTCCTTCGGGCTGAGTCGATACGGAGGCTTGTTTGGTGGGGTCGAACCCTCCTCCGTATTGATCTCGAATTCAACTGCCCGTTTCGGCGGTCTCCCTTTTGGCAACTGTGCAGGGAATAAATCGTCATACTCTTGTAGTAAACCCTGCAATTTGGTACGGATGGCGGCAGGTGCTTCTCTACACATCTTCGCTCTTGTCTCGCTTACAGGAGGCGCTTTGCGAACAGGACCCTTTTCCTTTAACTGTTGTAGTTTTGTCCTTGTAGACTGTCCTGACTGCTGCTGAATCGAACTGGGGAGAAAAACTGCGAGATATGCGCTCTCTCCAGATTTCAGAATCTTCTCCATTTTTCTTGCTGATACAAGTGTACGCTGTTTTGATATAGCATTCATTGATTTGACTGATTTCTGTACATGCTTCGATTCATTTGACTTTCCTGCAATTGTATGATTGTTCTGCTCATCATTCGTTGACTTCGCAATAACTGGCTTCACTGGTTTCTTGGACCTAGGAATTTTGTCATTCATTACTTGCCACAATTGTGGTTTTCTTACCACAGTCCAGTCACAGTTCTTCAAGGCATTCTTTTTCTTCTCATCAGACAACAGATAAGTGTCAATCACCTTTACAGT
Organism: Cohaesibacter sp.; assembly: GCA_025800105.1. GTDB lineage: Bacteria > Pseudomonadota > Alphaproteobacteria > Rhizobiales > Cohaesibacteraceae > Cohaesibacter. Next base: position 973 of record JAOXSG010000417.1, on the reverse strand, counting down.
GCCACATTGTTGAGTTCCATCCAATAAACAACCATTGACTTGGGTCCATTTCCCATTCACAAAAGTGTAGAGGACCTGGCGTCGCCAATCTATGACAGGATTCCATTTCTGTAGCCAGTCCATCCCAAGTACAATATCCACGTTACTCAACAATCGTGTCACGGTGAATGACATCTTCCCTATACACTCCCCTAATGTACAGATTGTGTCCTGGGTCTGCTCAGTAGATTCAATTTTAGTTCCATCTGCCAACTCTAGATGCATGACCACAGGTACACAATTCAATTCACAAAGTGTTACAGTGTCTGGAGCAATGTAGGATTGCGATGCTCCACTGTCCAATAATGCCACACACCTGCGGCCATTTATAGACAGTGCAACATGAAATAAAATTCCATCCACTATTTTCCTACCAGCACTGGCCTTCGCAGTATCTTCATTGTCTTCACCAATAGCCACCCAATGCTGGTCCGTCATTGCTCTCTCAATCAATTTTTCACCCAGTGGATGAATCTGGGTTTCTTTTTCTTCTTGAGCTGACTGCAGCAACGTCGTCTCTGCAGACTTCGCTGTGGCCACAATGGCCTGCAGTCTCGCCCATATTTGACGGTTTCTTTCCTGATGCCTGCGCTGCCGTTGTTTTTGCCTTTGCACTTCTCGATTGTGCTTCCTCGTTCTGGCAGCTCTCCACTTTTTCTGACCGCCACGCATCTGCATTTTGGCAGTCTCTTCTTCTTTCTTTGCAGCCATCAAGCGCTTGTAAGCGCGACGGCGCCTCTCTCGCCGGGCCCGGTTTCTCTTCTTACGACAGGCATCTTCATATTCTTTTTTCGAATTATATTTATACATTTTCATCATTTTCGTCGGTCGTCCATCACAAATTCCTCCTGTACTCGCCCTTGCCTCATGGCGGGCAAGGCGATCCGACCTCGCCCCCAGCGCACTGAGCTGGCCATAACGGGGCGCAGCTAGT
>JAOXSG010001028.1 GCA_025800105.1 Cohaesibacter sp. | reverse complement strand
TGTTGGTCCGAGCGCTTGCTCGCTGGAAAATATCAATACGATCAGCTTTGGCAGCATTGATCTTACTCTTTCAAAACAGATTTAAAGTCTTTCGGAGATCGGCATAATGTTAGCATTTTCAAAAAAATCCATGGTCATCACCGCATCAGCGCTGGCAATTTTGTCAACGAGCGCTCTGATTGTTCCCGAACCGGCCCATAGCTTCGACATTGGCAAGAAACTGAAAAAGGATTTCGGCAATGTTGGCAAGCAAATGAAGAAAACCTTTTCAGGCGGTGGTGGCAAGAAAGCCTTGCAGGTCATGGGTCTTGGATTGGCCGCTTACGGCATTTTGGACAATTCCCCGGCGGCGGCCATTGTAGGTGTTGTGCTGGCCGCAGCACCAGAAGTCCTGCGTCAGGATATGGCCAGAAAATATGGCCGCGAAATGCATTGGGCGGGCTGTGTAACATGCAACAAAAGGCGGATTTTGGCCTCGCCAGACCGCAAATTGTCCAAGAAAAGCCGCCGCCAGATCAATGCCCGCGTCAAGGAAGATGTCAAAGACATGCAAGGGGCGTTGAAAGCATTGGGCTTTTATAAAAAACGCATTGATGGCGACTTTGGCCGCGGAACAAGAGCGGCGGTCAAGACCTTCCAGACCTCTTTGGGGGCGGTCGCCACCGGGATGCTGACAGCCGAACAGCGCCACACCCTATTCGTGCAGGCCGATCAGGCAGGTTATCAGCGCCTGACCAAGCTGACCAAAATTGACGGCCTGATCAATAAGAGCGTCGTACCGGTTGTCACAACGCCCAAAATTGCCGAAT
>JAOXSG010000407.1 GCA_025800105.1 Cohaesibacter sp. | reverse complement strand
CTTTCGGAAAATCCGAGCGAGTCTTTTTCCTTGCTCTAAATAACATTTTTATCCTTACAAAAGGAGGAATTAAGACAGGTGCGGCGTTCCACAGGGCAGTATACTGGGTCCTTTGCTTTTCCTAATTTATATTAATGATCTTCCCAACTGCCTGCTGGCCGCTGCGCCAAGGATGTTTGCTGATGACGCAAACATTACACTATCGGCTAAAACGTTAACGGATCTCAAACAAGCCTTGACCCCTGAACTAAGTAACCTAAGCTGCTGGCTTAAAGCCAACAAGCTTAGTTTAAACGTTGCCAACACAGAGTTAATGATAATTGGGTCAAGGCAGAGCTTATCTGTTTAAAATCAAGACGTCGAAATAACAATTGACGATCAAATCATCAAGAGGGTTGGACATACCAAATCCCTGGGTGTTACCATCGATGCTCACCTTACTTGGTGCAGACACGTTGAAGAAATAAGCAGGAAGGTATCCTCAGCTATAGGCGTCCTCAAACGGGTGTGACCCTTTATTCCGAAGGAAACGGCCATTCAAATTTATAACGCTCTAATTCTGCCAAACTTTGATTACTGCCGCCCGGTTTGGAACTGTCTTCAGTGGCTACTTATTTATTTATTTATTTATTTATTTATTAACTTTATTTCAACACGGTAAAATCATCAGGACTTAAAATACATTCTTATTTAAAATTACTTAATAATTATTTTACATAATAAATTTAAGTTGCAATTAAGAAAGGATGCGATAATTAATTATAATAAAAGGCCTGCTTTCCATGAATGCCGTGTGTTATTAATATTTACATTGATTCTAGCCAAAGACGAAACTGCTGCAGCC
>JAOXSG010000401.1 GCA_025800105.1 Cohaesibacter sp. | reverse complement strand
ATGAGAGACACCGGTGCGGGCATGGATCACGGCTGAAATGGCCTGAGCCAGCTTGTCGTGACGTTTCAGCCTGAGAACCACCGGATGTCTGAACACCGATAAGAACGCTTCAATAAAAGAGACCTGCATGGAGATATTGATCGCGGAACGCTTGGCCTTGAGGCTGAAAAAATCTCTCGCAGCATCAGGTAATTGATTGGCCATCAGCGTCAAAGCGGGGGTGGATGAGTTCGAAGTTTGACCGGAACTGGCGATCTTAAAAAAGGCACTGGGGGACAGTTTTGAATCGCCGCTTCGCTGATGGTGGTTATACCATTCTCCCGCATGACCGAAATAATCCGATTGTTGCAGCAGGCTCTTTAAATAATTCGTTCCACTTCGCTGTGTGCTCAAAAGCAAAAGGAAGTCCGGACCATCAGAGCGCATGATTTCTTACTCACAATTTTTTTGAGGTAAATTAGACAACCAACAGGCGGAAAGCATGAGCGCCAATAATATTACGATATGCCAATAACTGCATTTCGCGCCCGAATTTTTGAAGGCAATGACAGCTAATAAGCTCTAT
>JAOXSG010001025.1 GCA_025800105.1 Cohaesibacter sp. | reverse complement strand
CGTCTTGATATGAAATGAAGACGTGACCATCGCAGTTGTATCGCAATTTAAGCAAATGCGATCGAATTTGCCCGAAAAAAAGATTTCGGGGCTTCAACGGGATTCGAACCCGTGGCCTCCGCGTTCGCGCTGCAGTGCTCTACCATCTGAGCTATGAAGACCCATACAATGGCAAGTAGCCAAATGACACGATTTGCAACGCAACGCGCGCGCGCATTTAGTTTTGACAATTTCGCAACGGAAAATAAAGCAAATTCCGCTAAACATTTTTCGTGTTATTGTAAAAAACGAATCGACCAGAACGTGGCAGTGAAACCGCTCGCCTGCGGCTCGTGGTTCCACTTAAGTTTTGAACATTTTATGGCGCCATTTCTATGGTCTATAAGAGTGCAGACCATTAAAAAGTCTGGTCGATGTTACACGAGGCAATTTTTCTTGCAACTTTTTGTTGCGAGACTAGTTGCTAGAAAGATTTCGCGTGTAACACCCCAGTTTTGCAAACCTGCAACGGCAACAAAATGTTACGTTGCGAGTTGCAAGAAAAGTAGAAATATACTGTGTGTGACATGTCCATCGAAACCTGCAAGGCAATTTTGTGAAAATTAGGCAATCAGAGCCCGTCTTTTGCTCGCAGCAGATTTCAAGCTGGCGGAGAAAGAGTTGTAAACAATTTCCACCGGGGCGTTGCAAGTTGCGAAAGAATATTGCGAACATG
>JAOXSG010000353.1 GCA_025800105.1 Cohaesibacter sp. | reverse complement strand
TGCCAGCTATGGGGTAGTCAAACAGAGCTCTTTCCCCTTTAGCGCGCAGTCGTTTAGTCTAAAGCGTTAATTTTAAAACCACTGACGGGTAAAGGCTTTGTCCATTTCATCAAATGCCGTTTTTAACAACTGAGCGAGTTCTTTATAACGCGGCCGGCCTTTAACCGCGTGAACCCGGCAGCCCTGCATTTGCATTTTGTGGTGAATATCCCGATACCAGGACTGAGTGGAAGGCGGCAACGGCTGGTTGGCTCTGTACCCCAACCACAGCAAACCCTGCATCGGCAAGCTGATAAAAAAGAACGCCATCGTTAATGCCTGAGGCAAAAAATCAAGACCGTAAAAATTGATGTAAACCGCAGCCGTCAGAATGGCAAGGGGCGGCATGACTTTATTGGCGAATCGCGTTGCAGCAATCACTCTGCATTCAGGGAACAACGCGTACAACTCGCGCTTAACCGGCCAGGTTTGCGAATAGGCCTGCCCTTCTCTGAATAAATAGCCAATGTCTTTTGCCATACTTTACACCTATGGTTTACCTGTCTTAAGCATACCTGCTTATAGACGGGATCGCGAATAAGAAAGGCAAATTTGCGACTAATTGCTTATAAAATAATCCTTCGCAATCAACATATTCGGATTTTAATTTTTATTGGTTCAGATTAAAATCATAAGATACTAAACCACGGAAATAGGCGATGAAACAAGACGTTATAGTACTCAATTGCGGCAGCTCATCGATCAAGTTTGCCATAATCAATGCTCAAAGTGGCGAAAGCCAGTTCAGCGGCCTGGCAGAAAATCTCGGCAATGACGACGCGCGAATTAAGGTGAAACAAAACGGTGCCTCACACACCTATAACCTGCCCTCTGGTGCACTGCACCAAGAG
>JAOXSG010000323.1 GCA_025800105.1 Cohaesibacter sp. | reverse complement strand
GGTTGCTCCTTTGCACCTTTTCTTCGCTTGCTTGACACAGACAGAGGACGAAATGGATGGCCAGGCACTTTTCGTTTCCCGCCATTCGGTAATTTGTTGACTGGACCGGCAGTACTCATGCCCGTTTCAATCTCGCGGGCCACTGACGTCGAAGCTTTTTGAATTAAATGTCGTGTCCGATTCAAACGACTCTGTGCTCCACCACTGAAAGTTCGCATTTCATCGCGAACACAACGCCTTATGGTGTTCCCCAAATCCTCCCGGTGAGACGCCATCTTGCGAACGCTCGCTCACATGGAAGAAAGGTCACGTGTTCCCAAAAGATAGAGCAGGAGCCTGAGATCTAATGTGCGTAAAGAGGGATGCGCACAAATGTTGAACGAATTTAGCAACAGTGTTGAATAAAAATTTGACCGTGAATGTGAATAAATATATTCGTGGATGAGAATTAAATCGTTAAAAGTGAATGAATATGGAATTTGTGAATTTTGCACTATTTACAAAATGTTGAATGAATGTTGCAACCGTGTTGAATAAAAAAAATGTTTCGTTGAATGTGAATGAATATATGTCGTGACTGTGAATGAATATATTCGTAACAAAGAAAAATGTCGTTGAATGTGAATGAATATGTTCG
>JAOXSG010000305.1 GCA_025800105.1 Cohaesibacter sp. | reverse complement strand
TTTAAAGGCCGTGGCGGATCGCCACGGCCTTTTCTTATTTGCATGGGTGCTCTTTGCTATTTTGACGCGGCAAACACCAAGGCCATGAGGTCGTGCCGTTGGTATAAAACTGCCAATATTCAGAAAATATCCGTAAACACTCGATTTATATTTTAACGCTATAATGAAAGAAATCGGATGCATATCGAGTATATAAGCGCGATGAAAGAGCCTTTGACAAAGACGTTTCTGAAAGACGAAAGCGGAGCAACCGCGATTGAATATGCAGTTTTGGCAGCCTTTTTGGGATTGGCCATGGTTGCTGCGGGGTCCGAGAGCAATTCAGCGCTTCAAACAGCTTTTGCCAGACTAGGCGACAATCTGGATGCTGCGGCAACAGACCCCTCAGTGCCTTCGCTGCCCCCAATCGCAGATCCTGGACAATAGAGCATCTGCCAGATGCAACCGACTATGAGTATGGAGGCGACCATCGCAAAGAAAAGCAAACGACTGCTCCCGCATTGGCTGTTTTTTGCCTTACTGATTGGCTTGGTCAGCGCCGCTCTCTCATTTTCAGGCCAGTTTGCCACTCTGAATCAAAAATTGTCCGATTTGCGCACGTTCAGCAGCCCGGTTTCTGCAAGTGGGCAGATTATGATTGTCGCCATTGATGAGGCGACAGCCTCCGCTTATGGAGGCTATCCAATTCCGCGCAAACATCTGGCCCAATTGCTGGAAAAACTGGCGCAATCCCAAGCCGACCGTATTTATATGGATGTTGTCTTTGGCTATTTGGGCCAGAAGCAACAGGATATCGCGCTTCTTCAGGCCATGGATAAATTGGGGCCGGACCGCCTGGCC
>JAOXSG010000270.1 GCA_025800105.1 Cohaesibacter sp. | reverse complement strand
GGGCACTTATTGGAGAGGATGCGCTTATATGGTCTGGCGCATGCTACTGGTGTACACGAGCGTAACAGCGTGCCAATGCACGAAACTCAGTTTAGGGGAAAGACACGAATTGCGTGCCAAACACAAGGAAAAGCACGTTTTGGGCACGTTTCAGGCACAGGTCTGACACGTTTTCGGGGCATTTTTGGCACGGTTTATGCACGTTTTAGGCACGTTTTAGGCACGTTTTGGGCACAGTTTCGGCACAATTATGGCACGCTGTATGCACATTTTAAGCATGGCTAGGCACGTTTTTGGGAAGTCGCGAAAAATAACGAGTTTCAGGGGAGAGTCGTGGGGATTACCGGTCGGGAAGAAACTAACGGCTTCAGAAAATCATTTTCATTCCAAGAAGTTAGATTTGTGAATGTATTTTCGTCTCCAACTTCAGCTACATTTGTAGCTGAAAAAACGTGACAGTTCGTTGCTGAGAACAACCCTGCAAGCCGGATGTCACGAAAC
>JAOXSG010000268.1 GCA_025800105.1 Cohaesibacter sp. | reverse complement strand
GTTCTGTATCTCTATCTTGGATGCCATATCAACGTTATTCGTACCCTGATTGCGTATAGCTGGGTTTGCCATAATGAGTGATAGACGTCTGTCGTACCTATTCCGATCTTCTTCCATACTCTCCGTCAATTGTTCAACCCTGGATTTCTCTAGGTTGAAGTATGACTGTGCGACACTTAACTCACCAGATAGATTACGAATGCTGCTCTCTTCCTCAGTCAAACGTGCTCTGGCATCGTTAAGGCACCGCTGTTCACCTCGTGCGAATTGTATGGCTTGGATGGCATCATTCTGCGATTGTCCTAGTTCGCTCAGCAAAGTATCATGTTGTTTCTTTAACATCATGGCTTCGTCCGTGATGATCTCTCTTTCTTGAAATTGTTGGACATCTTTCTGGGCGATTGCTTCTGAGGCTTCGAAGAAAATCCTATCACCCCTCTCACGGAGTTCTGTGCACTCTTGGTAGGTTTCTTGCGAAATGACACTTACCATGTTTTGTGCTACTTCTCTTTCTCTAGTGATTATCGCCTCCAACTCTTTGATTCTCAATCCAGCTCCATAGTCTTCTTGAGATACTTGCACGAGCTGTTGTTGCATCTCAC
>JAOXSG010000250.1 GCA_025800105.1 Cohaesibacter sp. | reverse complement strand
GGTCTTTAGCCAGTTGTCACCAGCTGAGCATTATGACCCAGACTGGTATGAAGGCGATTATCGGGATGGACAATTTAGCAGCGCTGATATGGACAGCATGAATGCCGCTCTGTCCAGTGATCTGGGCGATAGTCTGAGCGCACCCGCTTCTTCTGGCTCGGCCTCCAGTGGAGGTGGCTCCAGCGGTGGTGGGGGAGGAGGCGGTGGCGGTGGTGGCTGGTAAGTTATACCAACGGCATAAAAGATTGATCCATAGGATGCTTTGAAATGGCTCACTGAGCTGCGTTGTCTTTCTAGGGCGCGCCTCATTGAATTGTCTTGACAATTCAATGCAAAAGGTTCGCATCAAAAAAGAAAATGCCCCGGCATTGTCCGATCGAGCCGACGCCTTGCCAGTAAACCATTTCAAGGCATCCTATGGGTCAATCTTTTATGCCGTTGGTATTATGGCCAGTCTCCCGCATGATAAAGCGTACAGCATGAGAAAGCGTCCAGCATGAGAAATTGCATCCATATCTTGCTCAATGACCAGCCCAATATGTTACAGGACGTGGGAACAGGTGAGATGTTGCTGGATTTCTTGCGGCAAAAGAAACGCTTGACCGGATCAAAAGAAGGCTGCGCCGAGGGCGATTGCGGCGCTTGCACCGTGCTGGTGGGGCGCTTGATTGGCAAGGAACTGCTCTATGAACCGGTCAATGGCTGCATTCGCTTTCTCTCCAGTCTCGATGGCTGTCATATTGTCACCATCGAGCATTTAAGAGGGTATGACGGTCAGCTTCATCCCATCCAGCAGGCCATGCTG
>JAOXSG010000240.1 GCA_025800105.1 Cohaesibacter sp. | reverse complement strand
ACATACCTGAAAACCTCGGGCAAGTCATTCCAGGTCATCTGCTGGACTTTGAGGCAGTGGAATATGTGCTTGCAGGGCAGTTCTGTCTCCAGCCAATCGACGCAGGTACACCTGGGCATACACCCTGTTAGTTCCACAGTGTACTGCCCGTCTCCTCGTGAACTCCTAACCTATGTGGACACGTAACAATGATGCAAGCTCATATTCTGGGGATTATTTGAACATTTACACGATTGATACGTCGTGTTACCTGAAAAGCATCTGCTGTCATTTGTGTTACAGCTCCCGGATCCATTTCGGCAGCATTTCTCAGGCGGGAAATGCAATGCCGCACAAACCAGTGTGGCCTCCCATGCAAGTATTCAGGCACTTCGCTACATAACGTATCCACAACGCGCGATGACACTTTGGCATTGCATGTAACATACCTTCAAAACATATCGCATTATCATAATACATTTTAAAAAAGGTTTCATTGTACAGTATTGATTTTAACATACACACAGCCTTACTTTGCCATTTGTGCGGGCACAAATACGTGGATGAGCAAGTAAATCAGCCTCGACATCGACATGTTCC
>JAOXSG010000239.1 GCA_025800105.1 Cohaesibacter sp. | reverse complement strand
CAGCATGGTCTCATACTGCTCAATGTCATCGGACAGGGGAGACCTGGCTGAATCTTCAGTGGAAACATCATTGTCACTGCTGCTGTCATCAGAACTGGAGTATGAGCTGTAGGTATCGTCACCACTTGAGTCATTGTCAATTTCGCTATCGTCATGATCACCTCCTTCGGGACGCGATTCCTGCGAAGCTCAAGACCGATCTGGTCAGTAGGCTGTTCAAAATGGTTGCCCCACCGCTTCCTAGCCACTGCAGTTGGTGTCACCCGGAGGTCCAGGGTGACCTCCTCAGGGTCGAGTTGAAACTGAGTCAGCGCATCAGCCCTCAAACTGACATTGGTGTCAAGCGCAAAGGCGGCATAGAAGTGTTGGAGCCCCAAAGGTCGGAAATAAGTTTCCGCAGTGAGGCCCAGGAAGTCTTGCGAAGTGGTGTCGACCAGAATGTACCCCTCCCGATCTCTGAAGGGCCATACCAGATAGCATGGAAATTCCGAGCGGTCGAGGGCATACCC
>JAOXSG010000229.1 GCA_025800105.1 Cohaesibacter sp. | reverse complement strand
CTTAGAGTCAGAGTTAAGGAGCTAATGCCTCTATATTTCTTATGTGGCATGAGTGAGCATCACACGCAGGTTTAAGCTCACGGTGCTCTTGTTACCTGTGCACTGAAGCGCAGGTAGTGCGCTGCAAAGGGGGTTTTTTTGGCATAAGTCATTCTCCCCGAACCCTGCTCGGCCACGCTCATCGGTGATCGATTTGCAAGCATTACGTTGATAAACTGCAAATGTTTTCTCCAAATTGCCATAATATATTTATTTTAACAATGCCAACTGCTTTAGGTCGACGTTCTGGGGCCGTTTATGGCGAAAAATCGCCGAAAACACGGTTGGTTCGTATTTACTGTTATGGTAACACTTTATATATACTTTATGTCTTAGCGGTGTTTGCGTAGCTCAGTGGTTAAGGCGACTGTCTATAGTACCATTTTCCCCGGGTTCGAACCTGATTTTTTTTTTCTAAATTTGCTTAATTTTTTTAAATTCGCTTTTTTTTAAAATTTACTTATTTATTCATTTTTTAAATTTACTTCAAGGGGCTCTGTCACGGATTTTTGTTTTTGCATAAGTCACG
>JAOXSG010000221.1 GCA_025800105.1 Cohaesibacter sp. | reverse complement strand
TGGACCTGTCCCGGAATTGTGCCGCTCCTTTGAAAGCATATACTGCAACAAAGGAGATTTTTTATGGGACGATACAAAAGCGAAGAATTTCGACAAGAAGCGGTTCGCATTGCACTGACCAGTGGCCTTACAAGACGGCAGGTTGCATCTGATCTGGGGATTGGGATGTCAACGTTGAATAAGTGGGTTACATCCCACAAGGAGATTGATGTGGTCTCCGTCGATGATCAGCGCCTTGCAGCAGAGAATGAACGACTTCGACGTGAGATCCGTATCCTCAAGGAGGAGCGGGACATTCTAAAGTTGAGCCGTCTAGAAAATGATCCAGTGAATCATTTCTAGGCGATAACGCCACGGTGTTCTTCGCGAGCCAAAAGTCATGAGGTTCAGATTTGTCGAGGCACACCGAAAGTCCTTTTCCATCACACGTCTCTGTCAGCTCATGGAAGTCAGCACTCGGGGCTTTCGTGCCTTTTGCAAGCGCCCCGCCAGTCAAAGACAACGGACTGATATGATTGTTCTGGCCCATATAAAGGAGCAATCGCGCCTCAGCCTGGGTTAGCTATGGCCGACCGCGTATGACAGAAGAATTGAAGGAGCAGGGTCTGAATGTTGGCCATAGGCGCGTTGGTCGTCTGATGCGGGAGAATGGTATTTGTGTGAAGAGAACCCGCAAATACAAGGTCACGACCGATAGCAATCACAGCTTCAATATCGCGCCCAATCTTTTGAACCGGGACTTCTCTTCCGACAAACCCAATCACAAATGGGCTGGCGACATCAGTTATGTCTGGACACGTGAAGGTTGGCTGTATCTCGCCGTGATCCTGGATCTTCATTCCCGCCGAGTGATCGGTTGGGCAGTCAGCAATCGCATGAAGCGAGACTTGGCGATCCGCGCTCTGAATATGGCAATCGCGTTGCGGCAACCACCTCGGGGCTGTATTCACCACACTGATCGCGGCAGCCAATATTGCTCTCATGATTATCAGAAGATCCTGCGTCAACACGGCTTCAGGCCATCTATGAGCGGAAAGGGCAATTGTTATGATAATGCGGCGGTAGAGACATTCTTCAAGACCATCAAGGCCGAATTGATCTGGAGGCAAAGCTGGCAATCAAGGAGGCAAGCTGAAGTGGCAATTTTTGAGTATATCAATGGTTTCTACAATCCGCGAAGAAAACACTCAGCTCTCGGCTGGAAAAGCCCCTTGGCTTTCGAGAGAAAAGCAGCCTAAATGAGAACACGGAGCGGAACGAAAC
>JAOXSG010000217.1 GCA_025800105.1 Cohaesibacter sp. | reverse complement strand
GGAACATTCCAACATCTGTACTTTGAGCCCCCTAATAGCAAATATCGCACGGCAGGCAAAGTCATTACTAGAAAACTTTTGACGATAGAACGTGCAGCCAATTGAGCAAAGGTTGGTGGACCAGAGACCTCGTGAAGCGAGCATATGAAAAAAGATGGAGGGACAGAAAAAGGAAGTAATGAACAAGATATGCTATAGTCTCGAACATTTACAGCCGTTTGTATGGTCGGGATGGGTTGGGGTGGGGATGAAGGGGCGGGAGTTTGTGCCCCCCCCCCAGCCCCCCCCGTTAAGCTCAGTTTGGAAATTTATATGCCCTCAAATGCTATTGCCAGCACTCTAAACAAGATATTTTGAACATCTTGTGGTTACCATCGATATGCCATGAGGCATTTGCACATCGCACACTGTATTTTCTCCGACAGATGGATCCTCTCCATCGAAGTACTGTTCAAACTCTAGTGGATCCAGCTCACACATTAGTTATCTTACTTTCCATCACTGTACCTTTAATCCCCT
>JAOXSG010000216.1 GCA_025800105.1 Cohaesibacter sp. | reverse complement strand
CTTTCGTTCTTGTGTTCAACCTAATGGTCAAATCGCTTCCATTTTCTCTGTAGAATACTTCTGCCGTCGAAATTGATCGCCAATCTATTTCTTGACCGCTAAAACGGGCGCAAAAACAACCGGGCCAAGTGGTTACGGACTTACATCGAAAGTGGTTTATGTGGACATCGACTAGTGTTCTCTCACCGCGATTTTCGCTCTTGTTTTCAACCTTATGGTCCAAATCGCTTCCATTTTCTCTGTAGAATACTTCTGCCGTCGAAATTGATCGCCAATATATTTCTTGACCGGTAAAACGTCTAAAACGGCCGCAAAAACCACCGGGCCAAGTGGTTTACGGACATCGACTAATGTTCTCTCACCGCGATTTTCGCTCTTGTTTTCTACCTAATGGTCCAAATTGCTTCCACTTTTTCTGTAAAATACTTTCGCCGTCGAAATTGTTCGCCAAAAGCGGTTTTTGACCTCTAAAACGGCCGTAATACAGATACGAAAATCGGACGATATCGCAGAAGACGAATTCCGAGTATGGGGCCCAGTCTCCGGCCACAAAAGACGTAAACATGTATTTCGTACCTCAGAAGGCCTCCAATCAGCTGAAATTATCACTGAAAGTAGCTTCAGTATT
>JAOXSG010000212.1 GCA_025800105.1 Cohaesibacter sp. | reverse complement strand
TGGTGAAACAACAATTGTTTTATGTAATGATTTGGATTCATCGAATTGGAATAACCATAAAAAAACTGGTTGGACTTGGAGTTCCAGGCGCGTTCATTGCGCAATGAAACTGCTGACATGGAGTGAAAGCTTCGTGGTTCTGGGATCTCCAAAGCACCCAGTTTTGAGATGTCGTAGGGTCAGAAACATGACATGAACATTCTGGAGAAAGATTACATATCGATATCCAAACACTGCAGCTGAGAATGAAATGTGGGTCGGTGCCTCGCTTGTGACCGTAGTTTTGGCTCGCTTGTGACGCCCGAAGTCTCGCTTGTGACGCTGGGCGTTTCCGTTGTGTTGTCTGTTGGTCCTCGTCTGTCGTTTGATGTAGTCGGTACAGTGTGCGCAGTTCTCTTCTGCGTTTCTTGTTGCTAGTCCTGTTTCTGGTCACTGTATGGCAAGTGCAGCGTAGCTTCCAGTGGCATGGCAGGTGTAGTGTGTGCTCTGCAGGTGTAGTAGTGTGCAGTGGTGCGTGCAGTGGCAGTAAAAAATGGCAGACTCCC
>JAOXSG010000149.1 GCA_025800105.1 Cohaesibacter sp. | reverse complement strand
TGGTGAACGCCGACTCGCGGCGAATGCCTCAAGCTTTGTTGACAGGTTTCTCCAAGAAATGCCAGACATGCCACAGCCTCCGCAAAAACCAGTCGACAAGGTCTTCTGCGCATGGAATGTGGCCGAGAGCTTTTGGTTCTTTACGCGTATACCGCCATTGATTGATATTGCAACCAGACGTTGCCCAGCCAAGAAGTCAAGCCATGCCGCTTGTTCTGAGGTCATCAACAACATCCTCACCATGATGTTCAACTCTGTCAAGTTAATGGCTGCAGCATCAACTAACTGCGTGGACGGCATGAACGTGGCTGCAGGATGCACTGCCGGCACGCTCAACTTCATGTCCGGAATCACCGGCATCAGCTGGGTCACTTCGGCCTTTGCCAATGGCGCATGCACAGATTTGGATGCAAAGAGGAAGGCTGCAACGGAGGCACGCATCAACAAGAAGATCAATAAGATCAATCTCATCAAAGATGCCACGCTGCGGCGGTTGCTCCGAGAGAACAAGCTCTCAGGCTCTGCCATCACAGAAGCTCACAAGGTGATTGCTCAGGATGAGGCTGATATGCGCAACAATGCCACCACAGAACAGCTTGTCCGTCGTCTTGTTCCAGATCTAGATCTGGAAAATGCCGATCCACATGAACTTGCAATGTCATACCTGAAAGGTGTGAAGCCCCCGACGGACTCTGAGCATCAGCAGATGATGGCAAC
>JAOXSG010000103.1 GCA_025800105.1 Cohaesibacter sp. | reverse complement strand
TGCTTGTCTTGCTCATCATTCGTTGACTTCACCATTACTGGCTTCACTGGTTTCTTGGACATAGAAATTTTCTCATTCATTTCTTGCCACAATTTTGGCTTTTGTACAACAGTCCAGTCACTCTCTTTCACTTCCTTTTGTTTTCTCTCATCAGACAAATAATAAGTGTCAATCACTTTTACAGTTCCGCAATGTTGTTGTTCATCCAACAATACTCCATGTACTTGGGTCCATTTTCCTCGAATGAAAGTATAAAGGATCTGGCGCTTCCAATCGATCACAGGATTCCAAGTTCTAAGCCAGTCCATCCCAAGTACCACGTCAACATTGCTAAGCAACTTTGTCACAGTGAATGACATTTTCCCAATGCACTCCCCTACTGTACATACTGTGTCCTGTGTTTGCTCGGTAGATTCTATTTTACTACCATCAGCAAGTTCTAAGTGCATCACAACAGGAACACAGTCTAACTCACAAATAGTCACAGTGTCTGGAGCAATATAAGACTGAGATGCTCCACTGTCCACTAACGCCACACA
>JAOXSG010001003.1 GCA_025800105.1 Cohaesibacter sp. | reverse complement strand
CATGTTCTCCTTCCATGGCATTTCGTAGCTCTTTTGTAGCATTCCATCACACTTCTTGTACTCATGCACCTTCCATAGAGGGAAAGTGCTACCCTCAGCAGACGTCCTGAATGGTACGCCCAGAACACACTTCGTCTTCATGATGTTCCTGCAAGAAAGGAAGGTCATGCTGGAGCTTACATTGTAAGCACCGGAAAGGCCTTCCTTTCCTTTGCACGACACCCGTCAAGGAGTTAGCCTTCTGTGTGGGCATTCCGTTCGTCGCGTACATCCGGATATTGCTTCATCCGATAGACGCCCTTCCTGGTACGCCACACTTGTACTTTCAGGCCCTGTAGCTCATCAATTCTGGTTTGAATGGCCTCATCCTTTTCTTCGAAATCATTGTAGAATACGGTCATATCTAGGGCCGATGGGCCCCATCCCTGCTGCAAGGATAGATAGTGAGTTTTCGTAAGCTCCCAATGTTGTAATACCTCTGCAGCCCTTGGTCCTCGGTATA
>JAOXSG010000084.1 GCA_025800105.1 Cohaesibacter sp. | reverse complement strand
CCCCCCCCCCCCTGGCTACGGGCCTGTTTTATACGTGGAGGCTCCGTCCCGAGGTCCAAACCCTTACAATTTTATATACCATTTTTGAGAGAAAAGGTATCCCTTTCGTATACCTTTTGTAGAAAATGGTACCCCTTTCATATACCTACCGAGCGAGTTTTACTAAACTTTTCACTTGAGAAAACCCTTAAAATACTTGAATGATTCAGCCGTTAATTGCGTCTGTTCGAAATATTTTGAAACTCCCTTTTAATACCTAAATGACAGTTTTCCCATCCCTTTTCTATACTTCATCTCGTGAAATTCCTACCCTTTTATATGCCTCCAACCAGGCTAGTTGAGTTTCCGTCGCGAGGCAACGATGTTTGTGAGGCTCATAAACATCGACTGAGCCTACGCAGTACGAACTGGAAATCATCTTTAAACAATTTTGCCACCAAAATGTTCTCATGTTCTCACTAATCAAAAGCATAACATGCACATAGTGACCATCTCCTTTGTATGATGAGGGTCTCCCAGGGGTTTTGGG
>JAOXSG010000030.1 GCA_025800105.1 Cohaesibacter sp. | reverse complement strand
TGTTGTTGACTGCCTTTCTCAAGCAGTCCGCGTACTGTTTTGTTTGTATGTGCGCAGTGGTTGTTGTCCTTGTTCACCTGGACTGTCGAACCAGGATTGTTTGCTCCGCTACCATGTAAAAATCAACTGAACTTGTACACGATGTATTGTGATGTTCAGCTCACTCACTTTTTCTCTGGGCAATTGTCTCTCAGTAACTTGACCCAAGGGCCCTGCAGGATGCATTGTGTATGCAATTGTCTACACCAGGTATCACAGCTATTGTATATACATGTATTTTAACAAGATAGATAGATAGATAGATAGATAGATAGATAGATAGATAGATAGCAACAAATAAGTAGAAAAGGAACATGCTGCAAATTGTCACACGATACCAGGCCTGATCTTCGACTCTGAAAGTTGATTTTCAGTCACAAGTTCCAGAATGACGAAACCGAGGGTACCTCCAGCTTTCCAGAGTTTGAATCACAAGGTGAAGGAAAAGAACAACTAGCCGCCTTTGATGAAGTTTTGTTCAACATCAACAACATTTTGCCTTTAGATGTGCAGAAAAAAACAGTGGAAATGTCTCAAAACAACTCTCTAGGGCTGATTTTCCAGGCTTCCTGTGAAATCATCGACAAAGCTGTTGCGGGTGGTATTAAGATGAACTATAAGTTGTTGGAGATGCTTGTGCAGGCGTGGCAAATTTTGGCAGTTTTTTCCGCGCGTTTTCAGTGAATGTGAAATCCTGAGTGCAACCAAAGTTGAACGGTAGGGTCAATGCCACTCGATAAAGGAAGTCCCTGTATAGGCTTTTGTACTATTGAAAGATTCGGTTCA
>JAOXSG010000027.1 GCA_025800105.1 Cohaesibacter sp. | reverse complement strand
GACAGGTCTTACCTCTGCAACCTGACAAGGAAGCCTTGAAGGTCAAGGGCTTCAGCTTGTCGTCCAAATTGCTGTTTCTGACAATTTTGTTTGTCATGTTGAGTGAAGTTTTGATCTTCGTTCCCTCAATCTCCAAATTTCGGGTTGATTGGATGTCGAGAAAACTGGAATTGGCCGAAATTGCTACCCTTGCCTATACCCAAGGCTCCCCCGATGCGGCCAATGACATGTTCGAAGATATCTTGCTTGAACGCCTCAATGTCCAGACTTTGGCTTTGCGCAAAGAAGGCCAGCGCCAGCTTCTTGCCATGATCGACATGCCCGGCGAAATCCGCCGCAATGATGATATCCGCGCCATGACGCCGGTTCAGTCGATCTTTGCCGCCTTTGATACGCTTATCTGGGGGGAAGGGCGCACCATTCGCATCAGTGGCCAGTCCAGCACCAATAAGGGCATCATCGAACTGGTTTTTGACGAAACGCCGCTGCGGCAGGATATGTTCCAGTTTGCCATCAATATCTTGTTGTTATCGCTTGTTATTTCTGTGATCACTGCCACTTTGGTCTATCTGTCCCTGCGCCGCTTGCTGATCCGTCCCATCCTCA
>JAOXSG010000019.1 GCA_025800105.1 Cohaesibacter sp. | reverse complement strand
CTGAGATGAAAGATGAAACTAAGGCATTTACGGCAACACTGCAATTGTTACAATTACACAAACGAAACAAATATAAAACTATCTTAGAAACTAAGCAAGCCTATTGAGAAACATTCCATAATTACTGCAAAAAACTACACTATTTAGAGCCTAGTGCTCTCTAGCCTAAGAGTAGGTGGGCGTTCACTACTAGTGCGTCTTCAGCCAATTTACGCCTCCCGTGATAAAAATAATCAAAAAACGTTTTGTACAATTAGAGGTACAATTACGCCCATAAGTGATTGGAAAAGCTAACCTAGAAAAGGAAGAAAAAGGTACTTACATATCGGTTCCACTTGTGCCAAGGGTAGAAACAAAACGAGGTTCAATCAAAACAAAGCTTCTATTCCACGCGAAATCCTAAACTACTCTGGCAAAAGGGGGGCAGGAAGTCTACGGGAGGTGGGAGAAGAGAGGGCGGAATTAAGGCGGGTTACTCAGGAGGCGGGAACTGTCTGGGAGAAAT
>JAOXSG010001164.1 GCA_025800105.1 Cohaesibacter sp. | reverse complement strand
CAGACGAAGGAAAGCTCGAGAATCGGCTTGAAGCATGCGCATAACATGGGATTTGAAAGTGCGGGTGACAAGGCGAGAGAGTTTGGATGGTGAGTAGGAATCGGAAACATACTTGTAAAGTTGATGAGAGAAAGGTTCTTTGTTATAGCGATTGGCCTTAATTGCTTCTGAGTGGATACTGGCCAATCCTTCAGATAGTTGCTTAGGAAGAGTTGGGAGAGAGAGGGTAAGGCCACAAAGCCAGAGAACGATGCTTGACCCATATAGCCGAATGCAGAGGCCGAGGAGTGAGGAAAGCAGAAAGATTTTTGGGCAGTGAAGAATACTAGCCTGTATCCAAGCACGCTTGCAGAGAAGTTGCCGAATAAGGCGAAAATAAGTATCAATATAGGCAGGAGAAGGAACAAGGGTGGAATGGTGATAATGTGGGAGAGATAATACATAGAATGAAAGAAAGAGAGTACGCTCTCGAAAAGAGAGACCAAGGGCAGCGCCAGCTTTAACTCTTTGAATCATACGGGAGGAAGCATTATGAAGTTGGGCTTTTTCTATATGTGAGCGGTCAAAGCGAGGGAGAGGTGATAGAAGGTCACCGCGAAGAGAAAA
>JAOXSG010001150.1 GCA_025800105.1 Cohaesibacter sp. | reverse complement strand
CTGAGGATACCCATTCTTGAAGGAGTTTCTCCTGTCCTCCTAATACAAGAAGGTCATTTGTTCCTGTACTTTTCTGGTGAGCATAGTGGATTTCAGTGCTGAGGATTGACCAATCCTCCATGCTTTGAGTATTTGGGGTTTTTGGTCCCTGACCATACATGTCATAGAAATCCTCTATCTCTGGTGTTTTGGTTGGAAGTTCATGATATGGGTGCAACAGAGCATGTTCATATGGATTGAGGGGGCCTTCTTCTTCTAGAATATGTTCTAATTTTGCATATGCTGCTTCTCTTATAGAATGCAATTTTGGTAAATCTTTATCAAAATGTATAGGACTTACTATTTGGTCTTGATTAAGGCACTCATAAACTGCCTTGGCCTCCTCTGTTGTCAAGCACACTTTATTATGTTGAGATATCTTGGTGGGTGGTCTTCCAGCAGGGGGCAATGATTTGGTGCTACAATCATCACCCTGATTCAGTTTAAATATTCTTCCTGGTCATGTGGTTTATCATTCTCCTCTGGCTCTAAGATGTTGTCCTCTTCGTCACTTTCTACATAT
>JAOXSG010001139.1 GCA_025800105.1 Cohaesibacter sp. | reverse complement strand
TTGAGGATTACAATTGTCCCAAAGTCAAAGACTTATTAACAGAAGGGTTTAGACCCATTCTGGATTGTGGCCACCATCTACACAGCCACACCCATTGCCCCAGAGTAGAATGCTACTTGTTTTGGAAAAAACCTTCCAGGTCAATGATTAGACAGATCGCCATGTTGAAATACACACGGTGATGCTGGTTTACGTCTTCACACCTCTTGGGCCACTCTTCTGGGACAACTCAATCAGTTTAGCCACTGGGATTCTTGAAAAGATATGTGCCAGGGTGATTTTCATGGCCAGTTGCTGCATGTGTTTCTGCTTGGTGAGTGTCTTTGTCTTTCTTTGGACTCTCTGCTTCTTCTTTTGTTCAATCATCTTGAGTTGTTTCAATGTTCTGTTTCTTCTGTGCTTTTCTCCCATTTTATTCACCTTCACAAATTTGTCTCCTGACGTCGGGTTTTCCATCACACTCTTTTCCATTTCAATGACATTTTCTGAATTGTTTGCGAATTCTATTGGAGCTCCGTCTTCTTCCTTGACTCGTTCCATCGGCGGTTGCAAGTGATGTGCT
>JAOXSG010001136.1 GCA_025800105.1 Cohaesibacter sp. | reverse complement strand
CGAACGAAGACCAATTGATTCCTAAAATTGCGGCGGAGTAGAGCGGAAACAGCTGGATCCAAGCAGATTGCTGGCGGAAGAAGTCCAACGACTGAAGCTGACCAGGAATTGACTTTGTAGTGGTAGAGTTTGGGGATTCTTCGGGCAAGGGACGCAGGGAAGTTTGTTTAGCATCGGCAAAAGAAGTGACCAAGGTCTACGCAACATCAGTTGAAGACCAGAAATTATTGCAGTGAACAAACAATTGTTTTGCAGAAGAGAAAAGCAGCGGAAGAAAGATGTCGAGCCCGCACAGCAGCAAAAGTCATTCCCCGGATGATACGCGAACGCAGGACTCCGTGCACGGCAGTTCCCAGTATGGGGCTGTCGGCGCATTGGAGGACACGGCGTCATCGGTCTTTCAAGGCCGAGAAATACAAACAGTGACACGTGTGTCCGGGGGAACGCTCCCCAATAGCGCGTACTCGCGTGGTCGGGCGGCGGCACGATCACGTTCGGCGTC
>JAOXSG010001121.1 GCA_025800105.1 Cohaesibacter sp. | reverse complement strand
ATTTCTGAGCGGCGGCCATCTTGGTCAGCCATCTTGGATTTCTAGATTTTTCCAGAAGCCCTCAAAACCGTCAAAATTGATCAGAAACTAATAAAAACCACTAATTAAACGCTACAATACGGTGGCCCACAAGGGACACGCTGCAAATAGAAAGCATCGCTGCAAACAAAAAAGAAACGCTGCAAACAAAAAAGAAACGCTGCAAACAAAAAGGAAACGCTGCAAACAACTAAAAAGAAACGCTGCAAACAAAAAAGGGGTTTTACACCGCAGTTGACGACGTTGATGAAAACTTGAAACTAGTTAGTATTTGAAACAAACAGTAGCGTTTCGCCATGCAACTTGATGATCGAGCTAATCAACGGCATGCCACCATGCACCGGAGCTTATAAAATATTCATGTTGTAGACGTTTGCATGCCTTTAATTGTCTTGAATGACAGGTTGAACGAGTTCACGTGCGTAAACAATGCCAAGTCGATGCCAAGGAAGGGGACCCCTTGACCTGAAATTCTGCTTGAGCCTTTTCAACTTGCCGACTTA
>JAOXSG010001117.1 GCA_025800105.1 Cohaesibacter sp. | reverse complement strand
TTGAGGCCATTTCAGAGGCCCGCGCTTGTAAATCTTTTGAAAGGCCTGGGCGAACTCATCAGAATTTTTCGAAGTCAAGGGTTCGGCCTCTTTGTAGCGGCTGGCCACGTCGGCAACGGTGAGTGCGTATTTGAAAACTTTGCGCCCGAGGGGGAGTTTGTCGTGCGGCAGAAAAAGAAGGTCGGCTTGATGGACCGCGTTGGGTGTGGGTACATCGAATTTCGGTCGAGGAATGCGCCGCGGCGCGGGAAGGTAGAT
Source organism: Cohaesibacter sp. (assembly GCA_025800105.1). Classification (GTDB taxonomy): domain Bacteria; phylum Pseudomonadota; class Alphaproteobacteria; order Rhizobiales; family Cohaesibacteraceae; genus Cohaesibacter. The sequence continues at coordinate 392 of JAOXSG010001117.1, read as the reverse complement.
CTGCCAAAGCGCCTGCTTGACCAGCCATTTTTTCGCAGTATCTTCTGAAACCTTGGCGGCCTCGGAGAATTTTTTAATGGCGGCAATACCTTTCCAGTAGCCCCAGGGGCTGTAGTATACCTTTGCGAGTTTGGTGTCCATCGTATAAAGGTATGGTAATGAAAAGTTCAAAGAAAACGAAAGGCCGCGTTACCGAGCGTAAGGGCGCCTGTGCCCACGAACAGGAGCTCGCCTTTTTTTTGCTGCTCGCTTGGCTGATTTCAGAGAATTTTGGCTCGCGCGGAGGCAATATTTTTTGTCAGGGTGCTCCTAGTTATAAAGCTTGAAGGCGTAGTCCGTGTCAGTGAAGTTTTGCTTTGCCTGTTCTTTGATCCGCTCGTTGGCTGCAATCC
>JAOXSG010001108.1 GCA_025800105.1 Cohaesibacter sp. | reverse complement strand
GTAAAAATCCGATAATACGCCCTGGGCTTATATTTGTTTAAAAGACTTTTTTGGTGGGCTTATTTTCGGGGGAGCGTATTTTCGGAGGAATTTTGCGTTTCAAAATGGGTTGGGCTTGATAATAAAAACAGCCTAAAACACTAAGAAAACAGCCTAGAACAGCTTAAAACAGCCAGCACTAACAGTCCATGGGCTTATATTCGGGAGGGCTTGCTCTCGGAAGGGTTTCTGCGTCTGAGATATTTTTTATTTATTTTTTTTTTTTGGGGGGGGAGGGGGGTTTATTATCGGAATTTTACGGTATTTTTAGAACGGGATATCAATTCGATTGCATACCCTTCCAAAAACGGGGTCGACATTTGGAGGCCTGACGCGCACACAACCTACTCAAGTACGCCACCCCCCAACCCCCTTCCCCGCGGAATAAATCAGCCGCATCTGATCATTCATTGTCTGTCTGGTATGTATCTCAGGGTATCTCACCTTGTCTCGTGCCACTTTTTGAAACACAGTTCTCAAACTCATTAACAATTCATCGAGTTCGCAACGGAGAAAATTATAAACGAGACAGAGATTTTGATACCCGGGCCTAATTAGCATTGATTTTAGTAATTCTATTTCTGATCTTTGTTTTCTAGTTTTTCAATGCCTTGATTAAGAAGATAATATCAAACACTCGACACAGCTAATTTTTCATCAGGATCCCCCCTCCCCACAGAATAGATCAGCCGCATCTGATCATTCATTGTCTGTCTGGCATGTCGGGTATCTCAGGGTATCTCACCTTGTCTCGTGCCACTTTTTGAAACACAGTTCTCAAACTCATTAACAATTCAT
>JAOXSG010001101.1 GCA_025800105.1 Cohaesibacter sp. | reverse complement strand
GAGCCAGCCCTCTCCCCCTCCCAAACCACCCGTCATGGTACCCTCGTGGGCGGTTTGGGAGGGGGAGAGGGCTGGATATGCCGCCTAAAAGTCTCAGACAGAGACTTTTAAATCGGGCACTAAGCTGAATCTTTAACCCATCTCACCAACTGCCCGGAACCAAACCATTCTCTGCATGGGTAATCCATGCCGCCAAGGAGGCTTGAATGCGCATTGCAACCTATCGTGCCAAAGGCCAAATATTCTATGGGGCCATCACCGATGAGGGGGCGATTGCCTTGTCACCGGATTTTCCCCAATGGCCAACGCTTTATGATGCGATTGCCGCTGGCGGCTTTGAGCATTTGGTCAAAGAGGCCAAAGATCGTGCAGTCACCCATACCGAGTTTGACTATGAAATGGTGATGCCAAACGCACCGCGTATCCTGTGCGTGGGCGTGAACTTCCCAGATCGCAATGCCGAATATAAAGATGGCAGCCAGCAGCCGAAATATATGTCGCTCTTTCCCCGTTTTGCCTCTGGCTTTACCGGCCATAAGCGCCCGCTCATCCGCCCCTTGGAAAATCATACCCTTGATTATGAAGGGGAAGTCGCCATTGTCATCGGCAAAGCTGGGCGTCGTATCCCTCAAGAAGAGGCTTATGATCACATTGCAGCCCTGACTCTTTGCAATGAAGGCACCATCCGCGATTGGGTGCGCCATGCCAAATTCAATGTCACCCAAGGCAAAAATTGGGACAAATCTGGGGCTATTGGTCCATGGCTTGTGCCTTTCACCGATGCCGCGCAACTGGATGAGGCCCGCATCATCACCCGCGTCAATGGGGAGGTGCGTCAAGATGATGTGCTCAGTCGCATGATGTTCCCGATCCGCCGCGAAATTGAATATATTTCCACCTTCATGACCTTGCAGCCCGGCGATATCATCATCACCGGAACTCCAACCGGAGCAGGGGCGCGATTTGATCCACCCAAATATCTCAAACCCGGCGATGTGGTCGAAATTGAGGTCGAAGGCATCGGCACTCTTGTCAACACAGTGGAGGACGAGCAATGAGCATGAATGAAGATGTCTTTGCACTCGCCAATGCCCTCTTTGAAGCTGAGAAAACAGGCAAACAAATTGGCTTGCTGACCAAGGCCAATCCTGACATGGATATGGAAGATGCCTATCGGGTGCAATCAGCGTTGGTCGATCACAAGCTGAGCGCGGGGCGCAAAATCATCGGCTGGAAAATTGGCCTGACCTCAAAGGCCATGCAAGATGCGCTCAAAATCGATATTCCCGATAGTGGCATTCTGTTTGACGACATGTTGTTTGACAATGGCGCAACCATCCCAAAGCATCGTTTCATCCAGCCGCGGATCGAAGCTGAAATTGCTTTTATCATGAAAGACGATCTGAAAGGGCCCGATGTAAGCCGCAAAGATGTGCTGGCAGCAACAAAAAGCCTTGCGCCATCTCTGGAAATTCTCGACACCCGGATCGTGCGACAAGATGCTGAGACCGGGGCCATTCGCAAAGTTTTTGATACCATCGCAGACAATGCCGCCAATGCCGGGCTTATTCTGGGCAAGGAGCGCTTTGACCCGGACGAGATTGATATGCGCTGGGCAGGGGCCATTGTCAAACGCAATGGCGAGGTGGAAGAAACAGGCCTTGGGGCTGGCGTGCTGGATGATCCGGCGACATCCGTTGCATGGCTGGCCAACCGCCTTGCCATCTATGGTGATCATATCCGGGCTGGCGATATTGTGCTGTCCGGCTCTTTCATCCGCCCGATCGAGGCGCAATCGGGCAGCCGCTTTGAAGCTGATTTTGGTTCCTTTGGGTCTGTGACCTGCCAGTTTGAATAGAAAGACAAGACAATGCCAGCACCAATAAACACCTTTAAAACAGCGCTGAAAGAAGGCAAAGCACAAATGGGCTGTTGGGTCGGGATGGCCGATCCCTATGCAGCACAAATGTCTGCAAGTGCCGGGTTTGACTGGCTCTTGATCGATGGGGAACATGCGCCCAATGATCTGCGCTCCATTCTCGCCCAATTACAGGTGATCGACGCATCAAGCAGTCATCCGGTTGTGCGCCTGCCCATTGGCGAAGACTGGATGATCAAGCAGGTGCTGGATGCAGGCGCCCAAACCCTGCTCATTCCCATGGTGGAAAGCGGCGAGCAAGCGGCGGATCTGGTGCGCGCGGTGCGCTATCCGCCCTTTGGCAAACGTGGTGTCGGATCAGCGCTTGCCCGTGCTTCACAATTTGCCGCCATACCAGACTATCTGCAAACGGCAGATGAGCAGATTTGTTTGCTGCTACAGGTGGAAAATCGCGCCGGTCTTGCAGCATTGGATGATATTCTGGCCATTGATGGGGTCGATGGCGTCTTCATCGGTCCGTCAGATTTGGCCGCTGACATGGGCCATATCGGCAATCCGGCAGCACCGGACGTAATGGCTGCCGTTGAGGATGCCATCAAACGCATTGCCGCCTCAGGCAAGGCACCGGGCATCCTGACCCTGAATATGGACTTTGCCAAAACATGTCTGGATCTGGGCGCAACCTTCGTTGCAACGGGCATTGATGTCACGCTGTTCAACACTGCCATGCGCGCGCTCGCCAAACAGTCCAAAAATATGCGCGACGCAGTGTCGTGATTGTCCCATCAAGCAGGGGGCATACACGAGACAGGAAATATGATTGGTGTTATCAGAGCATAATATTCGGTGTATAGACCAGTCCGGCCCAACCCAGCACAGCGTAGCCCAGCTCTTCATACCCGTTTCAGTTTTAAGGAAGTCTCATGAAAAATATTCTCTTCATCATGTGCGACCAGTTGCGCTTTGACTATCTGGGCTGTTCTGGTCACCCTTCCTTGAAAACCCCCCATATTGATGCTTTGGCCAGTCGGGGCGTGCGGTTTAATCAGGCCTATGTGCAGTCCCCCATTTGCGGCCCCAGCCGCATGAGCTTTTATACCGGGCGCTATGTGCGCAGCCATGGCTCAACCTGGAACAAATTCCCCTTGCGTGTGGGAGAAATGACCCTCGGCGACCATCTCTCCAAGCTGGATGTGAGAACCGTTCTGTGCGGCAAAACCCATATGGCGGGCGATGTTGAGGGCATGAAGCGCCTTGGCATCGACCCCCAATCTGCCATTGGCGTGCATATCTCTGAATGCGGCTTTGAAGTCTGGGACAGGCTGGACGGCCTTCATCCCGATGGCGCGCAGGAACCAAGCCATTATAACGATTATTTGCGCGGCCTTGACTATGGTGGCCCCAATTCATGGGAGCAATGGGCCAATTCGGCACAGGGAGAAAAAGATGACGAAATTCTCTCCGGCTGGCTGATGTCCCATGCGGACAAACCGGCACGCATAGAAGAACCGGATTCGGAAACTCCTTACACGACCAGCCGCGCAATTGACTTCATGGAGCAATCAAAAGACAGTCCATGGTGCTTGCATCTGTCTTATATCAAGCCACATTGGCCCTATATCGTGCCCGCCCCCTATCACGATATGTATGGCAAGGATGATATCATCCCTGTGCTGCGCAATGAGAGAGAACAGCAAAATCCTCACCCTTTGCTGGCGGCCTATCACCAGCATCGTTTTTCCAAAGTCTTTTGCCGCGATGAAGTGCGCGAACGGGTGATCCCTGCCTATATGGGGCTGATCAAACAAATTGACGATCAGATTGGCCGTCTCATGCACTATCTTGAGACAAGCGGCCAGTTGGACGAGACCCTGATTGTCTTCACCTCTGATCATGGCGATTATCTGGGCGATCACTGGCTGGGCGAGAAAGAATTGTTCCACGAACAATCGGTGAAAATTCCGCTCATCATTGTGGACCCATCCAGCGCCGCAGATAAGAGCCGGGGCAGTGTCAGCCAAGCATTGGTGGAAAGCATTGACCTTGCGCCGACCTTTATCGAATATTTCGGTGGCGAGGTGCCAGATCACATTCTTGAGGGCACATCACTGCTGCCCCATATTCGTGAGCAAGTGCCGCTTGAGCGGGATTTTGTCATCTCAGAATATGATTATTCCTCGCGACTGGCCCGCAGCCTCTTGCAACAAGAGATCAAGGATTGCCGCCTGACCATGGTCTATGATGGGCGCTATAAACTGATCCATGTCGAGGGCTATCGCCCCATGCTGTATGATCTGCAAAGCGATCCTGAGGAATTTCAGGATCTGGGCACCAGCATCGAGCATGCCCCCATACGAGAGCAATTGCTCTCGCATCTCTTTGACTGGGCGCGCCAACATCATAACCGTGTCACCATATCAGACAGCGAGATCGACAAACGCGCCGGAATGGAATTTTTCCGTGGCATCCAGATCGGTTTTTGGGATCAGGCAGACGTCGATCAGGCAAACAGGGACGGCCATGGCGGCAATTGAGCAAGCATTTCTATGATGCGCCAATAATACCGCTGACATCAACAATATAAAGCTGGCGCTCCTGCTCGTGAATGGAATCGATGCAAACAGCCAGCCCGTCCCGTCGCCAGCGCGGATGCAAATCGCAGCGATTTTCCTTACCAAGATTGGGATCGGTCTTAAAAGAGCCGATATCCAGTCTGATTTCCTTGTCAGAATCCCATAAAAACAGAAAACGCTCATGGCTCCGATCATCAGGATAGGTGTCCGAAAGCATCCAGTTTCCAGCATTGAAATAGGTCATATGCCCATTCTCGGTAAGGTCTTGCCTCCCGACAATATGCGCTTGCCCCGTTCTGTCATCATAAAGATGATAGTGAATTTCCCCCTTATGAGGCCCCCAGACAATGACATGATGATCGCCTTTCCAAAGAGGATGCGAAATTTGATATTCCGATTTTTCATAATCGAATGTGCCAACGGCATCTGGGTCGAAATCATCCGCCAATTGCGGCAATGGATGATCGGAACATTCCAGCAATTTCAAATCAGATCCATCAGGATTGCAGGTGAATAGACGATGCAGGAAACAGGTTTCATCCTCCACCCGTTCTGTCCAGCGATGAAGAAATAACAGACGACTGGAGGAAGGGTTCATTTCCATATGGGTGATCCAGTGAATGGCCTTCTCCATGGAAGCCACCGGCTGGAACTGGGTCAAATCAGCAAGACTGAGGATCAACTCATAAGATCCTGTCGCGATATCCATACGAAAAATACCGTCATCATACGGCGCAAGCGCCAAATCCGGCTCGCCATGCAAAGCTCGATAACAAATGGTTGGGTGAGTGATCTGAAAACGCGAATAATTGACACAAAAAGCATCACAACCATTGGGGGCAACAATATAGACGGGCAAAGGCAAGTGCCGGTCTGTGCAGCTGTCCAGATCATGAATGGTCGAGCGATATTCAGGATAAGGCAGCGAGCGGTCAGGCTGTGCGCGACGGCTGTTATAAATGATTTGGCGATCCTTGCTGCCGCCAAGCCATTGCAATTGTGAGCCCATTTGCCAATTCCATGTGCTTGTCTTGCCAATCACATGGAACTGATCATTCTGTTGCAGATCAAAATAACCAACCTCGCAATGCTCATGACCCGTCAGATCCGCAGTGCGCATCAGTACGCGCTGTGCCAAAAGCCGATTGCCTGCTGCATCGAAATTTGACTTGTTATAATAGCCGAAAAAGTGATGGAATTTGCCATTGCCAACCTTTCGGACAGGGCAAAACTGGGTGTGGCGGGTCATGATTTTTTCCTTTTAGAGACGGGGGCGATTGCTCGTCCCCGTTTGGCTTATTTGGCAAAGGTGATTGTTGTTTCCCCCAAAGGGGCGAAATCAGCGTCGGTGGCTTTCAAGGTGAAAGAGCCAGGTGACACCAGTTTCTTTTTGACAAAACGGCCATAGCTCCATGTGGTGGTGAAGTGACCCTTGGCATCAGCAACGGGGGCAGGATCCAGCGCATAAGTGACGTCACTTTCAACACCGTCTGCCGTTGTAAACAACAACATCACATCACTGTCCGGTTTGAAGCCTGACCCCGAAATGGCAATCTTGCCTTTCGCGTCCATCTTGGCCGTGCCTTGTATGGTCAAGTCCGCGCCAAAAGCGGTACTGGACAGGCCTGCAAAGGCAAGTGTGGTTGCCAAAGGCAGCAACATCTTGGGCATTTTCTCTCTCCCTGTGGTTTTAAGTGTCTAGAAGGTTTGAATTGCGCCGATGCTGAACAATGCCCTGATAGAGCGCATAGGCACACAGGATCAGCAAGACGATACAAATGGGGCGGGTGACAAGCTGGGTCGCAAAGGCCAGAACGTCGCCTTGAACAAGCGCAAGGGAGCGGGCCAGCTCGCTTTCTGCCAATGTGCCCAAAACCAGCCCCAGAACCAGCGGCGCCCTTGGGACAGCAAAAAAGGTCATGATAAAGCCGACCACCCCCATGAACAGCATGATCAGGCTATCCTCAAGGGAACTGCGGATCGAATAGGAGCCAATAACCGCCAAAGCCAGAATGCAAGGAGCCAGAATGGCGGTGGGGATTTGAATCACTTTGGCGCAATAGCGGGCAAAGAAAAGACCAATCGGCACGAAAAGGAGATTGGCAACCAGCAAACTAAGGATGAAGCCATATGTAATCTCGGCATTTAAGGTGAACAGATCAGCACCGGGACGCAAGCCATGGATCATCAGGCCACCCAGCAAAACCGCAGTCACAGGATTGCCCGGAATGCCCAATGTCAAAAGCGGGATCAGCGTGCCACCGGTCACAGCATTATTGGCTGTTTCTGAGGCTATAATGCCCTCAGGGCTGCCTTTGCCAAAGGCTTGCGGCTCTCGGCTGGCGCGCTTTGCAGCATCATAAGACAAAAAACCGCCCACTGAGCATCCCACACCGGGGATAATGCCAACGATGATCCCGATCAGTGAGGACCGCAGAATATTGACACGCTGGGCCAAAGCTTCAGGCAGGAAGCTCAGGGCGCTGCGGGGTGGGGTTTTGCTGGATTCCTCAATCTTGACCTGCTTGCGGCTGATCATGGCAATGACTTCCGGGATTGAATAAAGCCCGATCAGGGAGACCACCATAGGAATGCCATCATAAAGAATGGGAGAGCCAAAGGAAAAGCGCACATCGCCGGTCACTGGATGGGCACCAATGGTGGATAGCAGCAGGCCAAAAAGACCGGCAATCAAACCTTTGATCATGGCCCCAGCCGAGAGGGAGGCAATCACCGTGATGCCAAAAATTGCCAGAAGAAAATATTCTGGAGAGCCAAATTTGAGGCTGAAATCTGCCAGCGGCGGCGCAATCAGAAACAGCGCAATCACTGACAGAATGCCACCAATACTGGAGCCAAAGGTGGCCAGAGCCAAAGCGCGCATACTTTGCCCCTTTTGCGACATTGGATGCCCATCCAAAAGGGTCGCAACCGCAGCCGGTGTTCCGGGAATATTCAGCAAAATTGCGGAAATCGAACCACTATAAGTCGAGGCAAGATAAATGCCGCCCAGCATGGCCAGTCCAGCCTCTGGCGGCATGGAGAATGTCAGGGGAATAAGCAGCGCCACGCCCATCGTGCTGGTCAGGCCGGGCAGGGAGCCGATAATCACACCACCAGTAACCCCTGCAAAAACAGCAAGAAGAGCCATGGGTGTCATCAAAGCAGAAAAACCAAGAAGCAGATTGTCAATCATGGGAATAAGCCTTTAGCCAAAAGCCATCAGGCCCTCAGGAGGTGTGACACCAAGGAAGGTGAAAAACAGATAAGAAAGCAGAGCCGTCATGCCAGCGGCAACAAGCGCAAGATGCAGCACTTTATGGGTGCCCAACATCCCCATCATAAGGATCAGGAAAGCAAGGGTGGCGACCGTGTAATTTGTGAGCTGGATGCCAGCGATATAAGCCAGAACAGCGACAAAGATCTTGAAAAATCCGATCAATTGATCACGCATAACCGCGCGATCCTTATCATTTTGATCCCTGTCACTTTGATCCGCTGCCTCTGTCTGGGCTTTTGCTGTCTCTTTGGAATGCGGCATCAGCGTCTGCACAAACAATGCAATGGCCAGCACTCCCATTAAAAGGGACAGCAAAAGCGGAAAATAGGCACTTTCAATGTCATATCCAAGGCTTGCAAGGATAAGAGCAGCAGCGGTCAGAAAGGCCAAACCGCAAAATAGGCTCTCTCGTTTTTGGTCAAGTCTCATGGGTTCAGCCTTTCGCTTTTGCTATTTCAACAAATCGCTATATTTGGCAATGCCAGCTTCTGCCTCTTTCAGATAAGCAGCAAAATCATCGGCGCTCATATAAGCCAGCGGCAGGCCCATGCGTTGGATATGCGCCTGAAATTTCTCATCCTCGACAACGGCTTTGAACGCAGCTTCCAGTTTGCGTCTTTTTTCCTCGTCAACGCCTTTGGGAACCGCGACACCGCGCATGGAGGCACCAATGCCGGGCACATCCATGCCACTGGCTTCACGAATGGTTGGCACATCGGGCATATAGGGATAGCGCTTGTCAGCAAACACAGCCAAAGCGCGCAATTTGCCGCTTTTCACATGATTTGTTGCAGAGCTGGCAGAGGGGACGGACGCGGCAATCTGGTTACCAAGCGTGGCGGTAATGGCAGGGCCAGAACCGTTGAACGGCACAAAATTTACATCCATACCCAGCACATCTTCTGCGACAACCAACTGCAATTGATTGTTTGATTGCGGACCATCGCCCCCCACAGAAAGACCGCCGGGATTGGCTTTGGCAGCTTTGGCAAAATCAGCAAAGTTCTTATAGGGGCTGTCGGCAGGAACGGTCAGCACCACAGGATCCAGTTGAATATTGCCGACCATCTCAAAATCGGACATCTCAAATGGCACATCATCGCGCAACATCTTCACCAAAAAGATGGAGGGAATATTGATGAACCCGATTTTATAGCCATCAGTCTTGGATTTGGAGAGGGCGGTAAAGCCGATCTGGCCACCTGCGCCCGGTTTGTTCTGAATGATCAGACGTTGCCCCAAATGATGCTGGATATATTTGGCAAGCACGCGGGCCGCCGTATCTGTTCCACCACCCGGACTATAGGCCACAATCATGGCGACCGGTTTTTGCGGAAAGTCCGCAGCTTGCGCAGCGGCACCAAAGCCCAGCCCTAATGTCAGACTGAGAGCGGTGAGTGTGGTTTTAACTGAATTGAGCATGATCAACTCCTCCCTTATGTGTTCGGATTCTGAACTCTTTATGAGCAGAAAAGAACATTTGTCTTGATATGTATACAATTAAATACATTTTTAGGAAAGTTGTTTTTTTGAAAAACATTTTTGAGCAAAATGTTGTATAGCTGCCAATGGCTTGTTAGGGTCATGCCTAATCTTTATGCAGCAACGCCTGATTGTGAGGGGCAAATTATGACTGACAATGACTCTGCTTCAACGGCACCTTCCTTGGCCGATAGCGTCTATCAGGAGCTTCTGGCGTCCATTCGCGATGGCAAATTCCATCCCGGAGAGCGCATCAAAGAAGCCTCGGTTGCCAAAGCCCTGAATGTCAGCCGTACGCCGGTGCGCGAGGCAATTCGCCGCTTGCAATCTGAGGGGCGCGTGACAATAGAGCCGCAGCGCGGGGCCGTGGTGGCAGAGCTGAACCGGCAGGAAGTCTCAGAGCTTTATGCCTTGCGCCGCAGGCTGGAAGGGGTGGCAGCGGGCTTTGCCGCGCAACATGCCTCAGATGCCGAAATAGAAATGATGGAAGATATTTTAGAGCGCAGCAAAGCAGCGCAACAGGACAAACGGCTTCTCAATCAGATCAATTGGGAGCTGCATTATGCAATTTATCATGCAGGAAAAAATCGCTTTCTGCTCAAATCCATCGAAGCAATCTCTGATTCCATGGCTTTGCTGAGAGGAGCACATCACATTCCCGATGAACGCCCTCAACAATTATATCAAGAGCATAAATGCATCATTGATGCGATCCGCGCCCGTGATCCACAAGCTGCAGAACAGGCGGCACAAGATCATATCAAAAATTCCTATAAAGTGCATTTGAGCACCACCGGAGCATGATGCCAAAGCATGATAGATGACGCTCATATGCAGTCCAAGCTTATATCAATATGCAAAAATGGTGGGACTGTTATGCCGTTTTAGCGTTACAAAATCTCAACAGGGCAGGCTATGTAGAGGGCGCAAAACAGACCAGCAAAGTGACGCATGACGCACAGGATGTTGGTTCTTGACTGGACAGATGCAAAGAAGGAATCGGATCCATGAACAAAACTCTGCGTAGCTCTCTTTCCTACACCAAAACCGTGATCCGCATGTTTGGCAATATTCCTGCTGCCAACCGCATTGCCGATGATCTGTATGCCGGTCGTCAGCCAAAGAAACGGGATTTGGATGCATTTGGCCTGTAAGGCTGGTCTTTTCTATCGGTTGTCGCTTTCAATGGTGTCTTTGACATCCTCAATGAAATTGCGCACCGCCGGATATAGCAGCGCTGAGCGACGAATATAGGCGCCCGCTGGCAAATGGAAAATCGGGTCTTGAGTGGACAGGACCCGCAATCCATCTTTCTTCAAGACATAATCAAGCTGTTTGGGCGCTGTCATTGTAAAGCCGCCCAAAGCCACCAATTGCATTGCTGTTGCAAAAGAGCTGGAGCGGATCGCAATATCCGGCTTCACCTGTCCATTGCGGGTAAAATAATCTTCCAGCATATCCTTGATGTCAGCATTTTCGCTATAAGTGATCCATTGCCGCCCCAAAAGATCATCAATCTTCAAGGCTCCTTTGTCACATAAAGGGTCATCGGCGCGCACCACCACACCATGGGTGACAAGGGTCAGCCGTTCAATATGGATGGCATCATCAATCAAAGGCTGATCAATCGCCCCCAGAATCAAATCCAGCTTCCCTTCCAACAGCATGGGAAAGGTTGTGACATTGGAAGCAGCGATCAGCTCCATGCCCAGATGAGGATGCTTTTGCCGGGTTTTGGCAAAACTGGGGGCCAGATACCGCAAATGAAACAGCGGGCCAGCACCAATCCGCAATTGATTGATCTGGGCAGAGCGCGTTGCCTCAATTTCCTCACGCGCCAAAAGATATTCCCCCTCAATCCGTTTGGCCCTGTGATAGAGGCGCTCTCCTTCTGCTGTCAGCGCCATCCCGCGAGGCAAACGCTTGAACAAAGCGCAATCATAAAAATGCTCCAATTGCGCCAAACGCTTGGTGAGAGAGGGTTGGGCCAGACCAATGCGTTGCGCCGCTCCGGTCAGGGTCTTTTCGTCTGCAATGGCCATGAAGGCCCGTAAATTGCGATCCATATCCATTCCTTTTGGCTATGGATATAGCATAAAAAAGCAATTTTACACAATGGCTCTGGACTGCCATGATGGCCAAAATTCCAATGGAGGCCTTATGCGTACAGTTTTCGTTCTCTTTGATTCCCTCAATCGTCTGGCTTTGCAATGCTATGGCGGCACGGCAATCAAGACACCGAATTTTGATCGATTGGCCCAGCGCGGCATTGTTTTTGATCGCCATTATGTGGGCAGTCTGCCTTGTATGCCCGCACGCCGCGATATGCATACAGGACGGTTGAATTTCATGCATCGTTCTTGGGGGCCATTGGAGCCTTTTGACAATTCCTTTGCGCGCATTCTCAGTCAAAATGGCTGCTATACGCATTTGATTTCCGATCATCTTCATTATTTTGAAGAAGGAGGCACAGGATATGTGAACAGCTTTGACAGTTGGGATTTTATCCGTGGGCAGGAATATGATGCGCTCAAGGCACTGGCACAGCCCCCTGTTGCACGCTATCGCGAGAAATTTGATCCCCGGCATTATCCCATGGATCGCTTGCAAGAGGGCAAGACCCTGACACGCGGGTCAACCGATCCGGCACAATGGAAGCGCCTGCAACATATGGTCACCCGTGACTTCATCACCCGTGAAGAGGAGTTCCCGACCGCCAAATGCTTTGCCTCAGCATTTGACTTTCTTGATCACAATCGCGAGGCAGACAATTGGTTTTTGCAACTGGAATGTTTTGACCCTCATGAACCATTCCATGTGCCCGAGCGCTTCAAAGAGGCATATGATCAGGGCTATCAGGGGAAAATTCTCGATTGGCCCTATTATGAAAAAGTCAGCAACAGCGCCGAGGAAATTGCGGAAATTCGCGGCAATTATGCCGCTTTGGTCGCCATGTGCGATGATTATTTTGGTCGCTTGCTGGATTATTTCGACAAGCATGATCTTTGGAAAGATACCGCTCTGGTGCTGACCACCGATCATGGCTTTCTCTTGTCCGAACATGAATGGTGGGGCAAAAACAGAATGCCTTATTATGAGGAAATTTCCCACATCCCCCTCATGATCCATCATCCAGATCACACAGATCAGGCAGGCACGCGCCGTCAGGCCCTGACGCAAACAACGGATCTGATGCCCACATTTCTGGACTTTCACAATGCGGCACCTCTCCCAAGAGAAGTGACTGGTTCATCCTTGGGCTCCATTTTAAAGAAGGATGAACCAGTCCGGGAGAGCGTGATATTGGGCATGTTTTCAGGCCCTCTCTGTGTCAATGACGGTCGCTTTAGCTATTTCCGATATCCCAAAGATCTGTCAGGGGAAAATCTCAATCTCTATACCCTGATGCCGGCCCATCTCTCGCGCCTGTTTGATATAGACGAGCTGAAAACGGCACAATTGGTAGAGCCTTTCGATTTCACCAAAGAGGCACCTTTGTTGAAAATTCGCATGGATCCACGCAACAGCCAGACAGGCAATGACGGGGCAGGCCTTGCTGACACGCAATCGGTTCTGTTTGATCTGCAAAAAGATCCTGACCAGCTGCATCCTTTAGAAGATGCGCAAAAGATCGCCCATATGGTGGCGCTGGCTGGCAAGGAATTGGCGCGCCATGACGCACCACAGGAAATTTTCGATTTCTACGATATCCCGAACCCGAATATGAAGAGCCAGGAAAAAGAGGTGGAAACAGCCTGAAACCAAGCTTCTTTCTGGCTGTTCTTTGCTGGCCAGCAAGAGGCAAACCAAAAGAGAAAAACTATAGCAAAACCATACGGGACACTCTGTTTTTCGGCATGGTTTGAAGAGCAAAAAGCAAAATGGATGCAATCCATATCATGATCAAGTCTAGACTTTCTGGGAGGAAAGAATGATAAAGAAACTCTTGTCCGCAGCCGCCATGTTTGGTTTGGTCGCCAGCATGAGCGCAAGCCAGCCCGCACTGGCAGATTTTCCAGAGCGCAATATCCAGAATATTTTCCCATGGGGACCAGGATCGGCCATGGCGGTAAGCCAGATCATTGCCGAGGCCATGGGCGAGGAGCTGGATGTCAATATTTCGGTGGTCTCTACTCCGGGGGCGGCTGGCGTTAAGGCCTTTAAAACAGCTATGAACAAACCCGCCGATGGCTATACCCTGATTGACGGTTATGTGGCCCCTTTGGTGCTGCAACCCTTACTGGGCAATGCAGATTGGACGCACAAGGATTTCATTCCTCTCCATGCGGCAACAGCCAATGCATTTGCCATTGTCAGCCGCCGCGATGAGACCCGTTGGAAAGATCTTGATGGCCTGATCGATTATATGAAGAAAAATCCCGGAAAATTGCGCTATTCCACCGGCTCACGTGGCAATCTTCCCCATATGGTGCTTGCCAAGGTCATGCAATCGGCAGATGTCGTGGCCCGCAATGTGCCCTATAACAAAAATGGCGATGCCATCAAGGACTTGCATGGCGGCGTGCTGGATTTCATGTTCCACAATCCCGGCCATTACAAAGCCAATAAGGAAAAGTCCAAGCCACTGGCTGTGCTCAGTGACAATGCAGATGCCTCTGCCATCTATGATGGCGCACCGCTTGTCGGCGATCTTGGCTATGACATTGGCCTGAAAGGCCTGTCCCCAACCGGTTGGAACTGGTGGCTGGTGCGCAAAGATACACCGCCAGAGGTGGTTGCCAAATTGCGTGATGCCATGGCCAAAACTTTGGCTCGCGATGATGTGCGCCAGAAAATTCTCAATGTTGGCTTTGTACCGACCGGCTATACATCTGACCAATATGACGATGTGATCAGCAAGGTTCGCGACGATCTCAGCAGCGCCATTGATGCCCTGCAATGGGAGAAAGACAAACTGAAATCTGTGCGCTAACCTCTTGGCGTGACAAACTGGCCGGAGCAAAGCGGAATTGCTTCGGCCTTTTTGATTTGTTGTATATTGGACTGATATCTGGGCCAAGACCCCAGAGCCCGGATATGGTTCAATCAGGGGAGGGACTATGACACGCTCACGCATGATAGCGGAAAGTTTGGTTATTCTGGCCTTGTTTGCTCTGGCCGCTTTGGTCTTTCAACAAAGCGCCACATCGCTCGCCGATCAATTTGCCAATGAGGGAGATGCCATTGAAAATGCTGCCCTCTATCCAAAAGCTCTGGCTTATCTGCTAATCGCATTGGGCTGTTTGCAAATGCTCATGATTGTGCGTGGCTTTGCCCCCAACGGCCTGTCTGACAAACAAGAAAAAACGCCAAAAATCGAGCCAGAAACTGAAGCTGAAACCGAGCCTCAAGAACAGCATAAACAACAAGACAGTGCCACTGGACAAAAGGCAATCATGGCCTCTTGCCTCTTCATTGCCTATTTGCTGGTGCTTGACCCGCTTGGCTATCATCTGGCAAGCCCCGCCGCCATGTTTGCCTTTTTCTGGCTGCTTGGTGTGCGGCCATTGTTAAAGGCGCTTGTGGTGGCTGTTTTGTTATCCCTGACGGTGGCGCTCTTCTTTGAGGTACTTTTGAAAGTGGTGCTGCCTTTGGGCCTCTTCAATCTGGCTCTGCCAATCTGATCTGGTGACAAGCCCCACTCTTTCGCTGCCATTCCAATAGACGCTTCACACAAGGATCCCGAATGATTTTCGAAACCATCCTGTCCGGTGCTTCTTTATTCTTCAGCCTTGATGCAATCTTGCTGACCATGTTTGGCTGTTTCATGGGCATCATCATTGGAGTGTTGCCGGGGCTAGGCCCTCTTATGGGGCTGATCCTGATGTTGCCAGTGGCGTTTTATCTGCCCCCTGTGACAGCCATGGGCATGTTGATTGCCATCTTTGTTGGCGGGTCTTGCGGCGGGGCGGTCTCTGCCATTTTGTTGCGTATTCCCGGTACCCCTTTGGCGGCAGCAACTTTGCTGGATGGCTATCCCATGGCACGCAATGGACGGGCAGGGGATGCAATCGGCCTTGCCATTTCCGCCTCTGCTGTGGGCGGAGTGCTTGGTGGATTGGTTCTGATTTTCTTTGCCCCCTTGCTGGCAGAGCTGGCGCTGAAATTTGCCCCGCCAGAATATTTCGCACTGGCCATTACCGGCCTTATCTCCATTGCCGTGGTTAGCCATGAGGGCATGATCAAAGGCTTCATCACCGGTACATTGGGGCTATTGCTGGCAACCGTTGGCACAGATCCCTTTTCCAATGCCTATCGTTTCACCTTTGACAATCACAATCTGCTCAGTGGCTTTCACATTGTGGCGGTGGTTGTGGGGCTTTTTGCCCTGTCAGAAATGGTTATGCAGATTGAATTGGGTCAATTGACCAAACGCCCCAATGTCCAGAAAATCTCGGTCTCCCTACGCTCATTAGGGCTTTTACTACGCCATCGGATCAATCTGGTCCGCTCTTCGATGATTGGCACATTTTTTGGCTCGCTCCCCGGTGCAGGAGGCGTCATCAGCGCTTTTACAGCTTATGCCGTTGCCAAATCCCGTCCCTTGGACGAGAAAGAAATCTATGGACAGGGCGCAGAAGGCGGCGTTGTGGCAACAGAGAGCGCCAACAATGCTTGTTGTGGCGGCGCCATGATCCCAACCCTTGCACTGGCAGTGCCGGGGGATGCATCAACGGCTGTGTTAATGGGCGCGCTACTCTTGCTTGGATTTCAGCCCGGACCAGATCTGTTTGAAAACAATCTGGATGTTGCTGGCGGCATTTTCTGGGCTTATCTGTCTGCCAATGTCTTTCTCTTTTTCATTGGTATCTTGCTGGCACCGGTCTTTGTTTCGGTTTTGCGCATTCAAAAAATGTATCTGGTGCCGATGATCCTGCTACTCTCTGTGATCGGCACCTATGCTTTGCAATCCTCTGTCTTTGATCTGTGGGTGATGTTGGGATTTGGGGTGATTGGCTGTGTCTTGCGCAAGCTTGACTATCCCATTGCCCCTGTGGTGATCGGGATCATTCTTGGACCAATTTGCGAGAATAATTTCCGCCGCTCGCTCATCCTGTCCGATGATGGCGCATGGATTTTCTGGGATCGCCCAATCGCAGCCTCTATCTTGGCCATCAATGTGCTGGTCATTCTCTGGACCCTTATATCCCACGTCAGAAAGAAAGACGCATCATAGCCAATAATAGCCAATAATAGCCAATCATGGGCAACAGGACATCAAAGAGAGGTTGTGACAGAGGATAGATATTTCTTTTCGCTTTCCAACAAAGAAGCGCGGTTGATTTCTCCCCCAAGAAAGGCACGGGCCACAAGGCGCGAGCGTTTGTTGATCTGGCTATCATCAGTCTCGGACAGTTTGTCATGACAGGACAATTTATCAAAAATCCCCGCAGCAGAGAGTTGGATAGAGCGTTGGGACATGCCGATATAATCGCTTATGGCACGATCGGTTAAGCCAAGGGCGATCAGGTTAAGAATATCGCTTTCCACCTGATTGAGCTGTGCACTGCGCGTATTGCGGCGATTAATGAAGCCCTGAACCTCTCCATCAACAATGCGCTGTCCATCAAACAGAACCCCTTTGAGGGAGCGCAAACATTTCTCACCGGACATGGTTTTGAGAATATAGCCAAAATTTCCCTCGCCGGGCACAATCTTGGCAATGGCTCTGACATAGGCCGGATCTGAAAAATTGGACCAAAAGACAATGCTGGCACTTTGGCACGATTGCCAAAGGCGGGTTGCAATCTCCACGCCATTCTTACCCGGTAAATTCAAATCAATAATGGCAAAAGAGGCCGTGTTGGAGGTCAGCCAGTCCCAGGCCTTGTCACCGCTTGGCATGGTCGTAATGGCAAAAGACGCAAAGGCGTCGTCTTTGAGTTGATCTTCGATGAATTTCAAATGAAAAGGATCATCTTCAACAATCAGCAAATTTTGTTTCATCATGCCTCTTCTCTCAAACAATTCAAGGACAGGGTGACCTTTGTGCCACGGCCTGAGGGCGCCTTGGACAAATGCAACAAGGCCCCCATCATCTCGGCCCGTGCTTTCATATTTTGCAGTCCGCTGGTCGCCAGACCATTGTCAGAATTCAAACCAATGCCATCATCAACAACATGGATAGAAACCTGATCCCCATCTCTCAAGAAAGAAACGGAAATTTCCTGCGCATCAGCATGTCGAATAGCATTGTTGATCGCTTCTTGTGCGATCCGAAAAATCAACAATTTGTTTCTCTGACTATGCCCAAACCAAAGATCCAGATCTTGCGGATCCGCCATCATGCGGGTCTTGACAGGATTGCCTCTGGCGGAATTGACCAGATAAGCCTCAATCGCTGTGCCCAAACCAAACATTTCCAACAAAGCCGGACGGGCATCCTCAACAATGCCGCGAATATCCTGAATGGTTCCAGACAATTTGGATTTGGCCTCTGCTATTTTTTCCTGATCCGCCAAGCTGTCATCGTCCAGCATCCGCAACAGGCGCGACAATTCTGCAAGACAATGATCATGCAGATCCATACCAATCCTGCTTCGCTCTTCTTCCTGCACTTCTATCAAATGTTCCGCTTCTTTCCTTAGCGCCAATTGTCTTTCCGCTTCAACGGCTTTTGCCTTGGCTATTTCAGAGACGCGCAAAGCGTGGAAATAGGGGCCAATGACATTGGCAACCGTTCTCAGCGTATGAAGATCATCTTCGCTATAGACATTGGGCAGGCGCGAAGAAAGCGAGAGCGCACCTATGGTATCTCCCGATATCTCAATTTTATGATGCAACCGCGATCTCAGACCAAATTTTTGGATCGGTTCGGTATCTGCCCCATCAAACACAATGCGGGGATCTTTCATCGCATCAACAAACACCAGACTGGGCACTCTGTTCTGAAGGATGTCGCGGATCGGACTGGCGGCCACTTTTCTGAATTTCTGACCCCATGTCGTTTCCAACCCGGTCTCATAGGCAATCAGTTCGTCCCCTGTCTCTGTGAGCAGAGCCACGTCAATATGGTCATGGGCAAGAACGCGCTTGAGTTCGTCCGACATGGCAGCAACAGCGGCGCGCAAATCCACCAACCCGGCAAGGGATTGTGCAATCCTTACAACCCAGTCGGACGGAACAGCAATGTCACTTTGGCGATAAGTCATATAGGGGTCTCCAAGGCCCTTGTATCATAACTTTTGGAAACGCTCATGCGCAGACGCGCAACTTTTTTGCGCAAATGCAGCTTTCCCCTTTTCCATTCCCATGCTCTTTATAAAGGCAACGGAGGATGAAAGTGGCAGTCGAAACAGAAATATATGATCCTCGCTTGCGTGATCTGATTTTGCATAGCAGCGATTTGACCCGTGTCTTTAGCACAATGTTGTGGGCCGAAGGACCGGTATATTTTCCAACCGGAGACTATTTTCTATGGTCAGATATTCCGAACAATCGCCTCTATCAATGGCTCACCGATGATGCCATTCGCGTTTTCAGCTATAACAGCGCAAACACAAATGGCAATACGCGCGATCCTCAGGGGCGTCTGCTTTCTTGCCGCCATTTGACCCGCTCAGTGGTGCGAAAAGAGCATGATGGCACCGAGACCATTTTGGCCGATCGATTTGATGGAAAACGGCTAAATTCGCCAAATGATCTTGTGGTCTCCACAGATGGCTCTGTCTGGTTCACAGATCCGACATACGGAATTATGACCGATTTTGAAGGGCAACGGGCGGAACCGGAACAACCTTGTTGTCGTGTTTATCAGATTGATAAAAAGGGGCAAATCAGATCCGCTATTGATGTGTTACAAAAGCCAAATGGATTGGCATTCTCACCAGGCGAGACACAGCTCTATATCGCAGATTCAGCTCGCTCTCACGACGAAAAAGGCCACCATCATCTGTTTGCCTGCTCTCATGAAAAGGGCAATCTGTCACGCCCGGAGCCAATTTTCGAAATCGAACATGGCGTTCCCGATGGTTTGCGCGTGGATGAATTTGGACATATCTGGTGCTCGTCCGCGCGCGGCATTGAAATTCTTGATGCCAAAGGCGTCCATCTGGGCTGCCTGAAGGTGCCTGAGCCTGTTTCCAATCTTGAATTTGGCGGTCCAAAAGGCAACCGCTTGCTAATCACCGCTTCGCGTTCTGTCTATAGCGTCTATGTCGCAGTGGCAGGTGCAAAATTTAAAAAATCATAAGTCGCCCAACGGAGGAATAAAGCAATGAGTGATGACGTAAAAGCAAAGGAAGGCATTGATCGCCGCGCCTTATTTTCAGCTGCCGCAGTGGGAGCAGGGGCATTGGCTATGGGCACCTTGCCAGAGATGACAGGCATCAAGGGCGCGGCACATGCGGCCTCTGGAGATGGCATCAAAATGGCCTTCATCCAGTTTGTGGCGCATACAGTCCCAGCCGCTTGGAGCAAAGGCATTGAGGATGTTCTTGGCAACCAGCCCGGCATCGAATATCAATTGCTGGATGGGCAGGCCAAAGCCGAAGTGCAAGTCAGCCAAATGGATACGCTCATCAATAATGGCACCAAGGTTATTTTCCTCCAGCCGGTGGATTCTGTTGCGCTGGCTCCCTCGATTTCGCGGGCAAAACGCGAAGGCATTTCGGTGATTACACTTAACATTGATGCAACCGAGCCACATGCCGCACATGTCGAAATGAGCCACTATCTGGGGGCAAAAGACATCGCCAAAGCAATGGGCGACAAAATGGGTGGCAAAGGCAAGGTGGCAATTTTGAACGCACCTCCCGGCATCATTATCCGCGATCAACGCGAACAGGGCTTCATCGATGGATTGGCGGAACATCATCCCAATATCAAAGTGGTCGCCAATCAGGTGGCTGACTGGTCACGCAAAAAGGCACAAGATGTGTTCACAACAATCCTTGCATCCAACCCGGATATAACAGGGGTCTATGGCGTGAATGATTCAATGGCGCTGGGTGCCGTGGATGTCGCCAAGCAAAAAAGGGTTCTGGAGCAATTGACCATCTTTGGCAATGATGGCGAGAAAGATGCGCTTGCCTCAATTGAAGCCGGAGAATTGACCGGAACGCAATATACAGATGTCTATCAGCAAGGGCGTCTTGCCGCAGCTGCGGCAACAGTCATTGCAACCGGCATGGTTTCGGCACGTGATTTCGCCAGTCAAGGGCATTTGCTGATGCCCTATACCATCGCGATGGCAGAAAATGTGGGCGAAATCACCCCCGAACAGCGCTGGTAATCTCGCTAAAACATCATAAAAAGGCGCGCGCTGCTGTGTTGCGTGCGCCTTAAATTGACAAGAGAGCCCTCATATGCCGCGTCTTTTTGCGTCCAATCTGGTGATTGTGTTGCTGACAATCGCAATGTTTGGATTTTTCTCGCTAACAGCGGATCGTTTCTTCTCATTCTCGAATGTCGAGACCCTTTTGATTGGCTATTCCTTTCTGGCGATTGTGGCGGTTGGGCAGGGGCTGGTCATTATGGCGCGTGGCATTGATTTAAGCGTCGGCTCAATCGTAGCTCTGGCAGCCATGGTGCTGTTTGACGCCATTATGATCTTCGATATGAGCGGCCTATCGGCCATTGCTTTGGCATTAGTGGCCACCACATTGGCGGGCGCTTTGAACGGGGCTTTGATCGTCTATCTGCGCTTGCAGCCATTCGTTGCC
The DNA here is from genome assembly GCA_025800105.1 of Cohaesibacter sp. Lineage (GTDB taxonomy): Bacteria > Pseudomonadota > Alphaproteobacteria > Rhizobiales > Cohaesibacteraceae > Cohaesibacter. The sequence goes on along the minus strand of JAOXSG010001101.1, from coordinate 46,757 downwards.
ACATTGGCCACGCTCGCAGCTTATCGAGGACTGGTCTTTGCAATTTCTGGACGGCAACTCTTTCCCGAACTCTCTTCAAAGGCAATCCGCGATCCACATGTGCGATGGCTGGGGGATTTTGTCGAAATTGAAGCATGGTTTGGTAACATCATAAGCTTGCCATGGATACCATCCTCATTTTTCGTGCTTCTGATCTATTGTGCCATGGTCAGCCTTTTGCTCTGGCGCACACAATGGGGATTGAATCTGCGCACCTATGGCGGCAACCCTGAAGCGGCGCATCTGGCAGGACTTAACACCAAATGGTTGCTGATATCGGTCTATGCGCTTTGCGGCTTTTCCGCAGGTCTCGCGGGTGTGATATTGGTTGGACGTTTCACAACAGCGACCGAAGCGCTGGGATCAGGCATGGAATTGACCGCCATTGCTGCGGCTATCATCGGTGGGATCGGATTACAAGGCGGAACCGGTGGCGTGATGGGGCCGGTTTTTGGTGCATTCCTTTTGGGCATCATCCTGATTGGCTTGACATTGATGGGCACCTCACAATTCTATCAGCAAATTCTAACAGGGGTGATCCTGATCGCAGCTGTTGGATATGACCGGTTTGTTGCAAACAAGAGGGCAGCAAAATGAGCATGTTGCAGGCCAGAAAAATTTCCAAACGCTTCGGCAATTTCGAGGCCCTCAAGGCGCTGGACTTCACCCTTCAAGCCGGAGAAGTGCGCGCCGTGATTGGCAGCAATGGCGCAGGCAAAACGACGATGATCAAGATCTTGACCGGCGCACATGCTCCAACAACAGGCGAGGTGATTGTCGATGGCGAGCGCCTTGGCGGTGGCCCGGCAGGGCATATAGAGGGGGGCATTGCCTGCATCTATCAGCATTCCAGCTTGTCACCGAATTTAAGCGTCGCAGAGAATTTGTTTCTGGGGCATCACCCGCGCGGACCATTTGGCCTGATCGACCGCAAGGCAATGATGGCAAAAGCCCAAGCTTTGATCTCAGCCAATGCGACACAGATTTCCCCTCATGCTTTGGTCGGCAGCCTGCCAACGGTAAAGCAAAAGGAAGTCGAAATTCTCAAGGCGCTTGCTTTGGATGCCCGCGTCATTCTGATGGATGAGCCAACAGCATGGCTGTCTTTTCCAGAGGTGGAGCGATTGCATGACACCATCCGCAGATTAAGCGCCAGAGGTGTGGCCGTGGTATATATCAGCCATATCATGAATGAGATTTTTCGTGTCTGCGAAACGGCCACAATCTTGCGCGACGGGGCGCTGGTCTGGGAGGGAGCCGTTGCCGATACAGACCGCGCTCAGGTGGTCGGGCATATGTTGGGACCGGGGCAAGCGGATACAGAGCGCCTATCTGCAAAGTGCGAGATCGGTGACGAAATCCTCGCAACCAAAGGCTTGCGCCGTAATGGGGCCTTTGAGGATATCAATCTAACTCTGCGAAAGGGCGAAATTCTCTGTTTAACCGGATTGATCGGCTCCAAAAGAACAGAAGTTGTGCGATGCCTTTTTGGTGCGGATCAGCCCGATGGGGGCACAATCACGCTAAGGGGGAAGACGGTAAAACTGGCTTCTCCAAGACAGGCAATCGAGCAGGGCATTGCCCTTGTTCCCGAAGATCGACGAGCGGAAGGCTTATTTCTGTCTCACACCATCACGGATAATGTGCTGGCCGCAGCCTTGCCGAAATTCTTGCGCCATATATTATTGCGCAAACCTGCGATGAAAAAAACCGTCGATGCGACCATCAAGAGATTGAATATTCAACCGCCCGATCCTGAAAAGATCGTTGGGACATTGAGCGGCGGCAACCAGCAAAAAGTGCTCTTGGGAAAATGGCTGGAGACAGACCCAGACATCGTCATTCTGGATGAGCCGACAGTGGGTGTCGATGTGGGTGCCAAAAATGATATTTATCGGGTGATGCATGAATTGAAAGCCCGCGGTGTTGCCATTCTTGTGGTCTCTTCAGATGTCGAAGAGGTGCAGCTGATTGCAGACCGGATTGTCATCATGTCCGATGGCCGGATTGTTCGCGAATTGGATGCAGCACATGTAAGCCATGAAGAGCTTGTCGCAGAAATCAGCGGGGCAACAGCAGCATGATACAGGATCTGAACCGTTATGCATTACCCTTTGCAATTGTGATGACTGCGCTCGTTGTGGGAAGCTTGGAGCCTGCCTTTCTGACGCTGGATTCTGCCATTGCGGTTGTCCACCGCATGGCAATCATCGGCATCATGGCCGTAGGCATGACATTCGTGATCATGACAGGCGGCATTGATTTATCCGTTGGGCCAACGCTGGCTCTGTCAGGGCTTGTCTCTTTCTTTGCCATGCAATTTGGAATGCCTCTCCCCATTGCGTTTCTCTCAGGCTTGCTGGCCGGAATGTGCGTCGGCGCCATCAACGGATTGATCATAGCGACAGTCCAGCTCCCGGCCATCATCGTAACGCTGGGCATGTTGTCAATCGTGCGCGGCAGTGCATTGATCATTGGTGGCCCGGCTTTGCATCAGATCAGCGACATGCCAGCCTATAGCTTCATTGGCACTGGTTCCCTATTGGGCGTGCCTGTCTCTGTCTGGATCTTTGCTTCTGTCGCCGGGCTTGCCATCTGGGTACAAAAATTTACCGCCTATGGCGTGCGGGTCTCTTCGCTGGGCGATAATCCGGTTGCTGCCAATCTGTCAGGCATAAGAATCCGCACTTTAATCTTTTCAACCTATGTGATTTGCGGTGCCTGTGCAGCATTGGCCGGTATCATAGAAAGCACACAAGTTTACACAGCATCAGCAAATTTTGGAGAATTTGGCACAGAGCTGGACGTAATCTCGGCTGTTATCCTTGGGGGAGCAAGCCTGTTTGGGGGCAAAGCCTATATTTACAAAACAATCTTGGGCGTCTTGTTCCTTGGAATTGTCAATAGCGGCCTGAATATTTTAAACGTTCCAATTGAAGCACAACTCATGGTCAAAGGCGCAATAATAGTCACCGCCCTGGCCATCGCCTCTTGGCGGCGTGATTAGGAGCTATGATGAAATGTAGAAATTTAGATTTGATTGGACATATATAACATCTTTCCATCTCAATATATTTCTATATATTCATAATAATTATTCTATATTTTATTTGTCATAAGAAACTAATTTATATGAAAAAATCATGATAGGGCATGAGGCTGATAAAAGAGAAAATATATCTGGCGTCGATTACATGGCTAGATTTGTATTTGTAATTATATTCCTTCTTATCGTTTTGATGACAAGCCTTCTTGCAATCAACAGACTGCGAGAAAATCGTGGCATGGACGGGCTTGTATTTGTGGCCAATGCATATTTTGAAGACATGTTCTTTGATGAGCAAATCCAGAAGAGCAAATCCAAAGTCTTGACAGCTCCGCCCATTCCTCTGGCTCAGATTGAGCCAATCCCTCAACCTATGAAACGTCAAATATTACGCCGACCTTCTGATATCTGCACATTGTTGCAAAAGTTGGATTTTAAGAGTGAAGGATGGCGCAGATCAATCATTCGAGGGGCTGGCTGGGAATGTCTGGCTGATTTTCAATTCATTGTCGATGGCGTTGAAAAAGCCAGCATCTTCTTTTCGATGCGCGGCAAAGATCAAAATACAATCGTCAGTATGCGATTTAAGTTCAATCTTCCCAAAGACCATAGCCTTCGGAAAGCTTACGCCAATCAGTTGACGCAGAAATCTTTGGGTCCGCTCTTCGATTTTTTTCGTTGGAAGCTCTCCAAAGAGCTGGCGAGAAAAGTCGGTAATCTAGAGCCTGCCGAGTTGGACATGGATACGATACAAGTCAGCATTTTTGAGGAATATGATAACAATCAGCATATCCACCTTATTTTCAGACTACCGCAAGATCCCCTGCCTTACAAAGTAACAGGAGATGAAATTTACTCAATTTTTGCTCCATGGAAAAAGGCCCAATCTAAGAACAATAGACGACTGCGCCCCAGAGGCTTACAAAAGCATGATAACAGATCAACTGTCTTGGTAAGGGATGCAAAGGGGCATGTTATCCCAATAGAATGACCTGCTCATGAGCGAGAAGATATTGATCTTGAAATAACAATTTTGGAGATGCGTCCTAAAAATCAAGATCTAAAATATAATGACATAAATTGGTGTGAGTTATTTCGATTAATATAAAAATAATATGATTATATTATATCTCTATAATATTGAATTGGGTTTTCTGAATATTCCGATAAATATTAATCTCCTCATTGTTTGAAATGGGAGTGATATAAACTTCTAACTATCTTTATACGAGCATCCATATTGGCCGCCAATAACGTTACCCTTAACTTCAAACAGAGCAAGCTATCATGCGCATATTCCTGATGACGTTCGCAGCCGCACTTTGCTCGATGATTGGGGCAGCACAGGCGATGTCACCCAAGAAATGGGTTAAATATAAAGATTTAAGCACAGCCAGTCTGTCGCCTATATCAATGCCAGAGACAACAGAAAAAACAGCTGCCTCTTCTGCAACTGGCGTAACTGGAATATTGCCAGATTTTGTCTTACACGGCTCCATATCAATCAGAGCGCAAGAGCGCAAGGAGACGGCGATATTATCGCCGATCACGCTCGCATCGTTTCAGTTGTTCGAACCATTGAGATATGTTCCGCTCGATGCTCAAAGCGAGAAATGGCAGAACCGCATAGAAAAGAACAAGTCTGACCGCTTTGATCGCGTATTGATCCCACGAGAAGAAAAAACAGTCCTGATCCAGCCAAAACGATCCCATAACAAGATGCACTCTATTTTGGCACGGCTTTCTGGCCCCAAGATTATAGCAGGGAAAACCATCCATGCGCCAAAGGCCTTTTCAAAATTTTGCAAGACATATCGCGAGCTGTGCGATACGTCACGAGACAAAGTTATCAGGCTGACGATATCAGCTTTGGCAAAAATCAAACGCCTTAATATGGCGACCAACAGCTCCATTCGTCCAAAACAGGATCAAAAAGGAAAGGATCAATGGCAGGCATTTGTCACACAAGGAGATTGTGAAGATTATGCCTTGACCAAGCGAGCCAAGCTTATTCAGATGGGGTTCCCTGCATCGGCCTTGCGAATGGCTGTGGCCTATACGCCCAAAGGAGAGGGCCATGCAGTGCTCGTTATAACAACGGATAAAGGAGATCTGGTTCTGGACAATAGAAATAATAATATTGTCAATTTTGCACAAACCGATTTACGCTGGTTAAAAATACAAAGCCTCAATAATCCATTGATTTGGCATAGAATTTGAAACTGAACTCTTAATAAACAAGTGCAATATGTTTGTTTGGTCTTGATCGAGCTCTGAGAGAGTGAGTGACATAGCGTATCGTCATAGATGGGAAATAAGCGATATGAAGGCCATATTTTCGCGCCTTTCTCAAATGTTGAAGCGTGACAATCTCGAGCAAAAAGCGAGAAGACGCATTAGGATATCCGAGATCCCCAGTCGTTTATATGCCATTGGTGATGTGCATGGTCGGGCTGATTTGCAAAAGCAATTGGAAGAAAAAATTATCGCCGAAAGCCTCTCAGACACTGGTCTGAAAATCATAATCTATCTTGGGGATCTGGTCGATCGCGGTCCGCAATCTGCACGGGTTCTTGACCAATGTCTTACCACATTGCCTGATGACTTCATCCGCATTTGCCTATGTGGCAACCATGATCAGGCATTGCTTGATTTCTATAACAGGCCAAGCATGAAAGCGGAATGGTTCAATTTTGGCGGTAAGGAGACTTTGGCGTCCTATGGCCTTGATCTCGATTATATTTTGCGGATGAAATTACACAAAGACGAATTTATTGCTCTTGTCCGTCAGACCATCCCGCCAGAGCATATTGCCTTTCTGGAAGCTTTGCCGATCGCTTTATCAACCCCATATGCGCATTTTGCTCACGCTGGTATGCGCCCCGGTCGCGATATGGAAAAGCAAACTGACGAAGATCTGATGTGGATCAGAGGAGACTTTCTAATTGATAAAGCAGCATCGGATCGACTGATTGTGCATGGCCATACACCATCCAACAAACCGCTCATCGGTCCAGATCGTATCGGCGTTGATACAGGCGCCTATATGGGCGGAGGGCTTACAGCGATCCGTTTTGTCGCAAAAGACTATAGTTTTCTATCTGTTAGATAGGAGAGGGTCCTATAGAATGCCAGCCATAAGGAGCTGCTTTTTCATCAAGAAATCTCACGGCTTGCTGCCTTTAAATGCTGGCATCGTCACATGCCCGGGAGCGGAAATATTTTTGCTGAGCAACACTGCCGGGATTGTAATCAGGCAAATTGTAATATCTAGCCAGAATGACTTGTTATCGACATACCAGACATCAAGGGCGAAGCGCCTTTCCCAGCTGATTGCATTTCTGCCATTCACTTGTGCCCAGCCGGTTATACCTGGCTTGACCTCATGACGGCGGATCTGCTGGTCTGAATATAGATCAAGAAATTTGGCATCTTGTGGACGTGGCCCCACAAGCGACATATCACCGCGTAAGACATTCCATAATTCAGGCAGCTCATCAATAGAACTGGCGCGTAGCATTTTACCAAAAGCTGTCAGCCGCTGCTCATCGTTCAGTAAGCGGCCATCCTCACCATATGCATCAATCATCGAACGGAACTTGATGACTTCAAAAGTAGAATTATTGAGACCGATACGCTTTTGTCTAAAAAAAATTGAGCGTCCAATAAAAAAATAGACAAGAAGCGATGTCACAAACAGAAGAGGTGACAGAATAATCAGTATAATCACACTCATAATTATATCAAAGAAACGGTCCATTCTGTTTCTCGTAAAATCAATAAAATCGTTACGAAAAAATTAATATTGGTAAATAATGTCTTTATTAATGAATCTATTAAATGCCTTTTTGGCAAAGAGTCAATAATGAACTGAATCTATGATTTTGGGATGATAATAATAGTGTTTTAAATTATAAGATATTGATTATGAATGGAAATTTTTATTTCCGCTCTATTTTTATGATGAATGTTTCCCCCGCCTTGGAAGAGAATTACAGCGTTGATAAGGGTGATGGGAAGCATAGTAGGTGACGAAATTGTTTCGATTTGGCACGGCTCGTATTGCGCAATTTGCACTCTATAGTGCCATATTTCTGGCTCTGCTGCCTTATGGTTCAAAGTTACTTTTGCCCAAATTATTCATGTCGATCACGGTTGCTCTTGCATTGATCATCGCCTTGGCAAGGCCGATTAAAAAGCAATCTGTAGCACGGATTGCCAGAGAGGCTTGGTGTCTGTTATCGCTGCTTGTGCTGTTTATCCTGCTCCAATCCATTGAGATAGAGGCCAACCCTTTTGCCCATTCAATATGGGAAACGGCAGGAGGCCTCACAGGTTTTTCTGTGGGGTCCATATCAGTGGAGCCGTCTCTTACCAGATATGGCCTTTTTTCATTGATCCCGCCATTTTTTATGTTCATTGCCGTGTTACATGCTTTTCAAGGCGATGATGAAGCATGGTTGATGATCCGGTATCTGGCTGGGCTTGCCGTCATATTTTGTCTTTATGGGCTCCTCCAATCGCAGTTCTTTCCAGACCATGTGCTGATAAAAGAGCTCAAAAGCCCAAACCACAAGTTTACATCAGTGCTGATAAACCGAAACCACGCTGGAACATTGCTTGGCGTGTCTGGATTGCTGATGCTGGCCTTGGTTATAAATCGGGCGAGGGGAGTGGCCTTGCTTAAATTGCCGGAAAGGATAGTGCTTCCTTCAAACTTAAAATCTGAAAAAAGGCGCGGCATTATAGTCTGGATCCTAGGTCTTTTTCTTACCCTTATTTGCCTGTTTCTGACCCAATCACGCGGAGCATTTGGGGCTACGATCATTGCTTGGGCAGCAATATTGCCAGCTCTTCTCTCGCACGCCCTTATGCCGTCTGTGAAGGCAGTGAAGGACTTTAGAATATCCAATAGGCAGACAAAGCAATGGACGTTGTTTTTGCTTTTGATATTCCTTGCCGGGCTCGGCTTCATCAGTCTCTATGCAGAGGGAACATTGTTCCGCCTTGCCGATATTGATACAGAAAGTGGGCGTTTTTGCTCTTACCCTTATATGTTTGATATATTTTGGGAAAATTGGATATTTGGAACAGGATTTGCCACTTTTGAGGCGATATATTCACTATATCGTCCTGCGAAATGCGGTGTCTATGGCGTTTGGACGGAAGCTCATAATTTTTGGCTCGAAGGCTTGATAGGCTTTGGTATTCTTTTTGTGCCAGTTGCCCTTTATACGCTCTGGAAATTTTTTGATATTTTTAGATTGGGCATCAAAACGCGCAGGAGCAAGAGGTTTGCCAGCTATATTGGATTGGCAATTTTGATCTTGATCTCTCTACATAGTCTTGTGGAATTCTCTCTACAAATCCCAGGTGTAGCAATATATGTGAGTGCCGTTATGGCAGCATTGACGAGCCTATCATTGCAACATGTGCGCTTATCGAGAAGCAAATCAGCCAAAAAACAATCATGATTGTCATGAATATTTTAGTGTCATAGGCAAAAAAACGCCTAAGACTTGTAAATTGTATCCTGAAATCGATATGTGATAATTATACAACTTATTACAAATTTATACGGGAAATTGAGCGTCAATTATTAACAAAAGGTTGCGAGCTCCCCTTGATCTGGCGAACAATTATGTCAATTGCGACCTAAATTGTAGGCAGTTGGGGCGACAAATGATTATTTTTAATTTTTTTAAGAAGGCCGTTTTGGCCACGACTATAAGTTTCGCGTTCGTTGGTTGTGCAATGCTGCCACGCTCAGGTCCGGATGATGGTGCGATTGCTCGTCAAGCCGCCAGCACCTTGTCTAATGAAGATTTACAAGCGCTGAAAACCAAATATGCATTGCTTGACATCAATGATGCGATGCTCCCGTATTTTCAGGACACTTTGTTGACGAGTTTTGCCCCAGGCTTTAAAGGGGCGCGGCAAAGGCCGCCTGTGCTTCCGGTTGGCATCGGGGACAAGGTGAAAATAACAATTTTTGAATCTGCAGCTGGGGGATTATTCGTACCCATAGAGGGATCAACGACCGGTAATTTTGTCGATCTTCCTCAGCAGACGATCGATAGCTCCGGCACGATTACGGTGCCCTATGTTGGGCGGATAAAGGCAGCAGGCTTCTCAACCGGAGCCATTGAGCGGGCAATTGTTGAGGCGCTTAAAAATCGCGCGATCGAGCCGCAAGCGATTGTAACAGTTGAAGAAAGTAGCGGCAATCAGGTAACGGTGATTGGGGAGGTTGATACCTCCCAGAAGATTGACATAAACCAGAATGGGGAGCGTTTGTTAGACGTGATTGCGCGTTCGGGTGGTATCGTTGTTCCTGCAGAAGAAGCATATGTCACCCTGACACGGGGGCGCAAAAAATCAACGGTACTGTTTAAGGAAATCACCGAAAACTCCCGTGAGAATGTTTATATCTATCCCGGAGATACCGTTTTTATTGACCGTGAGCGCCGTACTTATGTGGCGATCGGTGCCACCGGCAGCATCGGTCGCTTAGACTTCTCAGAAAGCAATCTGACACTGGCCGAAGCGATTGGTGAAGCAGGAGGCCTGAATGACGGGCGCGCTGATCCGGCCAAGGTTTTTGTTTATCGTCTGGTGCACCGTAAGGCCTTGCTAAAGACCGGTGCGGACTTGTCTGAATTACACCAAACCATGGTGCCAACTGTCTTTCGCATTAATTTGCGTGACCCATCCGCTATGTTCCGCGCCCAAAAATTTGCGATGCAAGATAAGGATATCCTTTATGTATCCAATGCAGACGCTATTGAAATATTCAAATTCCTTGATTTTGTTAGCGGTGTAACAGGTGGTGTGTCTACGACAATCGGCAATATTAAGAATGTTAAGAGCAATTGGAAGTCGCTTGCTAAATAAAAATTATAAACTTTATTGTCTCTATATTTTATGGATTTGATTGATGGTCATAATTTTTACTCCAAAAAAATACGGATATACATTAAGGAATGTATTTTTAATTGGATTTTTTCTATTGATTTTATCCGTCAATGGCGTGATTGCACAGAATAATGAGAGATCAACGTCTGTTCTCGTTGATATAGATGGGATCAAAATCACCACCTTGGTGGAATCTGATGGTATTCAGATAACCCTAAAAGAATATCCAGATGGCACGGTTGAGACCATTAAAAGATCGATCAAAATAAATCTTGATGGCTCCATTGAGACAATTGAAGAAACGATCATTGAGCAAAATGATGGGACTGAAATCGTTGAAAAAGAAGTGACTCTCAAAAAAGTTGACGGCACCGAAATCTCTGAAAAACGAACCATGACCAAGCAAGCAAATGGTGTCGAGAGGGTCGAAAAAGAAAACATCACCAAAATGGCGAATGGTGAGGTCTTTGGTGAGAAAACGACCGAGACGACAGATGCCACTGGTCTAACCACAAAACATACTGAAATTGTAAGTGGTAAGGAACCGCCAAATATAAATGAGACTGCAATCGAGACAGGGTCTATCCAGACGGATCAAGGGCAGGCACGGTCAAATCTGACAATTCGCACATACCAAAATCAAAGCACGCCGGTCTCTGCCGCTAACCAGACAACGACCTCTGATAAAAACAACAAAAATGCGTCTTCAGATATAAGTAGGACAGCAAGCAACGATAACAAGATGGGATCTGCTAAAGACGGCAGCACTGGACCGGTAGCCACTCAGCCAAACAATACAAGTGGAATTGATGCAAATTTTTCCTTTGGTTTAACAACCAGCACCAACAACAACTCGAATAATGTGAGCGGGTCCTAATGGCTGTTATTTGGTTGGGTTGTTATCAAGAGGATAAAATCAAGCCCTGTTTGCGATATATGTATAGGGTATTTTTGATAGTTTTTGGGAGGTGTTGAATGGTTGTGCATCCTGACACGTCCGATAAGCAATTTCGACAATTTCACACTGTAAAGAGTCAGAAGAATGATGCGATTGATTTTGATTATCTGATTGCAGTGATGCAGCGGCAATGGCGACTTGTTGCGGTCTGGATGGTGATCGGGATGGTTTTATGCATTGGCTATCTTGTCAATGCAACACCTCTCTACACGTCAACAATTCGTATTCTTTATGACCAAAGCCAATCAAGAGCAGTGGATGAATTGACGAGTGTCAGCAGTGTGTTTGAGGATCAATCTGAATTTGAATCTCAGATGGAGCTGATCAAATCCCAGCGAATTGCCTCTAAAGTAGCAGAACAACATAACTTACAGCTCAATGATGATTTTCTAAGAGAAGGGCAATCCGCTCTGGTTGCTGTTATATCCAGTGCCAAAAAAATCTTTGATATATCCCAATGGTTTAACGATAAAGGGCTGAGCGAAGCTGAATTGGCGGATAGAAGAAAATCTGCAATTGACGTTCTTACCGACAATGTTTCGGTCAGCCGGATCAAGCGCACTTATATTCTCGAATTGGCATATACCTCAGAATCATCCACTCGCGCACAGCATATTGCCAGTGCCTTTGCCCAAGCCTATTTAACGGACCAGCTGGATTCAAAATATGATGCAACCAGACGAGCCAGTGAGTGGCTTCAAGTTCGTATTGAGGATCTGAAACAACAATCACTGGCCGCAGACTTGGCAGTGCAAAGATTTAAAGCCGAAAATGACCTCTTTGATACAGGCTCCGGGCAAAATATTGCAGAGGCACAATTAACAGGTGCCAATGCCCAATTGATTGCCGCAAAAGGTGAAATCGCTCGAAGAAAAGCAGAGTTTGATCGCTTGGATCTGGCGATTAAAAGTAGTCAGATAACAGCAGCGGTAGAAGCCTCTCTTGATAGCCAGATTGTGTCTGATTTGCGATTAAAATTTTTGGACGTGGCCAAGCTGCATTCGCAATTTTTACAAAAACTGGGTGATAAGCATATCCGTGTGATCAATCTGCACAAAGAGATGAGCGAATATCAAAAACTGATGTTTGATGAACTTCGGCGCATTCGCGATGGCGCAAAGAGTAAATATGAAATTGCCCTTGAGAATGAGAAAACGCTGAGAGCAAATTTACAAAATATCGTAGGGCAAACTGCGGATGCGAATAAGACACAAGCCCAACTAAGAGAACTGGAGAGAGAAGCGAAAACCTACAAGTCTTTGCTTGAAAATTTTCTCCAAAAATATCAGGAAGCCATTCAGCAACAATCATTTCCTGTCAATGATGCACGCATTATTCAGGACGCAAATTTTCCCGATGCTCCCAGTTCCCCGCGCAAATTTATGTCTCTGGCGATTTCAATGATATTGGGTGCAATGCTGGGATCAGGAATAGGCGCCTTTAGAGAGTTCCGTGACAGATTTTTTCGCACCGCAGATCAAGTCCGAGAAGATCTTGGGCTGGAATTTTTGGGACTGGCGCCCAAGCTAGAGCTTCAGGCAATCGGCGCACATTTTGTTACGAAAGTGCAAGAAGGCAATCCCAAAGCAATCCGACACACCAATGGAATGTCAAATTACGTGAGGAATCAACCTTTTTCATCATTTGCTGAAGCACTCCGAGGCGCAAAGGTTGCGGCCGATATTACGCTGGAAGGGCATCATGCAAAAGTGATTGCTGTTGTATCCTCTCTGCCCGGTGAAGGGAAATCAACCATTTCAAGCAATCTGGCCCAGTTGCTTGCTATGCAAGGCGCACCAACCTTGCTCATTGATGGTGATATGCGAAATCCTGGACAAACAAGAGCGGTTGCAAGACAGGCAGATATTGGTCTGGTTGACATTTTAATGGGGGAACGATCTCTGGATGAAGCATTGCTTTATGATACGGACATACCATTGCATATGCTCCCCTCGGTCGTGAAAACCCGGATCTCTCATACAAGTGACCTTTTAGCCTCTCATGCGATGCAGAAACTATTGATGGCAGTGCGTCAACAATATGCATATATCGTCATTGATTTGCCGCCGATTGCGCCAGTTGTCGATGTAAAAGCTTTTGCAATGCAGGTCGATGCTTTTGTCTATGTGGTCGAATGGGGTAAGACATCCCGATCTTTGGTCAAGACTGTCATGGCAGAGACGCCACAAGTGCGTGAAAAATGTCTCGGAGTGATTTTGAATAAGACAGAAATGGACCAAATGAAACTGTATCAATCCTATGGTTCGTCAGACTATTATTATTCTCAATATTCTTCTTATTATCAAGAGGATGGAGCCTATGTTAGAAAAGCCAGCGACCAAGGGGAGAGTGATAGAGTGTGAGGAGTTTAAAAACAGTCTTTGTTGTGCTTTTTCTAATATTTTGCATCTCAGCTATAATGACAGATTTGTCCAGAAAGGGCATTGCATTCCTATCAGATGAGGTTCAGACGGGGTTTCGACCAAACAATTGGTCAGAGACCAGGGTTCGCTGGGCAAAGAGCCAACGCGAAAAAGCGCTTCCCACTTGTTTGAGTGTTCATCTTGAAAATGAAATTGTCCTGTCACTGGCACTCTTAGATCACGCATTTGCAAGTAAAAAGGATCAAGCAGCAATCAAATATGCAATGAATGAGGCTTATATGTCTCTAAAGGATGCTGTCAGATGCGCCCCATTGCGACATTATACTTTTCTCAAATATTTACATATTCAAACGGCTCTAAACATAACAAAAGCCCGTCTAAAGGGCCTTTATAACCATACAAGATATCTATCACCTTATCAGATGGACAACATCATCAGTCGTATTCAGCTCATTGGGCAAATTCCAACGCTTACTATCACCGAAAAGAAAGATCTGATAACGAAGGATGCTGCGATAATTGAGAGATATGGATCCAAGAGTGAGCAAAAATTATTGGATAATTTTGATCTTAAATGAAGATGACAGACATGATCATCGCCATGCAGCCTTCCTCCCGTCTCAAGTTCAATAAACACAGTAATTACGACATTCGTAGCTTGATCACTTTAATCCAGCGCCTTATCCAAATGCCGCGCGCAAACAAAGTCATTGTCGCTCAGTCCGCCAATATCGTGCGTTGTATAGATGATCTTGCAATAGCCCCAGCCAAACTGAATATCGGGGTGATGGCCATCCTTATCAGCTATATAGGCGGCAAGATTGGCCAGATAGACAGCTTTAGCAAACCCTTTGACCTTGATCAGACGGGCAATGGATAGACCATCTTCACTCAACAGCCAGTCATCATGAAGATGTTCCAGCAAATCTTTGGCCCGTTCGGCAGGCAAAGGAGCCAGTCCGTTATCCTTACCAGAGCATGGAAGACAGGCCATCTGGTCTAATAGATTCTGATGCATTTTCGTCTCTCATTCACAGACTGATAGGACTTGAACCTAGCAGACTATAGCGTGAAAATCGATTGGGGCTTATCGTCAGTGCAATTTTATGTAATACTCTATGATTATTGCACGTTTATATTTGAACTATTGATACAAAATTCTGTCATATCCAAGGCATGGCAGACGCAAATTTTCAGGAGCGTCGAAATGCATAAGGTTTTGTTGTTATTTTTGCTATCCTCTTTTCTGGTTGGCTTTGCTGCACCCTCGATGGCATTGGAAGAGCGCTATCGCTGCCCGGCTAATCAGGACACACAGTCGCATATCTTGCAAAATAATCGCTTTGTTGCCCCAATATGGAATGTCCAGTCCGCTCAAAGCTTAGAGCCGGGTCGCTTGCAGCTTCAGGATATTCCATTCAGCACAGATTTAATTGATCAAGCTGTCTCGGAATTTCAAAATAATCTATCAAATCAGCAGCGCCCGACCCCTCAGTTTATGCCAAATATTCAGAATAGAGAGCTTGGAAATACAAACTCCAATCCTTCGGCTTTTTCTAGAGGTGTGCCGATCGAGACATTTGAGGGAAATGGTCTTATACCGACAAATCGCTCAGAAAATGATCTCATCTCACGTCCAGCTGACATCAGTCAGTGGGATAAGAAGAAAGCGATTGAAGCGTATGAAAAGTATCAAGCCGGCAAGAAACCGGTGTCACATCATGATATTCTCAACGGCACCATATCCGCTGATCAATTCCATAAATTCATCCGAGACAGTAACGAGACTGAAAAAAAAGACCTCTATGAGGCTATGAAGAAAAAACATGGCGCAAACTATTCGGTGATGGCGAATGTGGATGCCGTGATGCAAAGAGATGAGCAGGCTTTGCGCGCTTTTGGTCAGTCCTCTTCCTTGGTCTTCAAAGAGCGATATGGCTTTCAAACATTTAAAAATCTTTCCCTTATTGAGCGATATCGCAACAGTCAAGATCCCAATATTCGTGCTTTGATCACTAAGCTTAAAAATGGGTTGAAGGCTGATGGAATGAGCGCTAGTCAATTTACCATTCAGCGTGTGGTCGAAAATCCCAGCACGATTGGCACACCAAAACCTGAATTTGGCAATGATGGCCAGCCAACGCCCATATGTATCAATACCGGCAGCGCGGAGGTACCTGCTAAGGCTGACCCAAAAGATGTTTATGTCTTTCCCAAATTGACTGCTCCATGGTTTAACAGGCAGATTGGCATCTTTCCCGGTGTCGGCCTGATCGTCGATGCAGATGATATTGTTTGTGACAATGCGACCAATATGTGTGAGCTGCTTAAGACCAGCACAGATGGGAAATTCGCCTTTCCAAAGCCTAGCGACAATGAATATCCGGTTTGTTTCAGTCAAGACCCGAATGGGGCTTTCAAACCGTTGCCCCAACATATGGAAGGGCAGGCGCGTTATAAAGGCACGAGCTGCACCGGCTTTTTGGCTGGCGATAAAAGCACCGTGATTACGGCCTATCATTGTATGGTTGAGAATAAATTTGTGCAGCAAATTTATGAT
Organism: Cohaesibacter sp.; assembly: GCA_025800105.1. Lineage (GTDB taxonomy): Bacteria > Pseudomonadota > Alphaproteobacteria > Rhizobiales > Cohaesibacteraceae > Cohaesibacter. The sequence continues at coordinate 30,855 of JAOXSG010001101.1, read as the reverse complement.
GAGAGAGATATTGATTGTTTGAGTGATAATCCGATTGCTCTCGAAAAGCTTAAACAGACAGCTGATGTTTTGCTGAAACAAAAGAAAATTATTTTCGGATTTCGCACGCAAATGTCTCCCCAAGCGCCCATTCAATTTTCAGCAGATCACGTGTTTGATTTCAAAGCGGAAAAGGAAGGAAGCTATTTGAACCGTGGTGAACAGGCCGATGTGATTGTGCTTGAGCTTTCAGAAGCGGTGGATGCAAAAATTGCCAGCCCGTTTCAAATAGACAGTGAACCTCTCAGAGAAACTGACAAGGATCAAGGCAAGCTTTTTGTCAAAGTGGGTCATCCTCTCGGCTATCCGATGAGCTGGGAATATAATAAGGTTTTTATCAACGCAATTCCTGATCTATCGATTGGTAAATTTAGAATTTCCAGTGACAGTTTTCATGGCAGCTCCGGCTCTCCTGTTTTTGACTTGAAAACGGGCAAAGTCGTCTCAATCATGGTATGTGGTGACCAGGATTTCGAAGCTTTGTCTTCGAATGCAGTTCAGCCTGAATGCATTCGTGAGGGGAAAACTTTACTCCCACAGCAATCCAAGGAAAGAGCTCAGCATTTAGCGGGTTTTCTTAATAATTGATTGTGCGATCATCGAAGTGCCTGATTGATCACTGACTGGCTTTCTTGCTCAAATCTTTTTTGGCTTTGCGCAATTCGCTCAAAATGGCTGAAAAGTTTTTAAAAGCCACGCCATTTTGGCGGAGCCAGTTGAGCACGTCCTTATGGCCAACATTGGTATATATGCCGCCACCGCCGCACAAATTTGCAGTGGGAATATGCGGGGCATTAACTAATCCACGAGAGGTTATGCCAGCCAAAAATAACAGTGTTTTTGGCGGTATCTCATCGCTCTTCTCTTGGAATATTTGTTTGCTATAGAAAACAGGACCGCCGCTATCTCCGGGGCATGTATCAATCGCTAGAGCATTTGGAAATGTCAGTGGGTTAGACAGAATAAACTCTCTGAAAGGAGAGCATGTTGCCACTCCTGTGCTGCAAAAAGCTTTGTAAATACCAATGGCTCCAACACGCAGTGTGGGGGGCAGGACTTTATTCTCGTCTTGCCCCCAACCTGCAACAATCAGCTTTTTTGCTTTTTTATCTCGATAGATATCAAGCATTTGAATGATGGCAATGTCTGGCTTACTTGCAAATTGTTGACGTAGCTTAATATACAAATTGCTTTCTGAAGCTTTGGTATTTTGTAAAATTTCTAGGTCTTTTATGCGCAATAGTGAGAGATCAAAGCCGGGCACACCTGTGCCTGTATGGCATTGGGCTTTATTATAGAGAAGGGGAGGTCTTTCTAATGAGAAGACTTCAACATCCGGGGTGAAGATGGTCACTTCATAGCTCTGCCAAAGCCCACAAGCACAATGACCAGCTGTCAGAACATGTTTATCATCAATAATTACGCCCGTACAAAGCTGTTGTTGCCCTTGTTTGTTTTGATAGGTTATTTTGACCACAAAGGTGAGATGTTTTACATCGATCTCAGCGCCCAAGGACACTTTGTCTGCCTGTCTCTCTCCCAAGTCATTTTGTGATATGCGATTTTCTTGTTGTGCGAGAAAGTCAAAATCAAGTTTTCTGGGCTTGGATACCGATATAATATCGACAAGTTTATAGGAATCGAGGCTCACCTCTTCTTGCTGTGCCTGAACAGGCCAGCAGGTGAGAGTGAGCCAGATCAGACACAGAGCGAGAGCCTTTGGCACAAATGTATTTTCGGCAAATAAGAATAAGTCTTTGTTTTTGAAACTATGTTTATCTGAAAAATATATCATTTTTCATCCAATATACTCTAACTGAATATGCTTTCTTTGCCGCAGGTCACTATCTGAACGTCATTGTCCTTGCTGTACCGCTTCCTGACAGGCAGCAGTGCTCTCGAGCGTTTGATTGAAAGCGCTGTCAGTTTGGCATTGCTCTATGTTGGTTGGGACACGTTGGCGCGTGACGATGCTGGCATCTCCCGGTACTAGCAATTGGTTCAACCCGACCTGAGCCGTTGCAATGGCATGATCAGCCAGCGCTTTGTCCTCGGCCTGCTCCAATTGATGGATGAGCTGTTGATTGACCGCGATCAGCTGTTTGCGGTTATCCAGATCATTGTTGAAAATATTCACGGCGGCTGCTGGAATATCGAGAACCGCACTCAAGGCATAGAGCGGAATATCAATTGCCGCATTCAGCTCGCTTTTGCGGCGAATGGCAACGTCATATAACATTCCGTCATTAAAGGTAACGGTGCCGGAACTTTCCTGAAAGAAGCCATGACTGATAGCCAGAGCAAAAATAGGCGCTCGGTTGGGCATATTGATATATTCTGTTCCGATTAATTTCATCCGCATCCGAGGATTTTTCGGGTCTTTCTTGCGCAGCACCTTGAGCTTGTGAGGAAGCTCCGGGCGATAAAGAAGGGCATGTTTCATGGCCTTCTTGCCTTGTTTCTTTTCCAGCTCAAAGAAAGAATCCGTATATGACAGGCCCTGACTATAGGTATATTGCTTGCCACAGGATTGCGCTGACCAAGATGGAATTCTTGGATCATCAGAATTATCGAAATAGACGCAATAGCCATATTTATGTCTCAGGGTCTGGTTAACCGCAATGGCTTCTGCTCTGTTGAACGGATCAAACACATAGCTGGCGACACGCGTGCCTGCCTTGCTCTTATCCTTGGGATTATCGCCGAGAATATTGCCGCCAAAGGCGGCCTTTCTGTTCAATGCCTGTCTGTGCAAAAAGGCTTTGTTGGCTGCTGCGCTGGCTTTGTTGGCGGCCGCCAGATTGCCCGCCGCCTGTATCAGGGAGCCCATAACCGGCTGTATTTTCGGCTTGGTATTTTTATAGATTTTTTGCAGCAATAGTTTGTCGGATCGCTCAACACCCAAAGCATTATCAGCAAAAGCGGAGAGCAGAAAATCCAGACAAAAAGCTGCGCCGGGATCCGAAGTCATTTTCTTCGCGGTATCAATGTGAAGGCCATATCCGAAGCCGGCTTTCTCATAGACGTCAATTTTAAGCAATTTTTTGGGCAAATAATAAGTGCCAGCATTGGATTGACAGCTATAGCCCTTATCCTGTGGTGAATAATGGGTGCGAGCCACATGTTGGCAGGCAGAGAGCAAAGGCAGAATAAGCAACAAGATACATGTTGGCAACAGCCAGCTTTGAGAGGATCTTTGCTGCACATTTGGCAAAAGGGAGCGCACGCAGTGTGATGATGTGTTTGGATGTTTCATCCTGCTTACTCCTTTACCGCTGTCAATGAACTACCATTTAAATTTCCGGGCAGCGTCTTGCCAAAGCGGCCCTGAAGCAGATTGCAAATATCACCAAATGGTCCATTATCGCCAAAATGAAACTCAGTTTTTCCCGTAAGCTCAGTTGTATTGAATGTGATGTTGGTTGGCTTGTTACTCTCCGGGTTAGGGACGCCAAGATTGTCATCTCCTGTATTTTCAACACCAAGCTTCAAGGGGGCACCTTTTAGTTTCGTTGCATCATACGCTTCTGAAACAGGAAATTTTTGGGGATCAGCAAGATGGTTTATATAATCCTGCTGGGCTTGGATCAGTTTCTGTTGGGCATCGACCAGAGCGACCCGTGATTTGGTATTTTGAATGGCCCCGACAATGCGCTGGCTGGGCAAAGCAATGACGCCATATATGATTTCCAGTGGGATTTGAACAACATTTGCAACCTGGCTGCCTCTGGCAATGCAGGCATCTTGCAACTGGCCATCATTGAAAATCAGCGCCACTTTTTGCTGGGCCAGCCACGCACGGCTGACATCAACAGAAAGAATGGGAGAAATATTTTCCAGATCAATGGATTGTATGGCACTGAGACCCCAGCCGGTGCGGCCATTGGGATCATCATTTGTGTAAATCAACAGGCGATAGGAGGCACGAGGGCGAAAGAAAATGCCCTGATTGGGTTTTTCTTTCAAATAGGCCTGTTCCCTGACCCTTTTCATTTTCGCAGAAGGGTAAAGTCGGGCCATTTTTTGGGGCTGGTTGCAATAACGGGCAGCGGAAATGCCTCGGGTTTCGCTGGTATTATAGCTATAATCGGACAGAATGAAGCAAAAGCCATGCTGCCTTATGCTTTGATTGATTTCGGCCAATTCATGGGGGTTGAAAGGATCAAACTCCATATTGGCCACAATTTCCTTGTTTGTGTCCTGAGCTGTTAAATCAGTGCTTCTGGCATTGGCGAAAGAGCCATTATTGGAGAGGATCTGAAAAACGGCATTGATGATTTTTCTGACAATCACAACGCTTTGATCAAAAGCACTGGAGGCAACCAGTTGCAGGAAAGGGGTATGGATTGTGGCGCCTTTTTTATAGGATGTGCCGTCGATAGGGGTATTATCTGCTGTAATCTGATAGCTTTTGCGGACCCATACATCATCATCGGACAAATGATTGACCATATGATCCAGACAAAAGGTGTGTTTATGGTCCGGGATCCGGCGTATGCGCAGCTCATCAAGGCTGAAAGTGGGAGCTTTGCCAGTTGTTGTTGTTTTGGAAATACTGAATTTAACCACCCCTTTGGGAAGGCTGTAGGAGCCCAGATGCGAAACGCAGCCAAGATTGCTGTCATTGTTGGAGACAGAGACACGGTGCGAGCCAACCACTTGACATGCCGCTAGCGTCAGGCCGCATAAAATAAGAGAGGCAGCCCGTTTGAAGAGAGAGGGAAAGAGTGTCATTACGATCCCTCCTTCACTTTGGGGTGGCATCTTAGCTCCCAAAGCGAACCGAGATTATATTTGGCCTGAAGGATGTTGCTTTGTCCCAACCGATCGACGAAGAAGCGTGCATGGCGTATGTCATAATCAAAGGAATGGCGTAGCAATTCCTCCCATTCCTCACTGTCCGGGGGCAGACAGGTATAGGCAATCCATAATTCCTTATGCTCAAGCGGAGCCAATTCAACCGGGTCATATCCGCACATTTTTTTGATTGCGAATTTTCCGTTTTCAACCTCCACATCAGTTGCGCTTGCCGGGCCGCATTTCTCATTGCCTTGACATTCCTTGCGCAAGGCAATGGTGGCACTGCATTCGCGGCTTTTTTTCGCGCTGACCATATCGCCGGCCTTGGCCGAGACAATGAAAATACGGTTGCTCACCTCAGATTTCAGCGCTGTGAGAAGGGGTTGAAGCTTGTCACGCAACTCAATGGCTTTTTTGGAATTGCCAATATCCTTGCGAAGAGTTTGGAATTCAAATTTCACCTCTGCTTCTGTTTTTTTAGCGTTGCTCTTAGCTGCTTCTATTGCGGCTGGCTCATCCAGTAAGGTCGCCAATTGTTCGGCATAATGAATGAATTCCGCTGCCGTATGAGGAGACCAGCCTGTGGTGGCTGTTTTTGCCAAGGTTCGTGCTGCTGTTCGAAACTCTGTCGTTGGATTGATAAAATAATTGGGCCACCCCATCTCGTTGGCCCGTTCTGTCATCACCTTTTGCGTCGCGATTTTTAAGGCCTTTAACGTCTCGACAGGATCAATATAGGTTGTCTTTTCTGTAATTGTTGCCAGCAATTTCAGAAGATTTTTTATTTTGTCGTTTTTCTCGGTCAATAAGGCGGGATGGTCTTTGATTGTGTCAATCTGCTCCTGTAGGGCTGTTTGCTTGCTTTCCATATCCTCAAGGAGCTGTGTCTCGCTTGGCTTTGATAAGGATCGCAAGATCGCTCTTAAACTTGAAAGCTTTGTTGTGAGCTGTTTGTGCTCTTTCTGATCGTCTGAAAGGCCCTTTAATTTTCCTTCCAGACCCTCAATTTCCTTGATGAGGGCGGCAATATCTTTTGGAACCTCTGATGATGTGTCTTTCGCCAGCACAGGCTGCGAGACAGCAAGGCCCCCGATTAAAAACAGCGAAATGAGTGTGTGTGTTGTTGAACGCAAAAGAAACACGAGAGGAAAACCGACCGGTAAGGGCCGCTTTTCCGGCAAATACTGACGCAACATTCATTAAATCCCAGTCACAATAAAGCAATATCATAACGTCAATCACTCCCATGGGTTGCGTCAATATATAAAGTGCAAATAAGAGTGGATTTGATGATATATTAACAAATGCTTAACAAGTGCTCAGAGTAACCCTTGACATGGGGGATTTTGTCATACGGCGACCACCCACCAAAAAGCCCTGCTACCGGTGCATGGTAGCAGGGCTAGATTTTACAGACTTTGCCGATCCCCCTGGCTTGGCCTGTAAAAACAGTTTTAAGGGAAGGTGTAATGCGCTTTAGTGCATGAGGCGCAATTTCGTGGGGCGGGATTAACGAGCCAGTGTGAGCTGTATATTCTTTTGAATGCTTGTGCCGGACCAGCGATTGATCTGATGTTTGTTCAAACGCATCACCACTTGATTGGTCATAGTCGTGATCACAATCTGGTTGCCGACCACATTCCATTTCATGCTGCCAAACAAGCCAGCGGGGCAGCCAGTGCCAGCCCATCCCTGATAGGCGCCAAACCATTGATTGGGCCGTAAATCAAGGGAACAGCTTTTGCTGCCTTTTGTTTCATAAAGACGCCATTTGCCTGCGATTTGTTGAGGCGTGGTAGGCGTGCTTTGTGTCAGAGATGCACCTGCAAGGGCTGCCAAAATCAAGCCGCCCACTGCATTGGCTGCCGCGTCTTTGTTGAAGCTGACATTGGCAGAGCTGGACGTGGTTTTGGTCACCAATGTGCCATTTGGTTGCACATAGCGTCTTGTTTTGGAGCTGCTGTCACTCCAGATCTTTTTTTGCTGAGCCTGTGTGGATGCATGTCGCGTGCTTGTTTGATTGCGATTGAGTTGATCCAAAAGGCTTGGATGCATAGGTGCAGAGCCACGTGCCGTGCTTTGCTGATAGGTTGGCGCGGTGGTTTGACACGCACTAAGTCCGGTCGCAAGGCAGAGAATAGACAAGCAAAGAGAATAGGATGATGGCATGGTTTGTCTCACAAAGCGCTCGTTTGTCGCTTCTTTCAAGAAATCGGCTTGTTGTTTGTGATCAGTTCTGTTCAAAGGTTTGCCGCAGCTCTTCATTGCGCCGTTTCAAATGCTGCTCCACACAGCTATATTTGACCAGATCGATGGTTTGACGGTCCTGACCATGATAGGGCAGGGTCACCATATTGCATGTATGTTGGCTATATTTTAGCCATGCGTCTTGTGATTGCTGGAGCTCTTGTCGGGCGTTTCTCTTGCCAAGGATGCCTTGTTCATCCCAGCTTTTGGCCACATCAAGAGCCATTTGATAACTGCCATATACATTGTCATTCCAGAGTTCGATCCGTTCATGCATGCAGCTTAACGCTTCGGGGATGCTACGCTCAATTGTTGCATCAAAGCAATCTTTTGCCATGGCATGTGAGGGGAGGAAACAGGCTGCTATCAGGCAACAGGCACTATAAAGCCCTTTTTCTCTGTGTTTCATATGTCCTCCCATATCCGCTTGTCTGCTGTCCTTAAAATGATTGGGATCAGTCTGCCAAGAGGATCTGGCGAGAAATGGACGGCTGGTATATAAAATTGGACATATTGTATAATCACAAGCCAATATCGTGATTTGAGTTATAGATGTATCTCTAACTCATTGTTGCGATGTCTCTTTTCGCTACTTCTCATTTTGAGAGCAGCTTTGGCTTGTCGTCGATTTATTGACTATATGCCTATGATTCTATGTTCTAGATACTCAGATCCTTAAGCCAGCTCTCATAGCGCCGGTCCAAAGAGGCTGGGATCATCGCGTCATAATTAGCGTGGGATTTTGATTGGCGTATGTCTCGCGGTGTCTGCCCATAGCGTTGTTTGAAAGCGCGAGAAAAGGTGCTGTTGTTGCGAAAGCCAAGGCCATAGGCAATTTCCATGATGCTGCCACTTGACGCTTCGGCGCGCAAAAGCATGGCCATGGCTTTTCGCAAGCGCCGTTCTTTAACATAGGCACCAACCCCGCCTTCACGCTCGAAAATGCTATAGAGTTTGGACCGTGATATTCCCACCATACGCGAGAGCATGTCAGGCGTAAGTTCGCTATTGTCAAGGTTATTCTCTATGGCACGTTTGGCCATGATTGACTGAGCAAGGGAAGGGGTGCCAGCGGAATGACTTTCCCCCACCGGGCTTGCATTCATGGCTGCGGCGGCCAAAGCAATGGAGGCGGGATTGGTTTCGCTTGCTTGTGATATGGTCATATCCTTGATGATCGTATTCAAGCTGCTGATATGATCATATAACAGCTGCGCCATTGGCTCATCCAGACTGAGAATGCGCATATGATGGTCATCTGGATGCAAAAGATGGGGTTCCAAAAGATCACGGGGAATAACCAGCGATATATTCAGAAAATTTTCTGTGACAGAAGAAACCTCGCGCGACAGATCAAAGATAATAATGCCATTTAGGCCAATGCGTTTTCTATCATTGCTCTGCTCAAAACGCATGTCTCCATTGCCAAAAATCTGAAACATGAAATGGTCCATGCCGTCATTGGCAATTTCCAGCGCAGTCCGGTTCCAGATTTGTTGCTTTGATTTGGTTCTGGCAAAGAATAATTGCCCATACATATAGCCATCAATTGAGGCTTCAAAGCCCTGATCAAGGGTCTTCTCTGTTGGCTCGACCTGAAAAATACAGGAAATACTCTCACGCCAAATGCTAAAGCGCTCTTTTTTGGGCAGGCTGGAGACACAAAATTGTGTCGAGGGAAGAAGATCGGTCATCATTTGCGGACTATGGCTGGATATTGGCGGCTTTTATTTTTATGCCGTCTGGTTCATAGCCATTTTATGCAAGCTGATCTGAAAGACAAGCCTTTACCATTTGATGGTTACGGGCCACGCCTTGAATGAGATGGTTTTGTCACTGTCTTTGATAGGAGGCCAAGGCAATGTCTTGAAAAAAAGCCAATATCAGGGAAGATAATGGGGAGTTTGATAGTGGCTTAATGGCATTTAATGCCTGAATTGCCTTGACCTGTCTGGGGTGCGATAAGGGGACTGCAAGGAGCAAATATAAATTTATTGTTCCTGCATTATCGCTTGTAAGGCCTAACCCTTAGGCCGCGCTGCGGCCTGTTCTGCGTCTGGTTCGTCTCGCATTTCTTCGCCCCGTTGGGCTGGGCTTGGGCTCATTTTCCAAATTCACGATCAGCATGAAAGCAGGCACGGCTGTTGGTTTCTGGGGGCCTTTGGTCTTGCTGCATGGGGCAATGGTTCTTTTTGCCAGGCAGACGAGATCATCTAAATTCTGGTCTGTTTCGACATCGCCAAAAACATAGAGATCATTTTGTTCGCTTTGCCAGCCAACCATATAATTGTCGCCATCATCTTTGAGTTCAGCAAAGCCAGAGGCGCTGAACTCTTTGCCGACAATCATTTGTGCGGTGCTGATAGACTGGGCAAGGGTATTGGCAAAATCATAGCCAATGTCCGAGACAGTGCCCATATGTTTGTATTTGCTTGATGAAGGTTCAGATAAGATCCGGCTCATAACGCCCTCCGCGCATATGCGGGGCGAAAGAGAAACCGGTCATATCTGATGCTCTAGCCATCTTTGGCATCTTTATGGTTCCTGTCCGGGACACCCCGCCCGGTTTGAGTGAAAAACAAAGATGGCAGGTCTCCTGACTTACGGGTCGCAGTTAAACCAGCCTTCCCGGGTTTTATGAGTAAACCCAGTGGATTTTTTGGTTTTCACTCGCCGCCTACAGTTGCGGGGGCAGTCACGGAATTGGCGCCTGATGGCTACACCGCACCGTGTTCCCTTTTCATCCAGATAATCTATGCAGATCATCCAGAACCATCAGGATTGATCATGAATAGAGTCTTAGTAAATAGCAAGTAGGGTCAATGCGGATGTGGATAGTCTTTACAAATGCGCTGTCCCTCAAAGAGGCACCTCCAAGCCATTCTTCACAAGATCCCATAATGTAGTGACGTATATTTTTAGAAATAAAATATTTATTTCAAAGAATTGACTTGATAAGCTGTCGCGTAACCGATCTCTCAATGGTTGTTTTTTTAAATATTTTGCATGAGGGTCGGGAAAGATATATTTGAATATATTTAAAAATGAAAATAAACCAATAATCTTATTAAGGGTGATTTTGCATTTATAGATGAACGAATAAAAATTATTTTGGCTGATAAATTGAAAATACTAATCATTGCATATGCTTGTGAACCCGCAAAGGGGGGAGAAAGCGAAATCGGTTGGACGCTTGGGCGCAGACTGGCAAAAGAACACCAGATCTGGATTTTGACGCGCAGCAACAACAAATCCGCGCTTGAAAATGCAGAGCATTGCTCAAATGTGAATTGGCTCTATTACGATTTGCCCCCATTCTTTACCGCGCTTAAAGGTCGGGGCAAAAAGAGGTTTTTGCTATATTATTATCTTTGGCAGCTGGGGTCTTCTGCCCCAATCCGAAAATTTGACAAGATATATGATTTTGACATCATTCATCATCTAACGGGCGGTATGGATTGGATGCCGTCTGGCGCAGCTTTCCAAAAGAAGCCATTCATCTGGGGACCTGTCGGAAGCGAGAATACTCATCCACTGATCCGCAGACATATGCCGTGGTGTGCACGGCTAAATGAGACGATCAGATCTGCCCTTCGCTTTGCTCTGCGCAATCTGGATCCAAGCGTATGCTACACCCGTATGCGCGCTGATATCATTCTGTCGCATACACCGGCTTCTTTCTCTAAAAATCTCCAGAAAAAGGTACTTCCTTTTGTCCAGACAGGCATCGAAGCGTCGCCTTGTATGGCTCTGCGAAAAACCAATCTGAAGCGCAAAGGCACATTGCGGGTTATATATGCAGGAGAATTTGTCGATTGGAAGGGAGCGTTCTATGCAGTCCGGGCATTTGCAAAGTTCCATTTGAACTATCCAAACTCTTGCATGACGATGGTTGGGGCGGGACATCTGAAAAGCGCAATTCAGGCGGAAATCCTGCACAATAATCTGAGCGGCGTGGTGACACTGACCGGTGAGCTGCCAATGGACAAGCTATTGGTCGAGCTGAACCAGTCTGATATTTTTCTGTATCCATGCTACCATCACGGCTTGGCAACCATTTTGCTACAGGCAATGCTGACAGGCCTGCCGACGATCTGTCTGGAAGGAGATGCGATTGGGCGAGCTGTTGGGCTTGATGCAGGAATAACCTTGCCGCTTTCAAACATCGATACGCCAGTTGAAAGTCTGGCCAAGGCATTGCTAGAGCTGGCCTTAAATGAGCCTCTGCGGCAAGAAAAGGCAAAAGTGGCAATTCATCGGGCGCTTAACACATATAATTATGAAAATATCGTGCGCCAGCATCTTGAAGTCTATTCTTGTTTTTTAAAAGGCAAAAATAGACAGATTGATCTGCCAGTTTGGTCTGAATGAGTGTATCAAATGCGTTCCAAGCGATATTCCAATTCCAGTGACACTTTTTCATATTATCTTCGCAACGGTGCTGTTGTTGGAGCAATAAAATTGCTCTCCTTACCACTGGCTTTGTCAATTTCGGTTCTGCTTGCAGATTGGCTGGGGCCAAAGGATTATGGTATTTACGCCATTTCGTGGTCTCTTGCCACAATTGGAGCGGCTTCTATCTCTGGCGGGGTATCGCAATATTTAACCCGGCATGTTGCCATGCTGAGGACAGAGGGCCGATATGCTGAAATCCGACCAGCCATTATGGCCTCCATTCAGTCTGTTGCGCTTGCTGCATGTATCTTTCTTCTGCTGCTCGCCATTGGATCAATGCTGGATGCAATTCCGCTTTCTTTGTCAGGGCAGATCATTGGCACAATCTGCTTAGCCGCTGCCTTCATTGGCGTCATGAACATTGCCAGCGCAGGATTAAGAGGGCTGGAACGAGCCAGCGAAGGGCAATTTTATCTCCTGATCATGGCTCCCTTGGCCTCACTTGTGCTCCTGTTCTGTCTTATGTCGATATCAGGCACCCGGATGCCGTGGTTTGTGCTTGTAGCCCTTGCTGTCGGTTATGGTTTCGGGGCTGTCCTGTCTCAACTAAGAGTGCAGCGACTGACAAAAGATTTTGGTCAGTCAGGCCCGGCATATAGGCGCGTCTACCTGCTTGTTGCACAGAGCAAAGGCTATATTGCCTATTCTATTTTGATGATCATTGGATTGCAGCTGAACCTGATATTGGTTGGCTTTCTTTTGCAAAAAGAGCATGTCTCCTACTATCATCTTGCGGACAAAGCCGCGCAGTGCGTTGCACTTCCTATTGGCATCCTTGAATTGCTGATGGCAGCCCGGGTCGTCAGTCTCCATTCCAAAGGGGAATTGGAAGACTTGCAAAAGCTTTATCATATGCTGTCCTTGGCAGGGATTGTTGCTGCTCTGATGATTGCAGGCTTCTTCTATATTTGGGGGGAGCAAATCATCGATCTGCTTTTAGGCTCACTCTATGCGAGCAATGTCTATCCCGTGCTTGTCCTGCTTCTTGTCGCACAGCTGATACGAGCAGCTTTTGGACCTGTGACTGTGACATTGCTGATGACCGGTTATCAGAGATATTGTGTATTAAGTCAGCTAATCGGTGCTGTAACATTGGGGATGGCTACATGGATATTGGTGCCATATTACGGGCTGCTGGGCGCTGCTATGGCAGCTTGCATTGGGGTCTTGGCCAGCTATCTGCCACTGGCTATTGGAGGCTATCGGACCATGGGGCTTAGGCCGCTATGTTTTTAAGAACCAATCTGTTTCCCCTCACCAATCCAAATTTTGCGCAATTTATTGAAGAATTGGGGCTGTTGGGTCTGGAACAAAGCACAGCCACTGATCCTCAAGCCTCCGCCTTTGCGATCCTCAAAGCTGCAAGCATAGACCGCTGGCTTCTCGTTCCCTTGCAAAACCGGACAAGCATAGCGTCTGCATTTAGGATGCTGACGCCGATGTCACTGCATTCTCGCTTGGCAAAATGTGCCGCTCTTTCCTGCAATCATATCGGATTGCGACCCATCTGGACCCGCAATCGCATCTATCTAAAGGCCATGCATTCCAAGCCATGCCTTCACAATTGGTCAAGCGCCGCTTTCTTTTCAGGCACACCCGGTCCAGATCGTAAAATCACAGTGCAGCTTCGTAGCATGGATAGCCGCCAAAATGCCTATCTCAAGCTTGCCTGCTCGCCACAAGCCAACACTTTGATCGCCCATGAAATACGGGCGTTAAAGCGCGCCAAACAACTAAAATTGGCAACGGCTATTCTGCCACAGATACTCGCTTATACGCACTTTGCTTGCCGAAGGGCATATATCTGTAGTGATGAGACAAAGCCGAACTGTCAATCTGCAAGAAGGCTCAAAAAGAAGCATGTTGCCTTTCTTGAAGAAATGGCCAGAAAAACGGCTGCACCGCTCAGTGTGGAATATGCAGATATTTTGCGCAACAAGCATAAATCGGTGGCAACAAAGCTAACACCACTTGCAAACAGGATTGCGCTCAGAGCGCTGGATGAAATTATCAGAATTCTGGACCATAGCTCTGTTTATGGAGCGCTGGCGCATGGAGATTTTACCCCATGGAACTGCCGCCTCACAGACGGGCAGCTTTATGTCTTTGATTGGGAGCAATCCAGAACGCATCCACTTGGTTATGACCATCTGCATTTTCTGATCAGCACAGACACCTTAGACGCTATAACCCTTAAAACGCGAATGCAGGAGCGTTGGCATGAGGGGAGCAGAGAGGGGGCGCAACTGTTGCTGGTGTCCTATTTTCTGCGCAAACTCTTAAATGGTTCGACAGAAGCAGCTGAAGTGTTGCGAGAGGTGATGCAAGAGCAAGGGCAGGGCATCTTATGATCGAATCTGTTCATGTCACCTATTTTATCATCATCCTGATTGCAGGATTATATTGCTTTTCAATTCAATCGATACAGGGGCGATGGGAGCGGTTAGCCTTTACGATTCCAATTGTGGCACTCGTCTCGCTGGCGATCAGCCTGCGCGATATCCGTCTTGGTGCTGATACGCGCATTTATCTCCAGATGTATAGCAATCCAGACTATTTTGAGCCTTTCATTGAAACAGCTTATATCATGGCGCTCCGCCTGCTGCGGCTCATCAGTAACGATAATATAGTTTATCTTTTTGTCAGTGCCTTTGCCACCAATCTGATTGTCTATCTCGCTTTTGTGCGTTTCAATCCCGGTCTGGCTGCGATTGCCTTTGCTTTATATTGTGCGTCACCGGTATTTTGGACCGTGAATATTCTAATTTTGAGGAATGGTTTAGCCGCCGCCTTGATCATGTATGCAACGATAATCTTGGTCACGGCGGGCCGAACACGAGGCTTTTTTGCTTTTGTTCTCGCAGGGGCTGGGTTTCACTATTCTGCGCTGGGTCATGCTGTTTTTTTATCGGTGTCAAATCTTTCAACGCTCAAACATGCAGCAATTTCTGCCATAAAATTGATCCTTGCAGCGCTTGCTCTGATTTATGTTTTCCCCTTTTTCTCGACAAGTATGGAACCGTGGATCGAGCGGTTTGAAGATTATCAGAATTATGCATCCAGCGGACGATTTGCTTATGAAAATTCCGGTTTCAAGCTGCAATATGCCATTCCGGTTCTCATATTGACTGGGGCATGGCTGCTGCGAAAGCGGCTCTCAGACAAAGAAATCTTGCTGTTTCGATATTATTTGGCGCTCTTGACGTTGAGCATCCTTTTCTGGGGGAATGTTTTATTCCGTGATAGGATTTACCTGCCGGCCCAGATGATGGAGCCGTTTCTGATTGCTCTATTGATGCGGCGCGCCATGCGGGATGACAGTCTTTTTGTCCTATCCGGTGCAGCCTCTTTTCTGACCATGGCTGTCGTAACCATTCTATTTTGGAGTCCCAGAAATGTACTTCAGTTTTATTGATCCGCCACTGTCTCTATAGGGCAAAGCTTGCACCATTGCGAAAGAACAAGAGCGAAGGATATAAAAATTTAGGATTATTTATGAGTAAGTTAGATCTTTCTCTGCGCAATCAACTGGTGACCCGTTTTTTGGCTGATCTGAATGATCAGGACATATCCTATTGTGTCTTATCCGGTTTGCCCAAAGAGAATGCAGAGACGGATTTTGACCTTGATATTTCGGTGGCCTCCAAAGATAGCGCATCAATTGCACAATTGATACGTGTATTTGCACATTGCAATGATCTCTTGCTCATGTGTGATATCTGGTCCGGTACGCATAGCCGGGCCTATACACTTGTAAAGCGCGCAAGTGCAGCACGAATTGTGCTGAAGATAGATATTATGGAGGGATATGCCTCCTTTGAGATTGGCGAGATCCTGCGTCACGAGGAAATAACCCATGACAGAGTTTTTAATGGGAATTTCTGGAGCCTGTCGGAAAAAAATGAGCTGGCTTATCTCGCAGTTCGCCATATTATCAAACAGGATGGTCGTAGCTATCGTGTTGATCGAATAAGAACTCTTCTTGGCAAAAACAGCCTTAAAACATGCGCTGAAATATTTCCCCCAATCATTGTGGATGCGATCGAGATAGCAGCTGCAAAGACGCCGCAAATTTCAGAGCGCACCATGAAAAGAAAACTCATAAAATATGGCAAAGCGCGCATGGGGGGCAAAGGGCGGGCGGTCGCATGGAAACGTGAAATCAGCCGTGCAATATATCGGATTCGCAGACCAGTCGGCTGCACTATTGCGTTTTTGGGGCCTGATGGATCGGGAAAATCAACGCTCATCCAAGAACTCAGCACCAGAATGGAGCCAATTTTTCACGAAATTTCATGCTTTTACTGGAGGCCTCGTTTTTTGCCGTCTCCGGGGAGGCTTAAAGTTTGGAGCCCATCCATCGAAAAGCAGGAAAACCCCGATCCTCACAATGTCATTCCACATGGGAAAATTGTTTCATTCATCCGGCTGGCATATTTCTGTTTGGATTATAGTCTGGGGCATTTTTGTGTGCTTCTTCCCTTAAAAATTCGAAAGCATCTGGTGATTTTTGATCGCTTTATCACTGATCTCCGCATCGATCCGTTAAGATATCGGATGACTGTTCCAGCCCCCTTGCTCAGTTTGGTCCAATATAGTGCGCCCAAGCCGGACATCATTTTTGCGCTGCTTGGCCCCCCTGATATTTTGCACGCCAGAAAACCCGAACTCAGTATGGAAGAAATGGCAAGGCAGCTTACGCTGTTACAACAGATGGCTGACGAAAGTCACACTTTCATACCGGTTGATGTTGATAAGGATATTAACGAGATTATTGATGAAATTATTGAAATAATTATGCTTTCCTATTCTGAGCGAGGAAGGGATTTGACGGGAGACAGTGTGCGCAGTGCTTGACGATCAATCCATTCTATTCATTGATTGCGTTTCAGATCTGTATGGGTCCTCCCGGATTGCGCGGATCATCATCAGCTTCATGCAAAAAGCGGGGTACGATGTAGAGGCGCTTGTGGCAGTGGAGCACAACGAGCCCGCATTGCGTTATGCTCAACAAGCTGAGCTACCAATATTGGTGATGCGCGAGTTTCGCAGCAAACCGTTTAAGAGTTTGGCAAAAGTGGTGGCCAATAGTGTCCATTTTGCCAAGCTTTTGCGAAAGTGTTATCCCAGACATCATATCATATATTGCAATAGCTTTGCGACACTGCCCGCCGCCATCATTGCCCGCATGATGCGTCGCCATTGTATTTTGCATCTGCATGAGAGCGCTCCCACACCAGTGGTTGCATTGCTGCTTAGGGCGACAATTCGGGTGTTTGATCTCAAAATCATTGTTGTGTCACAAGCCATCAAGACTGCATGGGGGCTTGCAAACACCCCGCAAGCAGAGGTTCTTCATAACGGCATCCCGGATTTGGATGAGATCCATATAGAGAATGATAGGGGGAGGGGCGCTGACACGAAGGCTGCTACAGCAATCCTTGAAAGAGGCCGTAAGTGGGATATAGCCTATGTTGGACGACTGACACAGAAAAAGGGATTTTATACCTTTCTGAACGCATTGCGCAGTCTGGATAGTCCAGAGCGCAAAGGCACCAAGGTGCTTATCATCGGTGGTTGCCTTCCCGGTGTCTCCTTACCTAAGGGGCTATTTTCAGATTTTTCACATTTGCATATAGAATATTTGGGGGAACGTGCAGATGCTGCAACATTTTTTGCGCAAAGCAAAGTCGCTTGTATACCGTCCCTATTTGCAGACCCATTTCCAACAACCGGACTGGAAGCATTGCGGGCGGGCTGCCTGATTATAGCCTCCAAGACAGGCGGATTGCCGGAAATGCTGCAAGAAACAGCCAGCATTTTGGTGGAACCAGACAATGCCCAAGAGCTTGCCAATGCTCTGATATCTATGCTGGCGGATCAACAAGAGGGCCAATCCCGCCAAAACAGAATGCAATATGAGAGCCGGTTCACTCTGGAGCGGTTTCAACAGCGCTTCTTAACAGTCTTTGAGCAGCAGAGCACCACTGTGCCAGTTTTAAAAATTGCCTTGCTGGGCACAGTTGGCGTGCCGGGCCGTTATGGCGGGTTTGAAACATTGGCAGAAAATCTGGTGCTTTATCATGCCCGCATCAGGCATAGAGCCATCTTGACGGTGTGGTGCTCGTCAAAAGAAAGTCGGGATCGAGCTGAGCGTTTCGAGAGTGCCCGGCTGCGCTATATTGGGCTGCGTGCCAATGGAATACAGAGCATTCCCTATGACATTCTTAGCCTTTTGGGGGCCGTGTTCAGTGGGCATAACCGAATTGTGCTTCTGGGGATTTCTGGGGCATTGGCTTTGCCTCTGATCCGCTTAATAAGCCGAGCTAGGATTGTTACCAATATTGACGGGATCGAATGGAAACGAGAGAAGTGGAATGGATTGGCGCGTGCTTTCCTGAAAATATCAGAATGGGCTGCAATCCGTTTTTCCCACCACATCATTGCTGACAATCAAGCCATAGCGCACCATATCAAAGAAGCCTATGGCAGCGATAGCGAGATCATAGCCTATGGTGGCGATCATGCAGTCGCAAAAATGGCAGCATCTTGTCGCCTGCCGGATGGAGTGCCAAATACCTACGCCTTGGCGCTTTGCCGGATCGAACCGGAAAATAACGTCCATATGATCCTGAAAGCCTTTGCGAGCCTAGACAAGCCGCTGGTCTTTGTTGGTAACTGGAAGAACACCGCATATGGCCGCAAGCTAAAAGCGCAATATAAAGATAGCGAAAATCTGTATCTGCTGGATCCAGTCTATGAGCCAGAAGGGCTATATGCCTTAAGGGCGAAGGCATCGGCATATATTCATGGTCACTCGGCCGGCGGCACCAACCCGTCATTGGTCGAGATGATGCATTTTGGCATAGCTATTTTGGCATTTGATTGCACATTTAATAGGCTAACGACCGAGAATGCAGCTGGTTATTTCAAAAATTCTGAGGAACTCTCTGCATTGATATATAACCTCTCACCTCAAAAAGACGTTGAGATAAGAGAGGCTATGCTGGATATAGCACAACGCCGCTATAGATGGGATCACATTGGCAAACAATATTTCGAACTTTTGGACCGCATATAAGCCAAATAGAAAAAGCGGCTTATCTCGAGAAACACGAACAGCACAAAACATTGCCATTCAAGCGCTTATATCATTTTTATAACATGGAAAATATGTGGCTGGGGTGGTAGGATTCGAACCTACGATACACGATACCAAAAACCGATGCCTTACCACTTGGCTACACCCCAACAACGAAGCAGATCAATGATCCGCCGTGAAGTAGGCTTTCTATAAACAACCAAAATCACTGGCGCAACGAAAAAGAAGCCTTTTTTCACAAGCTGATACTGTTGCACAGAAACTTTTTGAACGAAACCCGATAGCTGGGGAAAGACTGTCTCTTGAGGCAATTTCTCTATCAAAAGGGTCTTGCCATCTGAAAATATCGCCGCTATAAGCCACTCCACCGATGGAACGGAGCGTAGCGCAGCCTGGTAGCGCACCTGATTTGGGATCAGGGGGTCGGAGGTTCGAATCCTCTCGCTCCGACCATCGTTTAAAAAGAAAGTAAAGCCATCGCCCTATGAAAATAGAGGCGATTTTTTTATGCCTTCACGCCATTGTGCTTTTCCCTGATTGGGAGACTGAAAAAGAGCTGCGCTTAAAGCGCAGCCAGTCTTTCTTTTGCAGCCTGATATTCATCAAAGAGGCGCGCCACAATATCGGCAACAGGCTCCACTGACTTGACTGCACCAATGCCCTGACCACTGCCCCAAATGCTTTTCCATGCCTTTGCGCTTTCTTCTTCAGACCCGTCGGCTTTGGCAAAATCCATTTTATTGCGATCCTCATGCGCCAAACGGCGCGGATCAATGCCAGAGGCAACAAGAGAGGGGATCAGATAATTGCCATTCACACCGGTAAAGCGGTCTGTATAGATAATGTCATCAGCGGCGCAATCAACAATCATTTGCTTGTAATCGGGCACAGCATTGGCCTCGTGCGAGGCAATGAAGGCAGAGCCGATATAACCAAGATCCGCCCCCATGGCTTGAGCAGCCAGAATAGACGAGCCATTGCCAATAGCCCCTGAAAGCAGCAAGGGGCCATCAAACCATTCACGAATCTCGCTGATCAGGGCGAGGGGAGATTGCACCCCTGCATGGCCACCAGCACCAGCGGCAACGGCGATCAGGCCATCAGCGCCTTTTTCTATGGCCTTTTTGGCAAATTTATTATTGATGATGTCATGCAAAACGATGCCGCCATAGGAATGAACAGCTTCATTGACCTCTTCACGCGCCCCCAAAGAGGTGATGACAATCGGCACTTTATGCTTCACGCAGACCTCCAGATCGGCCATAAGCCGCGCATTGGAGCGATGAACAATCTGGTTCACAGCATAAGGGGCGGCAGGCTGATCTGGATTGGCCTGATTATAGGCATCCAGCTCTTCCTCAATCTTGGTCAGCCAGTCATCGAGTGTTTCCTGAGGGCGGGCATTGAGCGCTGGAAAAGAGCCGACAATCCCGGCCTTGCATTGCGCAATCACCATCTCCGGGTTGGAAATGATAAACATCGGTGAAGCAACAGCGGGAAGGCGCAAAGAATCGAAAAGGGCAGGCAAAGTCATGGCAACATCCTGAAAATTGGAAAAACTGGTTGACGTTTGCGTAAGAGGGTAGGCGAGCAAAGACTAGCTGTCTAGGTCTCCTAGCGTTAGCTATTGTGAATATCGTAGCCCCAGAATTTTTGGTCTCTAAAAGACCAGCCGAACCAGACCCAGCGAGAGAATAGGCGCCGCCACCAACAGGCACACCCGTATCAGATCGCTGAGAACAAAAGGCAGGACAGAGCGGAACATAGTCCCAAGGCCAATATCGGGGGCCATGCGATGAATGACGAACAAATTCAGTCCCACAGGTGGCGTAATCAGTCCAACCTCGACCACAATCAGCACCAAGATGCCAAACCAGAGACCAAATTCATGAGGGGCAAGGCCAAAATCCAGACTTGAAACAATCGGAAAGACCAAAGGCACCATCAATAAAATGATAGACAGGCTTTCCATGACGCAACCAAGCAGCAGAAACAGACCCAGCAATAGAATGAGCACAGCATAAGCAGACAAACTGCTGTCTGAGACAAACTCCGCCAAAGCTTGGGGAAGCCCGCACAGCGCCAAAAATCCATTAAAGAAACCTGCCCCTAAAATAATAAAAAATACCATGGCACTGGCGCTGGCCGTGCTGGCAATGGCAGAGGTTAAAGTCTGCCATGTCAGGCGACCGGCTTTCAAGGCCAGGAGGCCGGTGCCTGCCGCGCCAATGGCGGCGGCCTCTGTCGGGGTGAAAAACCCGGCATAGATGCCACCAACGACAATCAGAAAAATCACCATAACCGGCCAGACAGCGCCGAGCGCCGCCAGCTTTTCTTGTCGTGTTTGACGCGCTTGCCGCGGATATTGGCCACTATCATTGGACAAATGCATAATCACGATAAGGGTCGCGATATAGCCAAGCATGGCCAACAGACCGGGAATAAGGGCTGCGACAAAAAGCTTGGCAATATTCTGCTCGGCCAAAATGGCATAAATCACCAAAATGATAGAGGGTGGAATGAGAATGCCCAATGTGCCCCCGGCGGCCAAAGTCGCACTGGCCAAACCACCGGGATAACCAGCTTTGCGCAAATCGGGCAAGGCAACCTGACCCATGGTAGCAGAGGTGGCCAGAGATGAGCCACAAATCGCCCCAAATCCGCCACAAGCCGCAATCACAGCCATCGCCAAACCGCCACGATAATGGCCCACAAAGGCATTGCCCGCTTTCATCAGAGCAGAGGACATGCCGCCCAAAGTGGCAAATTGGCCCATCAGCAAAAAGAGCGGCAAAATAGAAAGAGAATAGCTGGAAAATTGTCCATAGGGCGTGTGCTTGAGCTGGGCCAGCGCCATCATGGGCGACCCATTGATCACCCACGACCCGCTCAGCCCCAAAACCAGCATGGCAAGGCCAATGGGCAAGCGCAGAAAAATCAAGATCAAGAGCAGGGGAAGGGAAGCGATCCCGATTTCAAGGGGGGAGAGCGATGAAAGAAAAGAAGTCATAGACCGCCTCCCGCTCTTGGCTTGTCTGGATAAGCGGATAAATCCCCTGAAAAAGAGCGATAGCAAAGCAGCATGAATTTGATGACGCAGATCAGCACAAAGAGCAGCGCCCCAATCAGCCCCGCCGCATAACCCCACCAAAGCGGGATTTGCAATATGAAGCTGGTCTCGCCATAGCTCTGTTTATCCAGCAGACCAAGCCAGAGTTGCCGGGCCAGAAAAAACGCAAAGAGCAGCATCAGTCCATCGCGCACCATATCCAGAGCAAGATTGATCTTTTCGCCAAAAAGGGGCCGCAACAAATCAACACTGGCATGAGCATTGACCCAATGGGCCCAAGGCAAAAAAGCGAAGATGGCAAAGCCCATCCCCAGCTCAATCAATTCATAATCCCCCGGAATGGGGCCAAGCCTCTCTGAGAGAAAAGCCAAAGCAGCCAATTCTCGCCCCAAAATGGAAAGAACGCTTAGCAAGACCAATGCCAGCAAAAGCACGCCACCAGCAATCGCCAAGCCCAAAGAAACTTTGTGGGCAAACTGGTGAGCAAGGCGTGCCAAACGCTGCGATAAAAAAGAGAGCATGAAAAGCGACAGACCTTTGCCTTGGCTGGAAAATAAAAACTCTATGAGTCTATGCTCTAGGTGTTTAGTCCCGATGCGCCTGAATTCGGGCACGCACTTTCTCAATCAGGGCTTTGCCATCAATGCCTTTTTTCTGCATATCAACAATCCAGTCTGCATAAACAGGCTCTGCGGCTTTCTTCCATGCATCATAGTCTGCGTCTGCAAGAGTATGAAAAGAATTGCCGGCTTTCTCGGCAATGGTGCGGGCCGCTTTATCTGCGGCCCATTGCGCGCGGCCCCCAAAGCCGGAGAGTTTGGCCCCTGATTCTGCATCCAAGATAGCCTTCAAATCATCGGGCAAAGAGCGATAGCGCGCCTTGTTCATCACCAGAACCAAAGTCGCGGTATAGAGCGCTTGTGGACCCTTCAATTCGCTATGATGACGGACCAGCTCGGACAATTTGACCGCTGGTGTCACTTCCCATGGCAAAGCAGTGGCCGATATGACGCCGCGCGACAAAGCCTCTGGAACGGCAGGCAAGGGAAGACCAAGCGGCACGGCTCCCACGCTTTTGAAATAGGCATTGATAACGCGCGTTGGACCGCGCAATTTCAAGCCCTTCATGTCAGACAGCGATTGAATGGGATCCTTGGAATGCAAGACACCGGGACCATGCACCCAGGCCCCCAAAATCTTGACGGATTGAAATTCATTATGCTGAAAATCCTGCTCAATTAAATCCCAGAAGGCAAGGGACGTGGCAACAGGATCCTCCATCAAAAAGGGCAACTCAAACACTTCCGAACGGGGAAACCGTCCCGGTGTGTAACCAAGCAAGGTCCATGTGATATCCACCACGCCATCGCGCGCCTGATCCATCAGCGAAGGTGGCTTGCCCCCCAAGGCCATGGAATCAAAATGCTGGATTTTGATCCGCCCTTTGGATGCCTCTTCCACCTTTTTGGCCCAAGGACGCAAAATCTGTTTTGGCACTGTCGAAGAGGGCGGCAAAAAGGAATGCAGACGCAAAGTGACATCTGCGGCACGCGCAGGCGAAAAGCAAAACAACAAGCCAAGCAACAGACAGCTGAGCAAGGCAAAAGTTAAGTGAGAATGGTGAGGCAAAGGCCCATCCCATGTCTTGGATCTGGCTATGGGGTGAGGACGTTGTTTCGAAACATCAAGGGATGGACGAAGAATGCATTTGCCAGCGATAGGATAAGACATGGATCTGATGAAGCCTCCCATTTCATGATCGCTGTCATCTTAGCCCTGCTTTTAACATCCGCATAGCGCCAATTGACGATTTTCCAGCAGCAAAAGACATTTTCCACTCGCATTATAAGATGTGATATGCAAGATTATCAGCAAGTGGGGAAATAAGATAACAAGCTGAAAAGCATGGAGAAATCAAAGGGGGGATGATGTCTGCACGCGCTCAGGGAAAGCGGTTGCCCAAAATTCTGGTAACCAGAAAATTGCCTTCAAATGTTGAACAGGATTTGACGGCACATTTTGATGCAACCCTCAATGAGACCGATAGTCCCCTGACAAAAGAGCAGCTTGAGCAAGCGCTTTATGAGTATGATGGCATCCTGCCAACCGCAGCAGAGAAATTTCCTGCATCAATGCTGTCCAAACCGGGATTAAAATGCCGCATCATCGCCAATTTTGCCGTTGGCTATGACAATATAGATGTCGAGGCAGCCACACATGCTGGCATCACGATCTGCAATACGCCCGGCGTGCTGACCGATTGCACCGCCGATATTGCCATGACCTTGCTGCTGATGAGTGCAAGACGCGCCAGTTTCAGCGAGAGATATTTGCGCAAAGGAGACTGGGCAGGCTTTTCCCCGACATTCAATTTGGGCGCGCGCGTGACGGGCAAAACCTTGGGCATTATCGGCATGGGCCGCATTGGCAAAGCCATGGCCAAACGCTGTCATTTCGGCTTTGACATGCCCGTCGTATTTTACAACCGCTCCCGCATTGATCTGGAAGAGGCAAAATCCTTTGGTGCGGTTCAGCTCAATAGCATTGATCAGGTTTTGAGTGAGGCGGATTTTGTCTCCCTTCATTGTCCAGGCGGACCAGAAACACGCCATTTGATCAATGCCCACCGCTTGGCGGCGATGAAACCAACCGCCCATCTGATCAATACATCAAGAGGCGAAGTGGTCGATGAAATTGCGCTGATTGCCGCGCTTCAAACGGGCACCATTGCGGGCGCGGGGCTGGATGTGTTCGAAGAAGAGCCAAAAGTGCCCAAAGCCCTTAGAAATATGGACAATGTCTCTCTCTTGCCGCATATCGGCAGTGGTACGCTGGAAACCCGAACCGAGATGGGCATGAAAGCAGCAGACAATCTAAAAGCCTTCTTCGCAGGAAAACCATTGCCCAGTCAGGTGAAAATCTGAGCCTAAGTGCCCGATTTAAAATCAGGCTCTAAAGCACGATAATGCCTTTATGTTCTGCTTTGTTTTCCGGCTCGACATGAATGGTCACCACCATACCGGGATTATACTCTGTCAGGGCATGTTCAATATGATCGCAAATCTCATGGGCATCATGCACACTCATAAGACCCGGTACAACAAGATGAAAATCCAGAAAGACCAGCTTGCCAGCATGACGCGAACGCAAATCATGGGCCTCGATGGCCCCTTTGCCATGATGGGCAATAATCTTGCGAATACAGTGTAGCTCGTCATCATCAATAGCTTCATCCATAAGGCCAGAAAGCGAATTACGGATAAGCCCCCATCCTGTATAGAGAATATTCAGCGCAACAAAAAGCGCGACAAGCGGATCGAGTATTTGAATGCCGGTGAAATAGGCAAGTCCCACGCCGCCCAAAACGCCGATTGTTGTCATCAGATCGCTCAATAAATGTTTGCCATCGCCAATCAGCGCAGGGCTTTTTAAGGCCCGCCCTTTGCGAATAAGCACAAAGGCCCAAACCCCATTGATCAAACCGGCCAAGCCACTGAGCAGAAAACCCACAAAGGAAATGGAGAGATCTTTGGGGTGAAAAAGCGCCTGATAGGATTCTCTGAAAATGGCCAGCGCCGCCAAAACAATCAAAACGCCTTCCAGAACCGCCGAGAGATATTCAGCCTTATGATGGCCATAGGGATGATTGTGATCGGCAGGTTTCTGGCTCAACCAAATCGCCACCAAAACACTGGCCGAGGCGACCAGATTGACCAGACTTTCCAAAGCGTCAGAGAAAAAGGCAACACTGCCTGTGGCCAGATAGGCAAGATATTTCAGGCCCAAGACGATCAAAGCAACAAAAATGGATCCAAAAGCCAAACGCATGGCAACAGACATACTCTTATCCTTTTCGCGCCAAATCTGTTTCTCTCATGACACAGCATAAGACAAAAGCAGGGGTTGGGGACTCATATTCTTGCTGTTTCCTATGCCAAAAGATTGCTTTTACCAAGACAGTTTCGTAACACTATCCTAGCGGCAGGAGGCTTTGAGCTAGTCAATCGACACATGCATCTTAGATTATGCACTGTTGGTTCATTATCTCACAGTCTTCCGCTGCGCATTTCTTTGCTGGTTCCTTTGTCAGCAAATCATAGACGGGGCTTGGCCCCACAAGGAAAGGCTATCATCATGTCTCGTGTGGTTTATGTGAATGGTGAATTTTTGCCCGAGGAAGAGGCAAAAATTTCCATCTTTGACCGCGGATTTCTCTTTGCAGATGGTGTTTATGAAGTCTCGACCATTTTGGATGGCAAGCTGGTTGAAAATCAGGCCCATCTGGACCGTCTGGGCCGCTCCATGAAGGAGCTGGATATGGCGCCTCCTTGTTCCATGCAAGAGATTGAAGCAGCACAGCAAGAGCTGCTTAAGCGCAATCCCACTCAGGAAGGGGGCCTCTATTTGCAGGTCACACGTGGGGCAGCCGACCGGGATTTCCTTTATCCCGCTCCCTCAACAAAATCCTCATTGGTCATGTTCACACAGGCGCGCCCTGTCATTGACGCCCCCAGCGCCAAAAGAGGCTTGAGCGTGATTTTCCAGCCAGACATTCGCTGGCAGCGCCGTGATATCAAGACCGTGGCTCTTTTGGCCGCCTCTATGGCCAAGGAAGCGGCCCGTGCCGCTGGCGCAGATGATGCATGGATGATCGAAGATGGCAAGGTGACCGAAGGCACCTCCAACAATGCCTATATCATCACCAAGGATGATGTCATCGTCACCAGAGCCTTGTCCAACAAGATCTTGCATGGCATCACCCGTAAAGCCGTGCTGGCCCTTGCAAAAGAAGAAGGCTTGCGTGTCGAAGAGCGCGATTTCACACCACAAGAAGCCAAAGAGGCCAAAGAAGCCTTTTTGACCTCTGCCTCTACATTTGTCACAGCTGTGGTCAAAATCGATGGTCAGCAATTGGGCGATGGCAAACCGGGGCCTTTGACCACGCGTTTGCGCGAAATTTATATCGATTTCGCCCGCAAGTCCCTGTCCTGATCCCTTTTGACAGGATCGATCAAAATATCATCCTGCCACATGATATGTGGCAGGGTTTTTATATTCAGAACCTAAAATAAACTGACCCTGTGCAATCATTTTGATCTGGCATTTAACCGTAAAAAGTCGGCAAAGCAGCCTCGATGTTAAAGTGTATTTGAGCTCTTTTGCATCCAGAGAGCGATGAATTGTTGGCAAAAAAAGAAATTTCCAACATTTTTGTCATAATGTCAAAAAATATTGGCATTTTAACGAAATTGTGAACTTATCCGACATAATGACGGATTCTTTGGGCGCAGAAAAGCTTTCCAGTTGCAGAAAACCGCATTCACAGGCCACAATCAAACGCCATCTTTGCCTCTATAGCCCTTCATATTTCATACATGCAATCTGATGATTGAAATTGCCGACGATATTGTATACGATTTCGTATACGAGGCGGAAGGCATGATTTTTAACCAGATTTGCCCTGATTTCTAAAGGGTGAAATAGGGCAGAGAAAAAGAAAACTGCCACAAATCTGAGCGACTAAAATCAGCTTTTCCAAATCAGGAGTTTACAAACAAACAAAACATCGGCAAAATATCGATAAAATGTCAATGTTTGGTGGTTGTCGTCGAATTTGAACCAAAAGAGAGTTCAAAGCCGAGATCACATGAGGGAGAAGAGATGTCTGTCGATCAAAAGATCACAGCAATGGATGTCTGGCATTTGCAATTGCCGGTCAATGCACGCAGAGATCATGGCATCGGGTCCGTTGAACATGTTATTGACATTGTCGTTGTTGGATTGACCGCAGAAGGCGGCGAATGCGGATATGGAGAAGCCTCTAGCTGGTCTGTTTTCACCGGTTCCGCAGAAGCAAGCTTTGCAGCGCTGGATCGCTATATTCGCCCTTTAGTGGTTGGGCGCTCGATTGGGGACCGTGCAGCCATTATGGCGGATGCAGCTTATGCTGTGGCCCATTGCACCGAGGCCAAAGCGGCGCTTGAAACAGCCTTGCTGGATTTGCAAGGCCGCATCTCATCTCTTCCGGTCTGGGCGCTTTTGGGCGGCAAATGCCGCGATACAATCCCGCTCTCCTGTTCTATTGCAGATCCTGACTGGGAGACTGATCTGAAATTGATGGAGCGCCTTCAGCAAGATGGCGTGCGCATCATCAAACTGAAAACCGGCTTCAAGGGCCATGACTATGACATGATGCGTTTGGAACATCTGCGCACGCATTATCCAGATTTTAAAATCCGCGTCGATTATAATCAGGGCCTGCATCATGACGACGCCATTCGCTGTGTTCAGGATGTTGCGAGCTTTGAGCCGGACTTTATCGAACAGCCGGTCAAGGCGCATTTGCGCAGCCTGATGGCCCGCATTCGCGACAGCATTGATATCCCACTTTTGGCAGATGAAAGCGTCTTTGGGCCAGAAGATATGCAAACCTCCATCGCTATGGGATTGTGTGATGGGGTCTCGATCAAAATCATGAAAAGCGGTGGCCTGACCCGCGCCCAGACCGTTGCCAGAATGGCCCATTCGGTTGGCCTCTCTGCTTATGGCGGCGACATGTTCGAGGCCGGTCTCGCCCATTTGGCCGGCACCCATATGATTGCCGCAACGCCGGAAATCACCTTGGGATGCGAATTTTATCAGGCCAGTTATTTTCTGGTTGAAGATATTTTGCAAAGCCCCTTTGAGGTCAAAGACGGTCACGTCATTGTGCCGCAGACACCGGGGCTGGGCCTTTTGCCAGATTTGGATAAACTGGCAAAATATGCAATCGCACACAGCAATGGATCAAAAGCATGAGCATGGGTCAAAATGTCATTGTGATTGGCGCCGGGATTGTCGGTGTTTCAACGGCCATTTGGCTAAAGCGTGCAGGGCATGATGTAACCTTGATTGACAAGGGCGAGCCGGGGCAGGGGGCATCCTTTGGCAATGCCTGTGTTTTGGCGGCTTGCTCCATGCTGCCTGTAACAGGTCCGGGCCTGATCATGAAGGGGCCAAAATTGCTGATGGACCCCAATTTCCCGCTCTTTTTGCGCTGGCCCTATTTACCAAAACTGGCGCCATGGCTGGTGCGTTATCTCAGCCATGCCAATGACAGCGACACCCGCCGCATTTCCAAAGGCCTAACAACCATTGTCGGCGATAGTTTGGAGCAGCATCAGGCCCTGACCGCAGGAACGGACGCTGCCAAATGGGTGCAACCCAGCGCTTACAGCTTTGCCTATGCCAATCGCGAAGCCTTTGAGGCCGACAATTATATCTGGGATTTGCGAAAAGAGCATGGCTTTATGCCCGAATTGCTGGAAGGCGAGGACGCCCATGCATTCGAGCCTGCCCTTGCCCCTTCCATCAATTTGCTTGCAACTTTTAAAAGTGATCATGGCTTCATCCATGATCCCGGTGCCTATGTGGCCGATCTGGCCAATTTGCTGGTTGAGATGGGAGGCAAACTCGTTAAGGCAGAGGTACGTGATTTTGATCTGTCCGGCGGCACAATCTGCGCTGTTGAAACCGATCAGGGCCGATTTGAATGCGATAAGGCAGTGCTGGCAACGGGCGTCTGGTCCAAACCCTTGATGCAAAAATTGGGCATCAATGTGCCGCTGGAAACAGAGCGTGGCTATCATATTGTCTATAAAAATCCTGAAAACGGACCCAAAAGTCCGATCATGGTTGCCGCAGGAAAATTTGTGGCAACCCCCATGGCCCAGGGCTTGCGCTGCGCTGGCATTGTAGAATTTGGCGGGCTGGAAGCCGAGGCCTCCAAAGCCCCCCTTGCTTTGATGCGCAAGAAAGTCAAGGAAAGCTTCCCCAATCTGATCGCAGAATCAGAAGAGGAATGGCTGGGGCATCGTCCAGCCCCCAGCGACAGCCTGCCATTGATTGGCGAGGTTGGTTCAAGTGGCGTTTATGCCGCCTTTGGCCATCATCATATCGGTTTGACTGGCGGTCCCAAAACAGGCCGTATGGTGGCCGATATGATTTCCGGCACTCTATCCAATAACGATTTATCACCTTATGCCCCTCAGCGCTTTGGCTGAGGGATCCAATTCATATCGCTTCAATCCAGAGGGAGACTTAAAAATGAAAGCAAGAAGCTTGAAGCTGACAACAGCCCTGACCGCAGCAACCCTGCTAAGCGCAGGCGCAGCCATGGCTGGCGACAAGTGGGATATGCCAATGGGCTATTCCGCATCCAACTTTCACTCCATGACAGGAGCAGAATTTGCCAAATGTGTCACCAAAGGCACCGGTGGCGATCTGGAAATCGTCACCCATCCCGGCGGTTCTCTGTTTAAGGGCAATGAGATCAAACGCGCCGTCCAGACCGGTCAGGCACAAATTGGCGAGCGCATCCTGTCCGCTCACCAAAATGAAAATGCCCTCTTTGGCATCGATTCTGTTCCATTCCTTGCGACCTCTTTTGAGGATTCCGTCAAATTGTGGAATGCTGCAAAACCAGAATTTGACAAGCTGATGGATAGCCAGAATCTGGTTCTGCTCTATTCTGTGCCATGGCCACCACAGGGCCTGTATTTCAAAAAGGAAGTCAATTCCGTTGCTGATATGAAGGGCATCAAATTCCGCTCTTACAACACAGCCACAGGCCGTCTGGCCGAATTGACCGGCATGTTGCCAGTTCAGATCGAAGCAGCTGAAATTTCTCAGGCTTTTGCAACCGGCGTTGCAGAATCCATGGTCTCTTCCGGCTCCACCGGGTATGACCGCAAAGTCTGGGAAAGCCTCACCCACTTCTATGAGGTGGATGCATGGTTGCCACGCAACTATGTCTTTGTGAACAAGGATTCCTGGAATGGCCTGAGCGATGGCGTCAAAAATGTCATCAATGGCTGTGCGTCTGTCGCAGAATATGCCGGTTACTGGCGCTCTGTCCAATATACCGAATTCACCATCGGTCAGTTGGATAAAAATGGTATGACTGTCGGTAAAGCTGGCGATGCTCTGAAAGGCGAATTGCAGGAAATCGGCAAAAAGATGACCGCTGAATGGCTTGAAAAAGCCGGTCCAACCGGCAAGGCCATTGTGGATGCCTTCAAAGCATCTCAATAAGCAAGTCTGAACCGCACTCCGCCTCTTATAAGGGGCGGAGTGTATGGCTTTTTCTTTAAGGAGGTGTTTG
>JAOXSG010001095.1 GCA_025800105.1 Cohaesibacter sp. | reverse complement strand
ACTAATTCTACCAGTTTTCGGGAAAATTGGAGAAATTGTGTTCACTTATTTCGCCAACTTTGAATATTCGAGACGATTTTCTCGCCTCCTTTTAGTCGATTTCGGAAAAGAAGTCCTTCGATTCCTAAATAATTCTGTCAGCATCGCTGTGTTCAGCGCGGAAGCTAATTAACTATTCAAAACCAAACGTTGTCCGGGCACGCAGGAATGCATTCATGAGGAACTTTCCCGATTTTGTTAAGATTTACCCCATATGCCAGCCTTCAGCTGTTCCTCCAGACATTTCACTCATTTCGCTATCTCATCGGATCATATTTGTAGTTGGCAAATTTTTCGAGAGGATTTTTCATCATTCTGCAGCGAGCGTAAATGTTTGATTTTCGTGAGTGTTTTATTTTGTTTTGATTTGCTGTTATAAATTAAATTCGACACGTAACGAAATGCGGACAGGCCCCGGGCTGTTTTCACTGGGGGTTTTCCCGACTTTCCGAAGTCACGATTTTCGTCATGTATGCTTGTATGTTGAATCCAGTGAG
>JAOXSG010001086.1 GCA_025800105.1 Cohaesibacter sp. | reverse complement strand
ATCACTGGGATCGGTCCCGTGCCGGTCAAAGTGCCGCGCATACGAGATCGTGGCGATGACCAAAAGAAAGTCAGGTTCACATCCGCGATCCTGAATATCAGCGGCATGGATGACAACATGCAGCATCAAGCCAAGGGTGTTGGTAATGATATGACGCTTGATATGACGCTTGCGACCATTGATCGTAATCGCCCGGTTGCTACCGCGGCTTTTTCGCCTTGACGCGAGCGATGATTTCGGGATCTGCGATAAAATCGCGAAGGAAGATGCCCCATTCTTCCTCTGAAGATCGAGCGTCGATTAGCATCTGTCGGAGTTCTTCCAATCCATCATTCGTCAAGGCGATGTTGCTATTGTCTGAGCCGTCTTCAATATCGATGATATTGCCGTAGGACAGATTGTCGTCATTGGCGACAATTTTTAGCAAGAACTCAAGATCCTCTTCAAGAATTTCGGCGACGCGTTTCATTGTCACGACAAATGTTGTCCTGGCCATCATTCTGCCTCTGCCTGACCTGATGGCACCGGTGCCCAGTTCCAAGGCAGCAACTCATCCAGACGATTGATCTTGTGGTCATTGATCCGGTCGAGAATATCAGCCAGATAGGCCTGCGGATCCAGGCCATTCATCTTGGCCGTCTCGACAATGGTCATGGCCCGTGCCAATGTCTCTGCGCCGGTATCGGCACCTGCAAATAACCAATTCTTTCTTCCGATCCCAATTGGTCTCAGGGCACGCTCGGCTACGTTGTTGTCCATGGCAATACGACCATCCTCAAGGAATAGGCGGAAAGCCTCCTTCCTGGTCAAGCAATAACGGAAGGCCTTTGCCAGATCACTCTTGCCCGATATGCGGGTGAGTTGCTTGTCGGACCATTCGAAGAACGCCTCGACCTTGGGCTTGCCAAGCTTTTGTCGGGTAGCCAGACGCGCATCGGCACTTTGCCCCGATATATCCCGTTCAATGTCATAGATTGCCCCAATCTGTTTCAGAGCCTCATGGGCAATCCCGGACTTGGTTGAGATCCAAAAATCATGGAAGTCCCTGCGCAGGTGCGCCCAGCACGCGGCTTCCTTGAAGCGTGCTTTTCCATCCGCCCCAGGTTCATAGAGTTTTGAATAGCCCTTGTAACCATCGGCCTGCAAGATGCCGCTGGCATGCCTCAGGTGATGATGAACATGCTCTGCTTTCCAGTTTGGAGTAAAGTAATAGACAGCCCCAGGAGGGGCTGTTCCTGCCCAAGGCCTTTGATCCCTGACATAGGTCCATATTCGCCCCTTCTTTACGCCTTTTCCCAAGCCTCGATTGCGCAAGGAACGATCAAGAACCCGGATCGGCGTGTCGTCAACGTGCAAAAGATCACTTTCCATGACTGAAGCCTCAATACGCTCGATCAATGGCTGAAGCGTCCGCATGGCGCGACCACACCAATCGACCAGCGTACTGTCGGGAATATCGGCACCCATCCGGGCAAAGATCTCATTCTGGCGATATAACGGAATATGGTCATCGAATTTGGAGACCAGGACATAGGCCAACAGGCCCGCACTGGCCATACTACCCGGAATTGGGCGGCTGGGTGCCGGGACCTGGACCATCTTCTCGCAACTGCGGCAGGATTTCTTGAGCCGGGCAATCTCGATGACCTTCAACTGAGCGAAGATCAGATCAAGCATTTCGCTGACATCCTCGCCAACAGTCCTCAATTCCCCACCACAGTCAGGACAACAATTGCCAGGATCAAGCTCCCGACGCTCACGAGGTGTCTTGTCTGAGACACGGGGACGACGGCGAGGCTTCTTTGACTTATCAGTCACAGAAGAGTCAGAACCCGGCGCAACCTCATCTTCTTCATTGACTGGTTCAGAAGTATTCTCGGCGACCGCGACCAACAAGTCTTCGAGCGCCAGTTCCAGCTGCTCGATTTCACGCTCGATCTTCTCTGAGGATTTACCAAAAGCCTGTTTCTGCAGTTTCGCGATACGAAGGCGTAATCCCTGGATCAACTGATCATGAACCCGCAATGTTGCAGACATTTGATCGTTTTCAGCCTGCAAAGAGGCAATCATCGCCTTCAAAAGGGCTGGGTCATTGGGCAGGTTTTCAGGAATGTTTGACATGCAACCTGATAGCATAAATCACTCAAAAGAACAATAAATACAATCAGTTCTTAATAGAGAGCTCACCCAATTCGGGATGGCGGAGAGCCCCAGCGTGGACGCCGCCAATCAATCCCTTCCCATAACATCGCAAGCTGCGCTGATGTCAGTCTGGCAACGCCATCACCCGCCGACGGCCAAGGGAACCGACCTGCCTCGAGAACTTTGTAATAGAGGCAAAATCCCTGGCCATCCCACATCAGCAATTTGATCCGGTCTCCTCGTCTGCCCCTGAAGGCAAACACCGCTCCGCTGGTTGGATTTTGCCGCAAAACATCCTGCGCCAAAACCGAAAGACCCCCAATACCCTTCCTCATATCAGTGACGCCGCCTGCAAGATAAACACGAACGCCTGTGCCCGGACCAATCATGAGGCCTCCACCGCACGAATGAGCCGCGTGAGAACTGAACAATCCAACCCGCTATCAAAACGAAGACGGCGGTCATGGCGCAATTCCAACTCAACCAGAGAAGAGTACCCCGCAACGCCATCACTCGGTTCCGATGCGCCTTTCGGAACAGCCGAAAGCTCAACTGGTATGAAGCTGGCCGGGGCGGTTTCACAAAGTAAACCCTTCCGCTTTAACTCGCGTCGCCAGATATAGAGCTGCTGTCGGCTAACATCATGGCGCTGGGCAATCTGTGTCACCGTCGCACCGTCAATGCCAATCGAACCAACAATGGAAAGCTTCTCGTCAAGGCTCCAGCGTCGCCTACGTTCTGGGCCCAATATATCTCCGCGCATCAAAAACCTCGCTAAGACACGTCAATAACGACGTCGCTAAACACGTGTCATAAGCCAGATCTCTCAACCAGAAAAGGCGGTGCCAACCGGGCGATTACGATAAATATGTCAACTGACATAGGATTTTATACCGACCAACCTGCTGATTTTGTTAATAAACGCCTTGAAGATATTAAACGTAAGAAAGGAGATTATTTCATCAAGAATTATATTGTTTACAAAGCACGTCCAACGACTGAGGTTGAGAAAGATGGGTTAGAGGAAGATGGCGTTGATTTTGACCCGGTGAGCGATTTTATGCTTTCGCAGAATCGTTTTAGTGACGACTTCACATTGCTAGAAGCCATTGCTTTTATTAAAGAAGAATTTTCAGGCGTAAAAATCGCAGCATTATATAATTACGAAACCCTCGTCTAATCCAAAAACCGGATAGCCCGCGCTGTCCGGTTTTCTGCCTTCCTCCCAGTCGTTGCTCTCAGTGCCTGATTTAAAGATTTGATAGAAGTCATGGTTATAACAAGAAAATAAAAGGAAAATATTATGTCAACTACTATAAATTTTTATTCCTCTCTCAGTGAAGAGGACTTGGAAGAGAAATTGGAAATCATTCAGTCAAAACATCCTGATATGCTTGTTGATAAATTTGTATTAACCGAAGCGTTTGATATAGAAGAGCGTGAATATAGTTTTATTGTTGAAATGGGTGTCACACCCAAAGTATCCAGTTCTTTTAGTGCATCGCCCAGCAGAGGTGAGTTGGTTATGATTGTCCGAGAGATGGTAGACGTCGTCAAAAGTGAATTTGAGTCGGATCAAATTGTGGCATTGTGGGAAATGGACTATATTATCAAGTGATCTCGTCCTTTTGAGGCTATGCTCTAGGCTTTGTTTCTAAGCATAGTTTTGTCCGAAAACCGCACATACTTTTCGACAAATATGCTCTAGCCATCAGAATGTTGCCAA
>JAOXSG010000999.1 GCA_025800105.1 Cohaesibacter sp. | reverse complement strand
TGCCATTTTTGGTATAATAGACAAAGCCGTCTTTTTGCACTTTCCAGACCGTCGCCACCGCAATATGGACAATCTGCTCATGGGACAGACGCTCGACCAATGCGCGCCCGGCGCAATAATCGGGGCCTAAAATATCCAGCTGCTGCTTGCTGGCCTTTGCCACATTGCGGTAAATCTGGCCGCCGGGCTGGCTTTGTTCATCAATCAGGGCAACCTGCAAGCCAAGCTCTGCGGCCTGACGGGCCGCACTCATGCCAGCGGGGCCAGAGCCTATAATCACAAGATCATATATCATGTGTCTGCTCCTGTGCTGTTCTGCCCAGATCCGCCTGTTTCAGATGCATTTTGTTCGGCTTCATCCTGCAAATTTTCAGGATTTTGCTGCATGGAGCGAATCTTCAAGCCCTCTTGCACCATGGTCATGCAGGCTTGCTGCGTGGCTCCGTCAATCTGCACCAGACAGTCGAAACAGGCCCCCATCATGCAAAAAGGGCCTCTGGGGCTTTGGCTTTTCAGCGTCTGGCGAAGGGTGCGAATATCATGAGACAGCAACGCCGCTGCCACGCTCATAGTGGCATCAACCTGCAAGGCCTGATCATTGAAATGGATAGTCACCATCTCATCATCGGTCTTTTTCTTCAAAGGCTTGAACATTAAAATCGCGCCTCACTAAAAGAAGACAAATCCGGGGCATCATTTTTGCCCATGATCCAGCGGGGCAGCAATTCGCAATGGGCTGCGGCCAGTGTGATACCGCTGTGACACGTCACGAACCAGGCATAATGATGCTTGGGCGAGCGCTGATAAATGGGATAGCCATCTGGCGACATCACCCGCAAGGCGGCCCAACTGCGCACAATCTTGGCATTGCCCAATATGGGAAAGACATCACTTGCATGGG
>JAOXSG010000971.1 GCA_025800105.1 Cohaesibacter sp. | reverse complement strand
GTAAAACCACGGTAACGTTGCGGTAAAGCAACCGTAACTTTACGATAATGTCACTGGTAAAGCCACAATGGTCAATATATATCGTTGGACATGATGAAATAGAAGTACTTCGAATTATACCTGGGTTGTCCGTTCTTTTTTTCTCGGACGACTGGGCCTTCAATTTTCTTAAAAAATGGTTGCCCGGAAACGTTTTTAGTGGTCTTGGACGATCGGATGACCGCTAATTTCGAGCACTGACTACCGTAGAGTTCCGAAAGTAGCAGCCCCCGTTACTTTCAGAATTAGCAGGCCTGCGGGGCCGCAACTTTTGGGTGGCCGCTACTTTCGGGAAGCCGTTAGTTTCGGGTAGCTAAAATACGTCAGTACTTGAAGAAAAATTTGAAGAAAAATGATGAACGCAACCGCGCAATAAGCATAATGACACTTTAATTCTTAGTAAATTCTTTTTTTCCCATTGATTCTTCGACATTCATGTTCAGTAAATCACTAAGCTGTTCCATCAGCATCACCTGCCAGTTCAAATCACTGAAGTCGAGACTTGTAAAGAAATG
>JAOXSG010000969.1 GCA_025800105.1 Cohaesibacter sp. | reverse complement strand
CACAGTGCCATGCACCCATTGAATGAGCAATTTCTGGTCTTCATTGATAAACACAGAGAGCGGCATGGCTTTGGAAAGTCCAATAAAAGAATAGATCCATAGTTACGAGATGAAATAATTTTTTCAATACTGGCCATTACGTAAACTTCTGTTTGGGTTTTTCATCAATCATAACTTGCATGATGCTGAATGTATGGGTTTACTCACCCTTGGACTGCTGACTTGGGAGGGGAAAGCATGCCAGTTACACCTCAACATGGGGTTCCAGATCTTGGTTCTGTCACATTTGATATCTTGAAAGAAGCGCTGCGGCGCGGGCGGGCTGATCTGAAAAGGTCAAAGTCATTTGCCCTTATGTTTGCAGGATTTTACGTGTTGGCGGGCTGGTTTATGGCCTGGGTCACATGGCTGACCGGGCAAAGCTATTGGCTGGTTTTTGCCGCGATCGGCTTTCCGCTTTTGGCGCCCTTTGCTGCCGTTGGCTTTTACGACATCAGCCGCCGCATCGAAGAAGGGCGG
>JAOXSG010000963.1 GCA_025800105.1 Cohaesibacter sp. | reverse complement strand
ATTTCTTCACAATTCCCTGCGCAAAGTTCTTCACTGCAAAATTTTAACTTGCTCTCTTTTCCGCCGCCTTTTGACCTTGCTTCGCAGCGTTTCTTCAATTCCCTGCAAACTTTCCTTAAGAATCCCCTGTCTTACTGTACACTAACTGTCTTGGTCGTCTTCAATAAAGAATCTTCCGCCAGCAACAATTCTTGGGTCCAGCCTTTTTGCTTGACTCCGCTGCAATCGTTTTTGGAACAATTCGTAGTCGTTCGTTTCTTCAAAAACTCGTCACTCCTTTGCGTCCTTCAATTCCTCGGCACTACTCGTCCTTCCGTCTTGGGAAACCTCTGGTATGGCTCCGAAACCACTTTGTGAGGTTGTCGAGATCCAATCTGCAGCCTCGTGCTGCAGCCGCCACGTCTGGAATTCGCGCTTCAATTCGCAGTGATGAACAGACTTCACTACAAAGCTGGCGACTGCCTGAGCAATTCCACCAGAATACACCCAGAGGTGACAGAAGACAAGAGTGCACTCTCACACAGACTCGCAGCTGAGCTGCAGACGCAAAGTCAGTCTTGAAACGATCGTTACAGACTGAGTGAACGAGCAAGAACTACAATGAACCACAG
>JAOXSG010000954.1 GCA_025800105.1 Cohaesibacter sp. | reverse complement strand
TGATGGGGGATTTTGGTATGAAGTGTAAAAGTGATCGTTATGCGCCTACCTGGGAAGAGGGTACTGAGTGTTATGCTACGGTTGATTTAGATGACAAACCCGCCCATAAGGTCACGTTAAGCAGCTATTCGCTGTCGAAGTACGAGACTTCGCTGTATGAGAAAGAACGCTATCACTTAGCACTCGGATTACCTCTTCCCTTTCAAGAAATGCGAAAAAAGAAACCTAATCATTGGACGCTTAATCCTGAAATCGCTGCAGGCACCGGTGGCTGGCAAGAAGCAAAGGATCAATGTTTATGGTTAGGCAAACTCACCGGTTATGCCTTTGATCTTCCCACCGAAGCGCAGTGGGAGTTTGCAGCCCGAAACCGTGGGCAGAAAATTTTCTATGCCACCAATGACGGCGCTATTAGACGGCACGATAATACACCGGATGATGAGATTTACCCGGTCGATAGCTTTCCGCCTAATCCGCTAGGCTTTCATCATATGCAAAGCAATGTGACGGAGTGGGTTAATGACTGGTACGACGATAAATACTACCAAAACAGCCCAGAGCATAACCCTCAAGGCCCGGAAAAACCTCCAATGGTGAAGCTCATCAATAAAGACCCGGGGAATTTCCGAATTTTACGCGGTGGCAACACGATTTGGAGCCCGACAGTAATGACAAACAGAGCTCCTTATCCAGAAAGAATAGGCAAACACCTATATTACTCAGACCATGGTTTTCGTTGCTCAGTTCAAGAGCCTAATCCTATTTATTAAGGCTTTTACACATAACGTTGATTGCTTGGTAGATCATTATGCCAAGCAATCATCACTTGCTGACGTACTTGCCCATATTTGATATGCGGTTGAAAATGTGGATGAAATGGCAATACAGCCATGCGCGTATCTGCAGTCTTCTGCCCCGGTTGTCGATGCTCTAACTGCCCAACCCAAGCATTAAATTGACGTTGTTGATTGCCATCCAGAATGCTGTTGATCCGTTCTAAACCTGTAAACAGGATATCTGCTTTACTTTCTGAGCTACTCTCTTCCAACTTGCTACCTTTTTCCGACATCCGCTGTAAGCTTTCGGTAAATAGCCGCCAAGATTTAATCGGAGACAATAGTTTAACAA
Source organism: Cohaesibacter sp. (assembly GCA_025800105.1). Taxonomy (GTDB): domain Bacteria; phylum Pseudomonadota; class Alphaproteobacteria; order Rhizobiales; family Cohaesibacteraceae; genus Cohaesibacter. Next base: position 642 of record JAOXSG010000954.1, on the reverse strand, counting down.
TGGCTTCTTCTTGAGCCGTTTGCTGAGCCTCATCCATTAAAATCCATGTCTTAGTCAAAGTGTATAGCATTGGACCGATCAACTCAGGAACGAGCTTATCAACCGTCTATTTTTTACTAGCACTGTTGATACTTTTAGCTAAGGCAAATGCTTCTGCTTTATCCGCTTCTCTAAACCTCCACCAACGTGCTAAATCATCAGTAGTTTTAAAAACATCTTCTAAAGCAGACTCTGTATTTACATAGTATTTATACACCCCTTGATAAAACACCTCAAAAGCATCCGGATCAATAGCATTCAAATGGCGATAATCAATATCCTGCAAAATATCAACAACCACCATCAGCAGGTCGTAGATTTTCTTTAGGTCGACACTAACACCAAACTCACCACCTGCTCCCGGCCCGAAAACTAATGATCCGTGGGCATAAATAGCAAACTTACCTCGGTCTAGCCCAACCTGAAAGGAGCAAGCTAGCCCTGCACCAACCTGAAGCGCACCACCTGCTTTAATATCCGCTAACGCATTCCACTCTCCCTTGGTGAGCTGCTGTTCATCCGGGTGCTGCCATTCGATAGCCCCTGTGACGGAACCACCGGCTTCGGCACCGGCGAAGAGGCCGCCTTTGATGCCGACATTGC
>JAOXSG010000952.1 GCA_025800105.1 Cohaesibacter sp. | reverse complement strand
TGCTTGCTGTTCTCGCTCGTCATCTAATTAACTTTGATGCCATTTCCGGTCCATCAGTGAATGCAGGGCTGGTTTAGGCTAGCGCTCAAGGCCTCATCGGCCGCACATGTACATGGGCTGGCCCCTGCGTGAAAAAGTGAGGAAGAGAAATTTGAGTTATTCGTTGGCACTCAACCGGCCACATTTTGGTGTCGCAACGGTGTGCCAGATCTTGCCACTGTGTCAGTTACAGTGATGACTTGTTCTTTTTCACAGGTGTTACCAGCAGACTGGATGCAAGGAAATCCCTCCCAAACATACGGCCTGCTGTTTTACATATTCTATCTTGACTTTTCTGAAAATTTGAATGTCGCCGCTAGTGTCAAACGTTTCCACCAAGACCTGGCTACAGTAGAGAACCTGGCAAGTGACATTTTGGACTCAGTAGCTGCCAGTTTGAAGCATCGGCGTCCGTCCCAGCTCCTTTGGAAAAGACTGGCTTTCATGACCGAAATCCTATTGCAGTGGTTTTTCCCGCCAACTTACAAATCTTTCCGCACTTGTCCTGCCTTAGAAAGTCTCCTTGGATGTTTGTTTGCAGGAAGAAGCCTCATTTGGTTGCGGACTAGATGGTGGACCCCACAGGCCAGAAACATTTTGAGATTTTTTGCCCCACTCCTTCAGCTCGCCGTAAGTCATGGTTTCCAAAACTCACCTCTTCGTGAAGAAGCTTTCTGCCACCTTGTCAGCATGCAAAAGTTGTTGATCAACGGTTTCTCTGTCATCAATGGCGGTTTTGGTTTGTATCAATGGTGGACTGACAGTACAAGATATACAGGCATCGGCCAACTGCAGCGGCCACGTTTTCCGTGTCAAGGTGGACTGTCCAGACGGCTGTTTGAGCACCTCTTTGCAACAATCCGGCCGGCGTCCCAGGATGGTAGAAAACTCCGGTATCGGCTTGCAAGGCGTGTTGCTCCAGGGGCTTCTTTCTTTTTGATCGTTGCCATAGGAACTGAGCCGCGGATTCGAGCACTCGAGACTTTTGACATCCATGCACATCGGCCAAAGAGTAATGGTTTTAAGGGCAACTCGTCAACTGTTGGTCGTCCTACTTCAAAGAGATCCAGGCCTCCAAAGCTCCACCGTGAAAAAGGTTATGTGTTTACGGACCAAACTCGTACACTGGCCATACTCGACAACTATGAAACATTGCAGTATGAAAACGAGACAACGACCTGTGGCCAACTTCATTTTAACCCTTGGGACTTCAATTTTGCTGCTGCGTACGCACTGACACAGCAGAGACTACACGGCTTGGAAGGTTTCCACGGGCCCCTCAACATTTTTGAACCTGCCTTCCGACCTTTGTTTGTGCTTTATATTGCAAGAGGCAAGTCGTCGTTTCAATGGTTATTGGCTGACAGACATGACCCAGATGCTGTTCTGCATTGCGGCTTGTTGTTGTCAAAACTCCGTACTGCACATCAGCGCACTACTGCAAGCAAGGTGCTTGACCCTTGGCTACGCTACCATGGTTTCATTGGGACGTCACGCATACACATCACCGTCAAACACACCTCCTTTGTCACGCTTGCCAAAAATAGGATCAGAAGCAACGCTGCCAGACTCGCACAGGGCCACCACCTTTACAAAAGATGGATCCTGTCTCGGTTCCGTGTGTTTGTTGGAAAAGCACCGCTTTTCAGTGACAAGTGGAACCATGCAAAGCTCGCCAAAGCTTGTTCCGTCGAAAACGTGCCTGCTCCTTCAGACCTGGGTGCCTTGTCAATGAAACGCATTGAAAAGAATTGGAGAGTGGAAGAGCGAGTCCCCGCAGACGCCGAAATTTCTGCTTGTCTGGAGCAAGTGGACAACTCCTTCAAGATTTTTGACATTCATAGCAAAGTGGAAAATACTGTGCCCATCCCTTTTGGCATGAAGCGCAGGTGGGCTTCGCAGGCAGACACGCAGGTCAAATACGAGAACTACACCTCTGCTTTCATGGATCATGGGTTTTCCACTCCTGCACTGATTCCTGACGACAAATGTAAGAAATTTGCATGGGCAATGGCCCCCAATACATATATTACGTTACTTCTCAGTTTTACACTCGCTGCAGCCACATGGTCTTTGACATCTTTATCCTTGCACGAGGCAAACCAATGGATTGTTTGCATGTTGATTCGCATTCTGGGAAAACCATTGGCCCGCCGCTTGAGGGTGAGTAAGAACAGTTTTTTGCTACCATACACATACGTGACCATCAAAGCAAAATGTTGGGCGCACGGTGTAAAAATCTGTAAAAAAGAAAACCACAGTTGTGTCAGAAAAATCATCTCTTACTGCCACTGGAAAGGCCGTCGCCTTTGGCGCACCATACACAGGGCCTGGGAGACAATCCACAAACATCATGGAAACACGTGTGACGTATGGTGCTTGTCCCACGGTTCAAAAGCTTTGGGCAGCATCCATTCGCTCCCCACCAGCTGCCGCACTTGCTGCAGATGTCACAGAGACATGAATGATTTTGAAGGCGTCACGGGAGACGCTGGACAGTTTTTTGAAATTGTTGATGCCGGTAAAGCTGTTGCAGAAGCCAATGAATTGCTGTCCCTATTTGCACAGAACTCGCAGTCGCACTTTGTCACCGTTCTCCACACATCCCAAAAGAGAAGGGCTTGGTTCAGTAAGTCTGCAAACAAATTTTCACAAAAAACAACGACCTGGTCTATGGCTGAGCTGTTTCGGGCCTTCCTTGGTGCAATGCTTGTCTGCCTCACCAGTGTTGGCGATAGAGTCATGATGTTGCAATGTCTGCCAATCGGGGGTTTAATGTCAAAAGTTGCAGCCAGCGTAGTGCTGGGAGGAGAAGAAAGAAGATGGAAACAGTCTGTGGAACGCCAACAGTTTGAAGGATTTCGACACAGCATGGATTGGGACCACACTGTGCTTCACCTACGCTATGTTGATGACATTATTTTGATTAGCCGCATATATTGCTGTCGGTGCCTTCAGCACGCTGTCCAATGCATATACTCTGTTAATTTCGATTGTTCTCTTCCACATGACAGAACATTAACTTGGCTTGATTTAAAAATTTATTTGGACTCGGGGCAGTTAGGCTTGAATATCAAGCCTTTGTACCCTACACCACCTTGGCATTCAAACCTTGTTTCTCTAAAATGCCTGTTTCTTGGCCGTTTCCGAAGATGGGCAGAGATTTCCACTGCCGAAGAGGAATGGAAAAAAGCCTTGTTTAGGCTTCTGGTTGATGTGCAGAATGCTCAGTGGCAGTTCAACAAAGTGCTTTATGTGCTTCACTCCATTTATCCACCCGTGTATAAACAGTTTGTTGTTTTTGGCATCGCTGCTTGGAAACAGATGAGGGGACGCGCGCAAGCTTTTGCCGTGGCCCAAGACCATCCCAAACAATAAGGAGACTGCTTTTTTCGTGAACATGTGTTTGCTTTCTTGGCTCGTGGTGGCACACTTAGTTTGCAATGGTTTAGCTGGATGGTCTTCCCAGAAAGGCCGTGGTGGGCATGCGCGAGCCTGGTCTTCTTCAAATCATGGCGATTGGTATGGCTACCGTCAAGGCAAAGGCCAATCAGGTGGCTTTTCCAATCCACACCGTGACAGTGAATCCTTGGCGCTGCACCTTTTGGACAAGCTATGTCGGTCTGATTCAACCTCGCGTGACCGCACTCGGCGAGAGCGCAGCCGGGATCGCCGTTCTGAAAGGTCGTGTTCGAGAGAAAAACAAGACCGTCATGTTGCTGAACTCCGTGAGTTGCGTGCCTACCGGGAACATCATGAAGCCATGGAAAGGGCAAAAGCAGAAAAAGAACGCCAAGACACCGAGAACAAGAAAAGGGAGCAAGAACTGGCCGACCTCGAAGCCCGCATCCTACGATGCATCCCAACACAAGTCTCTCCAACTCCTGCGGCGAAAACACAAGGGACAGAAAAGTCTGATGTTTTTCCTGCAAAGACCAAGAAACTTGTTGAAGCACTCTTGGAGGATGAAGTTAGCTGTGAGAATGTCTGTTCATGGGATGACGTGGAATGCAAAGTGAAGAGTTTGGCAGGTTCAGTCCTGAGCAGTATTCACCGTGTGAGGATGCCCGAGATTTCCGTGCCTAGGACCAACTCTGCCAAGGCGGCTGCGATCCTTGCACATGTAAAGTCACAAGCTCGGGTGTGAAACGCCCAAGAGCTAACTGCCGTGACCTCACCTCGCATTGACTTCCCTAGGCTCCACGGCCCTGTTGTTGGTTTCTCCCCCTTTTTTGTGTTGGTTGTTTTTGTGTTTGGTTTTTGGTTTGGGGTTTGTGTTTATCCGTGGCCAGGAGCTGGTGGTAGTTTCATGCCTAGTATTGTGCAATATTTTTGGGCAGTTAAGTTGATTGCTTGGGATTTTAGGTACCTCTCCCACTTACTTGAAACTTGGACAGGCGCTCCCATTTTGACTGGAGCTTCCGGTGTCTCATACTTTTGTTGCATTGGTCTTGGCTATTTGATTTCTTTTCCAACTGGAGGCCACCGGCTTCAGAGCCTTCACCGAGCCATCAGCGGAAAGCTAGTGAAGTCAGTTCTTAACCACTGACTGAGTTTTTTCCCGCTTCTGACTAGGTGCTCTTTTCCCATTTTGTATGGCCTTGACCTCCCCACAGTGTTTTTCAGCCTGAGATGCCTTTTTTGGCTGTGGTGGGTTTTTGTTTTTGTTTGGTTTTCTGGCCTGCATTGACGGCTTCAAAACACTTTTGTGGAAGACAGTGATCTAGACACGTCAAGATTTTGTGGCGTTTTCTTTGGTGTTTTTGTGTCTGGCCTCCCTTGGGGGCGTTGTTTTTGATCAAAACAGGATGTGTCAAGAATCGCTGTGAACACGAATTCACATTTAATTTCGATCTTTCAATCCGAATGTGGAGTACGGCATTTGCACTTTGTTTTGCTTGCTGTTCTCGCTCGTCATCTAATTAACTTTGATGCCATTTCCGGTCCATCAGTGAATGCAGGGCTGGTTTAGGCTAGCGCTCAAGGCCTCATCGGCCGCACATGTACATGGGCTGGCCCCTGCGTGAAAAAGTGAG
>JAOXSG010000947.1 GCA_025800105.1 Cohaesibacter sp. | reverse complement strand
GTGGTGAAACCTGTGCCATGGCGATTGGCAAAATATGGCAAATGGCGGGAGGGTTGGAGAGGGCACCAGAAGAGTTTAGATAAATGAAGGAATAAATAAACAAATATACGTATAATACTACGTATAATCATAAGAATATCCTTCATATATTCTCTTACTGTTCGAAATCACTCACTGTAAATGTATACAAAGCCGTGGCAGACTGAAACATGTTGATGGTCAGCGGGGGTTGGACGGCCAGCTCTGTTGCTGGCTCTAGGCCCTTGCCATAGAAATGCATTGCAGCGGATCCAAACCCTTTCCCACAATCTCCGTAGAGGGAAAGATGCACAAGACCATAGCTGGTGGTATTCTGGTGGTGCATTTTCGTGTTGGAACTTATGCGCAGACTGACTAGCCAATCCAACTTAGGAATTCAATGGAAATCACCATGCAATTCTTCAAGAATTTGCTGAGGCAATCTCGGAAAAAATCACAGAAGGTTTAAGGCTAAGGACTGCATCTTATACTTTGGGATGTGCTGAAAAATTTGGATGAAAGTGGAAGTTTCGGACCCCTCAATGAATAGCTGGGTGGTGGTTTCGAAATTTTTCAAACATTTTTCATGCTCACCCCTACGTCGGGAAGATTTCCATTTTGACTAATATTTTTCATGGGTTGAAACCACCAACTAGATAGGATAAATAGGTTGGGGACTCACCTCTCAGGCGGCTCACCGAGCCCAGTGCATCAAGTCTCCTGATGTGAATGCTGCTCGTGCGGCTACTGGCAAGATTGACGCAAAGGAAGTGCAATTTGTGGTGAAACCTGTGCCATGGCGATTGGCAAAATATGGCAAATGGCGGGAGGGTTGGAGAGGGCACCAGAAGAGTTTAGATAAATGAAGGAATAAATAAGCAAATATACGTATAATCATAAGAATTATCCTTCATATATTTATCAGCCTCCGGCTAATGCCGCCGGCCTTTCCTGGGCCTGAGATTGCAAGCAGCATGGCCAGAAGCACCACCAAAAGCAGCAGCAACAGCAGCAGCAACAACAGCACCGTTCTATAGC
>JAOXSG010000941.1 GCA_025800105.1 Cohaesibacter sp. | reverse complement strand
CAATCTGGGCCAGACCCAGACATCCGACGCACACAGGACGGCAAGCCAAACTTTCATGCCGTTGGTATAAAGCACGTCTGGCGCTGTCTCTGTCCGATCTGGGGGGCGCAAACTATGCGCAGGAGAACACCCTGCCCATTTTGGAACAAAATCTGGATGCTGCGTTGGGTCAGTTGACAGCTCGATAAAGGTCACTGTAAAGGTCACTATAAAAGTCACTATAAAAGTCACTGGGGCAAGTGCGCTCTATCCCGCTCAGAAATGCTTAAAGAACATCAAGCGCATTCTGCGTGGAGCACCAGCCTTGCCGCATCAGGCAGAAGAGCCTTTGTTCCTCGGTGATCCAGAGCCGGTCTATCTGGCTGGCTGATTTACACAGAGGGGCCGCAAGCACAATATATGCGGCCCCTCTCTTTTCCCCGTAATTAACCATTGATTAATTTTTTTCATCGAGAGGTTGCAAAAATCACAACAATATGGTCATTAGAACAAAATAAAAACATAATCACCAAGTCCATATAATGGCTCACATTTTGGAGCACCG
>JAOXSG010000929.1 GCA_025800105.1 Cohaesibacter sp. | reverse complement strand
GAAACAGGGCACTGCCCGCTTGGACAATGGTCTGGACGTTCTTGTTGGACAAGGCTTTCTTGGCACGTTTGTTGAGTTCTTTCTTGATCACTTGCTCCGCTTTGCGTTTGACCCCTCGAGTCAATCCTGCTTTTAAACCCTTGAGCGTGTTGCCGGGCGCCTTCAAAGGATTTTGACTCTTTTTTAGTCCTTGGAAGCCTCCACGAACGATGTCTCCTAGGAACCCACTGCCAGCTTGGTATTCGTCGGGTCGAAATCGCGACAAACTGCCTCCGAGCATGTTGACAAAGTCACTTTTCTGTTCAATGTGGAAAAGGTCCAGTCCCTCTCTTTTTATACTCCTCCCCCTCCACTCTTCAAGGGTCCACATAGACGTTGTGGTATTTGCCATCGGATACCTTGACCAGATGCATTCGCGTGCCTTTTTTGGGGCGTGTCCAGAACTTTTTCGAGGTGATCCCTCTGTCTCTTCCGAAAGGACTTTTCACCATGCTTCCGTCCCAATAAGACTTGAAGACGTGATCCGTGCTTGGAATCAATTTTCTGAC
>JAOXSG010000899.1 GCA_025800105.1 Cohaesibacter sp. | reverse complement strand
TTTAGGTGGTTCTAAATTTCTGATGGAGTCACATTTATCTTTCATTGGTGTGAAGGATGGTCTACCTTTATCTATAAGGAATTTGAAACCCATGTATATCAATGAAGTTCTAAAGAACTGACATTTCTTTGGAGATATTTTTAAACCATGATCCATAAGTGATTGAAACAAATTTGTAAGATCCTGCATATGGTCTGCAAATTTTGAATGAACTAAGCAATCATCCATGATAGCAATATGTCTTTGCCTATTGGGTATTGGACCTAAAACTTTGTTGATAAATGCTTGCCAGATTGCTGGACTAACTTTTAATCCCATAGGTAATCTTTGGTAAAGATAAGTATCTGATCCATAATATGGTGTAATACCACAATATTGTTGAGAGTTAGGGGTAAGTCTGAGCGTATGATAAGCATCTCTAAGATCTATAACACTCATGACTTCACATTGTGAAGCTCCAATGCTTTGAATACATTCTCTTACAAGAGGGAAGCTCATGTTTAGTTGGGGTAATCTGGTGTTTAGATATCTAAAATCTGCAACCACTCGTGGAATATCA
>JAOXSG010000897.1 GCA_025800105.1 Cohaesibacter sp. | reverse complement strand
GCTGCTCGCGTCATGGAAAAATCGTATACGATTTCTACGATATCAAATTGCCTGTCGCTACGATTGTCGTAGGGTTTTAAAACATGTTTCAAAAGCCCACGACATTCTTCGTGTCGTACACGACAATCGTAAGCAACTGTAGGTTTGATTTATACGAAACGATTCATGTCGTAGACCTGTCGTAAGTTTATCGCATGCGACAAAGTTGTGCCGTGTAAATCGGCCTTTAAGGTCTCTCTCAGTGCCAGTAAGAATTCAAATAGCGAAGCAGCAGTGAAACTTCAAAACTGATTAGGCCTGTATTTGATCACGCCATTTTAGCCCGGCCGGACTCCCATATAAAAGAGACTGGGTGCTCGTCGGGTTGTTCGAAAGAAACCCCTGAAAGGTACCAAGATCTTGTTTTGTGGACGTGACCCAAGTTACTTTCACTTCCTAACAGGTACTAAAATAAAACATGACATGACATGTTCACAATTTGCACGGGCTATTAGGTCGGTTCTATTGAACTCTTTCCCCTTTTGAAGGTTTTAGAAAGCACCT
>JAOXSG010000975.1 GCA_025800105.1 Cohaesibacter sp. | reverse complement strand
CGCCAAAGCCATTGGCCAGACCAGTAAGAATATCTGCCATGTTCAGGCCCTCAGAGAAATGCGTCCAATAGGCCGGACGGCAGGTTAAGTTCGAGAAGTTTGGCGCATAGGAAATATCCCGCAATACCGGTTACAAGGCTGAACAAAAGTGCTTTTTTCCATTCAGCTCCCAGGATGGAAGCAAAGATCGCACAAAACAAAATCGTTGAGATAATGAAGCCCAATCCCTCATAAAGCGCCGAATAGGCAGACAGAAGAACCAATACGATGCCGATGCGCAACAAGGTCTTCTTTGCAAGAGACAACTTGGCAACATCGGGTTTCCAGATCACTGCCAGACAACATAGGACAGCAACAACAGAGAGAATTTGCGGCCAGCTTTCCGGTCCCAATGGGTCATATTGAAACGGAGCCTTGATCACGGTGAAGGCGAGAAATCCATAAGCTCCGGCAATCACCAGTGCGAATATACTGTATATTCGATCAATCATCTTTTTCTCCCGATCCTTTCATCATGGAGAAATCCGGCCCGCACACTTGGTGCGGACCAGACTCGATTTGGGAGAAATTACTTATTTGATCAGGCCTGCCTCTTTGGCAATCTGGCGCAGTTCGGCAATCCGCTCCTTTACGGAATTATCAAGCTCTGACCCGGCAAGGTTGAGCGGCATCAGGCCCTTGTCTTTCTGGATCTGG
>JAOXSG010000886.1 GCA_025800105.1 Cohaesibacter sp. | reverse complement strand
CTTGTTTTGGTGCTTCACACCGTGCCATTCACAAGGATGATCTTGCCAAATTGGACGTGGAATATCGTCGTTTGTTGCGCATGGTTGTGGGCCCGCCTGCAGACACTAATTGGGCATCACCGTGGCACGAGATTTTACATGGGTGGAACAACAAAGTAGAGGTGCTGTCGGACTACGCTGGGCTGAAACCTTGGTCTGTCACATGCGTAGAGGCAGTCTGGAAATTTGCCTCTTATGTTGCAACTTTACCCTCGGAACGGTGGACCCGCAGGATTCTGGCATGGAACATCAGAGAACCACGGAAACGCGGGCGACCAGCCTACACTTGGGAAAGAGCATTGGACAAATATTCCATCTGGAAAGGCTTTGACAATTGGATGACGAAGGCTGCTGCATATGATGATTGGATGCTGTTGAAGCGGGATTTTGTATCTTTCATTTTGTACAATAGTTGATCGGGTAAAATCCTGCATTTTGTTTGCTTGCGCCCTAAAGGGGCTGCCTCCGGGCCGGCAAGCTTTGACTTGACTTGACTTATGCAGATCCATAGTTGGACCGCCGTCGGAGGTTGGTTGGAATGCGGCCTGGAACGCAATTTTTCGACTATGGAACGAACGGGTTGGGAGTTCT
>JAOXSG010000880.1 GCA_025800105.1 Cohaesibacter sp. | reverse complement strand
CGAACTCCCGAACCGCTTCCGCAGTAAAGCAGACATCTCTGTAAAGTCTGCGGGTCGGGAGCCGTGCCTCTCCTTCAGCAGTGCAGTCCACCAATCAGCAGCGGCATCCTGCAATAATGTAGCCATGTAGGCCACCTGCTGGCGAGCATTTGCCTCTGTTAGGTAGATAAAATCTTCAAGCTTCGCCAGCCAGGTGTCTACGTCCTCTTGTGCAGTGCCTCTGAAGATTGGCGGTTCCTTCGGTTTGATATCCATCTTGAATAGTGCAGATGTTGGCATTGCTGATGGAACTACTGTTCCTACACCACCTATTCCATTTCCTCCTCCTCCATTCCCACCAGTTCCACTACTTCCAGCAAATGTGGAACCAAAGGATCCTCTGCGATCTTTCTGCTGTGTGGGAAGGAGAGGAGATATTTCCGGGCCAACATTACTCGAAGGAAAAGTTTCAATTCTCAAAGAGGATGGCATTGCAACATTTGCACCCATAACAGTGGAAGTTGTCATCGGTAAAGACCAAGGAGGAATATTGGGAGCTGTTGCACCCACATTTGCATTGGCAGCATTAAATATTCCACTGGGATCTGGCAGTACTGATGTTGATGGAGCGACAGGAACACTGGGCCAAGAACTACTGTCCCTTTCTGCATTTGTTTGATCCACATTTTCTCCTTCAGTATCCTGTGCATACAACTCATTCCAATACTGCAATTCACTTTTTATTTGCACATTTTC
>JAOXSG010000876.1 GCA_025800105.1 Cohaesibacter sp. | reverse complement strand
ACGAATACGCGCCACAGTATCGAGCCGTCCCTTGCCCAATGCATAATGATAGAGCGTTGAATGCCCTTGCTGCCTGAATACAGCTCGTCGTGCCTGCTCATTTGCGGAAATAAAATTTTCTGTATAATTTTCAGGAAAGTTAGCTTCTTTGGCACCAAAACTGTTTGCTAACTGCCTCGCAACATAAAGGTCATCATCACCATCATCGCCGCCAACAAAAAAGTTTAATCCCTTCACGCCTGCGCCAATGGCAGCAGCGAAACAAACGCGTGAATCTTGGCCACCCGTTAAATCATAAACCACACCATCTTTTGGAAAAGCGGTATCAATAGCGGCTGTATAGCTCATCAACCTTTCAGCAGAAAGCGAAAGCAATTCGCCATAGCTGGCCCTGTCCGGCACAGGATTGAATTTACTGTCGACTATTTCAAACCTATCGCCGCGCCCTTTGATTATTTTACCAAACGGCTGCACTGAAACATCATGATACCCTGTTCGAAGCCCTGACCCAACAGAGCAAGCAACTTCAAAACAACCAACATATGGGCTG
>JAOXSG010000844.1 GCA_025800105.1 Cohaesibacter sp. | reverse complement strand
GGCCCAGCTAAGACCATCAGCCTTAAATGGAGTCTCAACATTTCACCCGTGGCAGGAGCAGAGACTATGAGTCTTACAATCTGGAGTTCTAAAATCTCACAGTGGCAAGTCCAGCCAGGTCCAGCAACCACAACAAACCTTGCAAACAATGGTTCCCAAATTTCATCCGTGGCAGGCCCAGTCAAGACCACAACCGTGACAATCTGGAGCACGATAATTCTGTTGCTGGCAGGCGCAGCAAAGACCACGAGCCTTACGAAATGGAGCCTCAATATTTCATCCGTGGCACGCCCAGCAAAGACCATAAGCATGACAATCTGGAGTTCCAAGATTTCACTTGTGACGGGCCCAGCCAGGCCCAGCAACCACCACAAACCTTGAAAATGGAGGTCCCAAAATTTCATCCGCGACAATTCCACTTGTGACAGGTCCAGCCAGCAACCACCACAAACCTTGAAAACAGAGGATCCAAATTTTCATCCGCGACAGGCCCAGAAAAGAGGTACTATGAGCAACGGCGCAAAGGTGCGGGTACCCTAATTGATGTCCCGTTGGCTGACTGCAATCAAGCCATCAGGCAAAGATCGCTGCTCATTGGATGTGTGAAAATTCACGCGTAAAACAAAAACGCGAGAACCCAAGCTACGTGAACCCAAAATGCAGAACACGCGCCTACGCAACCCAACA
>JAOXSG010000811.1 GCA_025800105.1 Cohaesibacter sp. | reverse complement strand
GGAACTGGCCGTTTTTTGGGGAAGCGTCTACCCCTGCACTACCCTAGATAGAACCCTGCAAAGGGACCTCTGCCAAGATTCGTTACGTTATCACTGGTTCGGGTCGCATGTTTTACTACGCTTGCTAGCGATTGCATGTCTTCTCGCGCTTGTCAAGCAATGGTTGCATGTTTTCCCGTGCTTGCCGCAGGTAAGCTAAATGTGTTACCGCGCTGAACACCGGTTGCATGCTTTATTGCGCCTGGCCAAGATAACGTTTTTCCCGCGCTTGCCACTGGTTACACGTTTTCACGGGCTTTGCACCGGTTGCATGTTTTAGAACTCTTGGCACCGATGACACGTTTTCCCGCCCTTGGCACCGATGACACGTTTTCCTGCCTTTGGCACCGATGACACGTTTTCCCGCCTTTGGCAACGATGACACGTTTTCCCGCCTTTGGCACCGAAGACACGTTTTCCTGCCTTTGGCAGCAGCTGCATGTTTTCCCGCGGTTGGCACCAGCTCCATGTTTTCCCGCCTTTGCCACCTGTTACAAGTTTTTTTTTCACATGCAGCAAATTTTCACCTTCTGCGATGGGGACATAAAACCGCTTTACAAAGAACGGTTCGATGAGTATACGAAGGTTTGTTTTCGCCTCACCGTTGTAGCAAGCTTTGCCAGCATGGGTACAACTCCATGATCGGTGATCACTGCCAAATTTTCTTCATCTTTCGCTATGTTAGCAATGGCAGCACAAACACTCGCCAGCACCTGAAATACCAAAGTATAAATCAAGATGAGCGATCAGGCATTTTCTTCCCTTGTACAACGCCCTTGTAGGCCTGGAGCGACGAGAGATGGGAGAAGACACAGGCTATTTCTTGCAGATTGCCAAAGAACATATTCCATTAACATGACCTTCTTTCAATTCATCAAAATTTATGAAGTATAAACGAATCTAAAAACACTTGAAAGAAGCGATAAGAAAGGCAACAGATTTCATTTAACGAAAATTTTTTTGTAGGGTTAGTGGCACTGTGCCGGCAGAGACCGTGAAATGCGTGAGCGCAACTGACCAATGGAAATGTTCATCCGTACTGTGTGAACGTCAACCCCAAACCCCGCCCCCCCTCCCACG
>JAOXSG010000958.1 GCA_025800105.1 Cohaesibacter sp. | reverse complement strand
CTTCGCGTGGCTCCGATGGGCCTTCCCATCACCCCTCGCGCTCCCTCATGACGTGCGTCAACAAACAAAATAAACTTTTTGAAATTGTTTCGTTTGAGGTCCATATCATGAGCTGACGACGTCACATGACGCGGGAATTACGTCATGATTTCCAAACGTCGGCCATATTGGTCCGCCATCTTGGATTTCTAAATTTCACCAAACCCCCCCAAAACTGTCCAAAATAATCAAAAACTAATAAAAATCAATACATAAACGCTAAAATGATACAAAAATGTTGAAATTCCGTAAAAAAACTTAAAACTGCCCATTAAAAATAAAAAATAAATCGTAATTTGAAAAACATGCCTGTCAAAATATGGTTGCCATGGAAACATCAAAGTTGAACGATGGACAAGAGAGATTGATGTCAAAATGTTCCCAGATAAATTTTAGGAAAAGTCACTAAATTTGATGGTTATAGCTTTAACGGTTTGGAAGTTACAAATCTTAAAAGTTGGCGCGGGCTCCAAAAGCCTCCACCCAGCCCCCCGCCCCGGACTGGATAGGG
>JAOXSG010000805.1 GCA_025800105.1 Cohaesibacter sp. | reverse complement strand
AGAACTGGGCGCAAATGAACGAACACTGGAATCGCTAATTGAGGGAGTGACACTGGTTTACTGTTGTATATGTCAAGATTTCAAGATGAACTGGCTAATTGTACTAGCATGTAATGGGTAGATCCGTGTGCAGTGCAGTGGAAGTGCGGGAAACGGCTAAGTCGTAAATTGGGAACATAATGAATGATAATGAACTTGATCATATTTCATATTTGAATTGGTACGTTTGTATTCGTAATTGTGCGGGAATGTCGCCGGGCAATTTCGCCGGGACATTCACCGGGACATATATATACGCTGGTCGGACCATTCTTGTATTCATTCTTCTTTCTTGTGAGCGAACCAGTTTGAGCTTGTTGTTCGTGTGAACGCCTGTATCTGCTTCGGCGGAAAGGCGACTGTGTGTCTCGACAACTCGTGCACAACCTGAAGTCTGATCCTACGACTTCTACGTTGATGCCTGTACAAGAAGAGTGGCCGGAATTGTAAAGCGAAGGATGCGGAAACATCGGCCAAGACGTTAACGCAGCACGCAGTGCATTTTGCAGGAAAGCTGTGCATCAAGAAACCGA
>JAOXSG010000801.1 GCA_025800105.1 Cohaesibacter sp. | reverse complement strand
GACAGTTTGGATTATGGCTCAGCGAAAAATAGCTTGTGCGATTTTTTTTTTGCTCCTGTGCTGCGCTCATCGTGACGATAGTGGCAGTCTTTATCCCAGAACTCCGATATTAGGAAACTGGCACGGCGGGCTGGGAACCCCATGGGAGAAACCAAACAAACAAAACAGCCAAAACAAACACAACCCCAAACCAACAAAAACAACAAAAGACAACCACAGGGTTCCCAGCAAAAAGGTGAGACGTGTCGGTAATACCACCGACAAACTACAAAAAGTCAAAAACCCCGGCTCTCAGATGTTCTCCACAATGACAAAGGCTACGATGCAATCAAAGAAAAGAGGATACCCCCTTCCACACAGCCAGGATCGCGGCTTAAGTGCCACTGGGTGGCGCAGGTTGAGAAGGGCCAGCAGTGGCAGAATCAATTTCTTTCTTCTGACGCTTACCTCTGCCTGGCAGGTCCTCATTGTTGATAATCCGTTTGCGGTATTGCAGTTCTATATCATTCGCATCCTTTCGCGCAACCGCCAAAATTTGTTGGCAGATGGAATCAACCTTGGGGAACTCTAGAACTGTCCCTTCTTGTTGCAGGTTTTTCATCTGCTTCATGTTGTTTTCCCAGGCAGACCAGGCCCATGTTTGCCAGTTCGGTCGGCGGAAGTCTTTAAGTACCTCTCTAGGAAGGCGGGATTTGCTGGAAACCAGCTTCTCTGCGTGCTCTTCTTCCGTGGAATA
>JAOXSG010000786.1 GCA_025800105.1 Cohaesibacter sp. | reverse complement strand
TAGCCCTGCAAGATACTCACCCATTTCCAAATTCTTCGGTTTACGCTGGGTTGATTAGGCAGATGACGTAGGGAGGAGTTGTCTGTATGGACGATGAACTTCCTACCTTCAAAGTAGTGCCTCCATTTCCCTATCGCCCAGACTATACCCAGGAGCTCTGTCTCGTATGCAGAATAGCGTGTCTCTACTGGGTTGAGCTTTCAACTCTCAAATGCAACCGGTTGAAGCCCTTCGCCAAAATCTTGCTCCAAGATGGCTCCAACTGACACTAAGCTTGCATCAGTTGTCACCACAAATGGGCATTCAAAATCGGGCATCTTCAATACCGGTGCAGTAATTAAACTCCTCTTGAGCTGTCGAAATGCTTGCTCCTCTGTCTCGGTCCACTGCCATCGAATTCCGTCTTTGGTCAGATCTGTTAAGGGCCTGGCCTTCAAACTGAAATTGCGGATGAATCTTCTGTAAAATCCCGCCAGGCCTAAGAAGCTGCGTATATCTTTGACTGACTGCGGCTGCGGCCACTCAATGACTGTCTTGACCTTTTCTACACTTGGTTGTACCCCATCCCTTGATATGTCAAAACCCAAATACTCCACCTTCTCCTGGAAGAATGAACACTTGTGGAGACGGGCAAAGAATTTGGCATCCCTCATCTTTTGCAGCGCTGTCCTGATATGTCTGATATGATCCTCAAGCGTCTGCGAAAAGACAAGGATGTCATCGAGGTACACCAAGACGAATGCATCCAACTCATCCTTGAACAACGAGTTCATCATCCTCTGAAACGTTGCTGGAGCATTCGCCACACCAAATGGCATGACCAGAAATTCGAACTGGCCCCTCTGCGTCCGAAATGCGGTTTTGGGGATGTCCTGCTCCTTCACGGCTATCTGATGATAACCGGAGGCTAGATCGAGTGTCGTAAAATGCTTGGCCTTCCCCAGTCTGTCCAGCAAATCATCAATACGCGGTAACGGGTATCTGTCTTGGATTGTTTGTTTATTCAGTGCGCGATAATCCACACACATGCGTCAGCGCCCATCCTTCTTGGGTACAAATAGAACTGGGGCTCCATATGGGCTTTGCAAAGGGCGGATGTGTCCTTGAACGAGTAGGTCATTGATCTGAGCCTGCAGCTCCTCATGCTCCTTGGGACTGAGGCGATAAGGTGGCTTGTTTGGCGGAATAGCCCCTTCCTCGAGTTTGATTTCAAATTCAACCTCCCATTTTGGAGGTCTGCCCTTCGGGAGTTGTTCTGGAAAGAGATCCGAGAACTCCTCTAATAACTGATGCAGTTCTTTTTGTACATTCTTGTGCGCATCTGAACATAACTTCTTTCTTGTCTCGGCTATGGGTGAAGCTTTGCGCACTGGACCTTTGAGCTTCATTTGATCCGTTTCCGCTGTTGTGTCATTCCTTGTGCTGGGACAGACTTGGGTAAT
>JAOXSG010000784.1 GCA_025800105.1 Cohaesibacter sp. | reverse complement strand
TGCCCATGTCGTGTATGTGTTCTAGCTGTTGCGACTTTCCCTGAAGTGGTTTGACACAGATGCAGATAATCCTCGAAACAATTTTCGAACGGCAAAAATGGCACACGAGGACCTAGCTTTGAAGCAAACCGAGGTGCTCATCGCCGATTTTGCTGAAGAGTTCCCGCAATTTCTGCAAATGGGCAGCCTGTGAACGGATATTGCTATGCTGGGAATGGACATGAATGGACCGTGAGCATTAAAATCCATCCAAAAAAACATATATTGCAGTAACACAGGACAACTGCATTGCCCTCGAGAACCGCCGCTTGGACCCATTTGCTCGCACCTTGTTGTCGAGCATGTTTTGCACAACAGTTGTATGGTCTTTTGATGCGCTTTCAATAGCCTGGGTTGTGGAGTTGCCAGATATATTTGGATTGGGTAATCAAAATGCTTTGTTTTCCATGATTTTCCCAACCGCAAAAAATAAAAATGTTACTCCAATACTGCGAAATGGTGAGAAACGCTCTGGCAAAAGACCGCAGTTACAACCTTAGTGCAGAAGAAGTTGTAGATGGCGCCAAAGCCCAGCAGCGCCGCGCATCAGCATCAGCATCAGCATCAGCGGGGGCATCTGGCAGCGAGCGGCCGCAAGCGGCCGATCTACATGTCATACCTCAAGTTTAAGAGCGACCGCCTCGT
>JAOXSG010000754.1 GCA_025800105.1 Cohaesibacter sp. | reverse complement strand
CGTCTGTCACAGAATCTCTGAGTGTCTGTTCAAGGTCTTCAAAATTCACAGGGTTCCGGACGTGATAACAGCGGCTGAAGTACGAACACATATCTTGTGCCATATTGATCCCCTGAGATGCACAAAGATGGGGAGCTGTTCTGGGATCCCAAGGGAACTCCCAGTGCGTTTTCTCCAGAGCGTAGACGGCCTCAATGTGGTCAATTGATACATCTTCATTCACCAGAATGTAGCCGTTAGGCGTTTCCTTGGCCGTTCTGAACGCTTTCCTTGTCTCCGGACGATTCATGTTGAATAAAAGGACTCTGTCTCCGTATTGTCGGAGCATGTTTGGATCGTGATAGAAAAACTCAACAGGCACCAAATGTATGTCACGTCCGCCCATCACCTTCACTGCTTTGTTGTCACGATGTTTGATTCCAACAAAATTGTTCGCGGTTGTCTTGTGGATCAAAATGTGATGTCGGAAATCGTAATCAACTCCTTGGCGTTGTGACTGTCTGATCCTTGAATGTCCGGATTGTGCTCTGAAAAATATGTTTGTTCCTCTGATCACTCCGTTGTGTCGGATATGGTCTAACATTTCCAATTCGTTCAAAGGAGGTGTTTTCCATTCTCCGGCCGCTGGCAAACGCGTCGGAGGTTCGTGTTGGACTGATAGA
>JAOXSG010000752.1 GCA_025800105.1 Cohaesibacter sp. | reverse complement strand
TTCAGACTGAACTGAGCACATTTCTTTTATTTTGGGAGGGATTTAAGACATTTTAGCTTTTCGGTCTATTCACTTTGGGAATATTTGGTGGTCCCGAAAAGGACCGAGAATTTTGTTTTGGTTGGAGCTTCGTTTTACTCCTTGGAGGTGGATGGCTGTGGTGTGGCTGGTTCTTCTGGGGAGGTTGCACGGGATCCGGTAGGAGTCTTGCCCTCTGCTTCTTCCTTCTTTTCGGCTTTCAGCATTTTACTGCGCTGGGTATCTTCTCTGTTGATGGCTGCACCTCGTCTGAGATCCATCAGCCTTGAAGTGGAAATGCCGAATTTTGTGGCAACCTCGCGGATGGTGTTAGGCTTGTATTTTTCTCCCAAGCGCTTTCTTCTGTTTTTCTCGAAACCTTGCCAATCCATGTACCCTATAGCCAGGACTCTCTTAAACAGCTCGGCACTCCCTAATTCTTCCAGGAGCTCGTCTGCACAGGTGGGTACATTGGTAGAGGGTCGTGGGGTTGCCTGTACCGATTGATAGATTACCTCCGGCGTCATCTCATCTACCATTCCAGCCAGCTGCTCATAATATTCCCCTTCCTGGTGTTTCAACTTCGCCATTCCTGCCCAAATTTCTTTGACCTTGTCATTGTCAATATGCTTTAGGCTGTCAATGGTGATGCAAGACAGATCGTCTGCGTCAGCGTCATCAGGATGTATCTCAGATGCCGTCTCGTCACCCACCTTGTACTCCAGCTCTTCCTCCTCTAGATCCAGTTGGGCATAAGGATCTACTCCTGGGGTTATTTTTATTATCACTGGGGCATCCGGATCATCATTTCCCGTAACATCAATGATTTTCCCAATTCTCTCAGGAACTATTCTCCTGATCTTTCTGGGTGGCTCCTCTTCTACCCCAGCCTGCTGGGACATCTCACGTTTTCTGGTCTCGATCATGAGCTTCTCCCGCAGTTCTTCTTGTTCTTTCCTGGTTGTTGATGGAATCTCAGGATAGCGGCCCGTCATGATTAATTTAATCAAG
>JAOXSG010000949.1 GCA_025800105.1 Cohaesibacter sp. | reverse complement strand
CAAGCCGGATATGAACAGGAGCAATTTCAGCACTACCACTGAAACCAGCCACATGACGAGGATGACCACCACAGACATGTACAAGCCAGACATGAACAGGAGCAATGGCACCACCACCGAAACCACCAGCACCACTATGATGATGACGGGTGTGGCCCGCTTGGAAGGTTGCATGAGCCTATCAGTTTCAGACCCGCTTTTGTTTGCAGGTTCTTCAGATGCTGTTGAAGCGTTGGAACGTGCATTGTCTAGAGCTGCTGGTGGTGGAATGATGTTAAAGGATGCATTTGTTTGGGCCTCCATCGTTCCTGGGCAAACTTGTGATTCTGGGGGAATGTCGTCGACTACCACTTCTGCTTACCGACGGCTGCAGCTGCAAGATTTTGTGAAGGTGGACTATGTGATTCTCTTCCCTGGCTATGGAGGGACAGAAGCTGCTATTCAAGCGGCTGAAGATAGCAAGAAATCCATCGACGAGATCTCCCTGAACCAAATGAACCAATTGGCCAGCGAGGAGATATCCAAATTCCCATCATTGGCAATTCTCTCAGTCTATGTGACCAGCGCTCCCACCGTTCAACTCATTGTTATGTCTAAGCCTGACATGAACGGCAGCAATTTCAGCACTACTACGGAAACCAGCCACATGACCGGAATGACCACCACGGACATGTACAAGCCAGACATGAACAGGAGCAATGGCACCACCACCGAAACCACCAGCACCACCATGATGATGACGGGTGTGGCCCGCTTGGAAGGTTGCATGAGCCCATCAGTTTCAGACACGCTTTTGTTTGCAGGTTCTTCAGATGCGGTTGAAGCGTTGGAACGTGCATTGTCTAGAGCTGCTGGTGGTGGAATGATGTTAAAGGATGCATTTGTTTGGGTCTCCATCGTTCCTGGGCAAACTTGTGATTCTTCTGGGGGAATGCCGTCGACTACCACTTTTGGTTACCGCCGGCTGCAAGATTCTGTGAAGGTGGACTATGTGATTCTTTTCCCTGGCTATGGAGGGACAGAGGCTGCAATTCAGGCGGCTGAAGACAGCAAGAAAGCCATCGACGAGATCTCCCTGAACCAGA
>JAOXSG010000724.1 GCA_025800105.1 Cohaesibacter sp. | reverse complement strand
CGCCCCAGCTGAGGATGATCCGCACTTGGGATGCCCTCCTCGCTTCCGCAACGGGGATCGAATCCACCGAAGCTTCAGTTTGGATGCTGTCTTGTTTGTTGGAACAATGTTGTGAAATAACTTCTTGATGATTTGTGATGTTAGACTTGAAATGATCGAATCTGTGTTATCATCCCCTTCATTGGTTCCCCAAAACTGAACACATGGCGTTGCAACTTGATGCTTTTTGTTCCCATTTCCGCTTGAACCAGCGGTGCATGCAACGATATTTGGGATCTCAACGTCGGAGCATCTTCGATGCTGTTCCTCCAACACGATTGACACAATCTTGCTTGTGTAGATTTGTGTGTGCAATGTTTCTCTTCCGGCACAAGGAACATGTTCATGTCTTCCATCACACTTTAATGAAAGCCGTTTACCAACTTCCACGTTCCAACTAACAATTCTCCAAGGCTTTTTGATATACTTGTTAGAATCACCAAACTTTTGCCTAAGACCATAACAACAACCATCGAAATCATGAGTTGTCGAATCAGTTCCTTCAATCATGAACCTCACTTCTTCCGTATTCCAATAATCACATCCCCGGGGCAACTCCATGTAGATACCAATCTGCTTGTCATAAAA
>JAOXSG010000673.1 GCA_025800105.1 Cohaesibacter sp. | reverse complement strand
GAGCCGGTAAAGCCGGCTTCACCTGGATCTTCACTGTCGATTGCCGGGCAAGGTCCGGCCACCAATAGGCGCTCTTGTTGAGCCAGTTCGGTTAAGCGAGCTAAGTGGGCCGGGCGCGCTTGTTTGCGTTTTTCCAGGCTGTTTGCCACATCTTCAGAATAGATTACATACCACATTATTCTTTTCCTTCTTCCTGATCTTTCGGCAGGTATTTAAACACCGAGATAATGGTAATAATGGTGAGGACAATACTGGCCACCGTCATGCCAAAGACTTTAAAGTTGACCCAAACGTCTTCACTGAAATTGTTCGCCACATAGAGATTAGCTACCGCGGCGGCACTGAAAAACAATCCCCACATGGCATTGACCCGACCCCAAATCTTATCTGGCAATTCCAGGGCTTCTCCGAGCATGGCTTTGATGGCGGGCTTGCCCATCAATTGACTGCCAAAAATGATCAGGGCAAATATGCTGTACACCACAGTGGGTTTCCACATGATGAATTTTTCGTCGTGCAACAGCAGGGTAAAGCCGCCAAACACGGCGACCATGGCAAAAAAGATCCACTGCTTCTTTGGCACCGATTTGCTTTGCAGGTAAGTAATGAGTATTTGAATAGCCGAGGCGAGGA
>JAOXSG010000641.1 GCA_025800105.1 Cohaesibacter sp. | reverse complement strand
GATGACATTGAATACATCGGGAAGAAGCTGATAAATCAGCGACTTCCCGTATCCAGTTGGCAAAAATAATTGCTAATAAATCCCTCTTATCGCGAACTAGGGCTTCTAAAGCAGCCCTCTGTTTTAATTTAAGAAACGATTCCGCCATTCCTCGCTTGCGAAGATTGCATTTCAACGCAGCCTCAAAGGTTTCCCTGTCCGCCATTGCACGACGAAAGCCCGCCAGAGCCTGCCATTTCTAAAAGCGTGCAAAAAAGCATGCGCACGCAGTAAGTCACATTCCTGACACATGATTACGCCATCAAAATGGATTTTACCAGATGTTCTCTCCGAAGGTTGAGAAGATCTGGGTACGAGATTAGGGTGGGGGGATTGGTCCCACGCCCAGCCCCCATCCTAAAGGACCAGGAGCCATCCTTTGTCAGGTCTCTTCCCCTTTACCAATCCAGCAAGTTTGAACCTACCAGGGACTGAAACCCCAGCCAGCATAGCTCTTGGGAAACATTGA
>JAOXSG010000623.1 GCA_025800105.1 Cohaesibacter sp. | reverse complement strand
CTGTTCGTCCTGTTCCCCTTCCATCTTCTCATCACTTGCTTCTTCGATGACATTCATCTCAATTGGCATCAGGTTGTTCACTCCTGGTCTGTCGGCGAGTGCCGTACCAGCGACGAACTTCAATCTCACTGGATTTTCTGCGTGGGTTTCAGCCATGTCTCTGGCCTTTTCGATCATTCCAGGAACCGTGATGAGATTGTAGTAGTGAAGGACATGCAGCATTTCTCCGCGTACATTTCCTCCCCTAGACTTGGATAGGACGTATGATTGGAAGTCTTCCATGTCGAATGCATAATGTCTTTGGGGGCGATTTGCGCTAACAAAGCTGTAGCTGTTGGCCCCAAAGGCAATTCTGATGGCTTCTTCCATGGCAATCTCGACTTTTCCGGTCGCGAGCATTGTGTCAGCATTGCCGATGAGTCTTGCTTCCTCTCTGTCGGCTGCTTTGTTCACCACCTTGACCATCCTTGCGAATTCTCCATCAAGATCATGACCTCTCCGGTAGAGGGCCTCGATCAGCTTTGTGATGACAACGCTGAATCGGTATCGGCGAGCCATTTCTGCACCGTCACTTCTTGACTTCCCGTCTTCATGTCTGGATTGGAAGTGTTCTGTTACGGTTTTGCTGTCGAGGGTCACTGGCAGTCCTCGGTCCAACGCAAATTCATCATTGTTTGGTCCTGTCATGATGAACGGCTGATCCCCCCCAGTAACGTCATGTCGGTATCCTGCCTTCATTGATTCCAATTTCTTTTTGTCACTTTGCAGGAATACAAATTTCTTCC
>JAOXSG010000609.1 GCA_025800105.1 Cohaesibacter sp. | reverse complement strand
CTTTGAACCCCACACGTACCACTTTGTTGTAAGCCTCTACCAAATTAGCCGCCCAACAAAGCATAACTTCCTTTGCAAAAAAAAGAAAAAAAAATGCCCCGATGGTCTGTTCAGGTCACGTTACCTTACACCCCGTCATCGAATTCACACCCAAACTGATGAGTATTTCAAGTCTCAGGACTTTCTGTGATGCGAAGTGCCGTGAATTGTGTGACTAGTATATAAAATATCAGCCTGAGAAATTTTTAAAATACAAACACGTGAGGTGAAAGCAAAATATAGTGGTATATTTTGTTGTTGCACTAAAATTGCACTAAAAGTGCTCTCTCCTCCGCAAAACTTTCTGTCGTCCTTCCGGTAGGCTGGGGAATGGGGAGAGGAAAAATTAAAGGTGCCCCCCCGCGCGCCCCCGATTTTTTAATTCCCCGTTTTCTCGCCGTTTCACCACTGAAGGAGCCTCTGCGGAGGAGAGAACTAAAACTGTATTTAGTTGCCAGTTGCTTATCAGTTTTGTCTCCTCGTGATAGACCA
>JAOXSG010000602.1 GCA_025800105.1 Cohaesibacter sp. | reverse complement strand
CTATTTCTTCACCAGGTTTCACAACATTTGACACTGATTCATCAAAAGTTACTTTTTTGTGTGTTGCTTTTTGATAACATTTGAATTATCTTATCACCAGCTTTCTTTCCAACATGTTCACCAGTTTTTGTAGCTGCTGTTGTAACGGCTTTTGTGGCTGCTGTTTTTACAGCTTTTTTCATTGTCTTTCCAAGAATCTTTGAACCAAAGTTTTTGAATACATCCATCACTCCTTCACCATAAATATGTTGTCTTGTGAATCTTCCCAATTCAGGGTCATATCTTTTTTTGAATTCTGATTGTCGCATATTTTATTACAAGATGATATTATCTTGAATGAAGCAATAAAGTCATAAACCAATCGATACCACTGAAATCGACTGGTCTTCCGAGTGAATCAGTCACATAAAATCTCATTTCAGAAATCATGTTTGATGAGAGAGGGCAATAAAGTTGTCTACGTGGTTCAAAAGTGAAAGGATAAGATCTGGTCAAATTATCAG
>JAOXSG010000598.1 GCA_025800105.1 Cohaesibacter sp. | reverse complement strand
GGTGGCAAAGCGCGCAGCCACCTGGGCCACGGTGCCGCCGGTTTTGCCGGCGGTGGCGGCGAACTTGGCCTTGCGCTTTTTATTGATTGAAGCAACCAGGGATTTAACCTCGGCACTGGCCGGGGTTTTCACCACCCCAAGGAGGCCGTCGCGCTGTTCACCGACCAAGCCCTGGGCCTTGGCACTGCCCAAATCTAAGGCCAGAGCATTGAGGCTAAACATCAGCATGGCTGCCACTGCGATTAACTTTTTCATGTCGTTCTCCTTAGAATAAACCGCTATCTTCTTCAAACATATCTTCAAGCTCTTTATCGATCTTGACCTTGATTTCATGTTCAATTTTTACATTCAAATTAATTTCAATGGGCTTGTCTGGCACCGCCACCTGTACCGTTGGGGTACAGGCACCGAGCAGCGCCCCCAGTAAAAAAAACAAACTTATTTTGCGCATAGCAAGTCACCTATATTGCGCAGCCCCGCTACTGGGCCTGCTGAATTTTTGTGCCGATGGCATCCGTAATTAAACGGCTGGCCTGTAAACTTTTTATTAAGTTGGGGATGTTGTCACTTACATTTAAATTTAAGTGAATAGGCCGGCCATTATCCATATCCGGGTTTTTGCCCTGCATTTTCACCCCCATTTGCAAATAACCGCTGTCGTCATAGCTGAGGCTGGAATCCAACTTCTCATAATGATAATTGCTTAGTGCTTCAGACACCAAATCCACCAATTCGTTTAAGCCACTCAAACCGCGATAGCGGATTACCCCGGGCGCCATGCCCCAGACCTTGCCGCCCTCAATCAGGGGCT
>JAOXSG010000585.1 GCA_025800105.1 Cohaesibacter sp. | reverse complement strand
TGATGAAGGTTGGTCCCGGCTGGCAGAGCGTGTGAAATGCGACATTGAGGAGGCAAGCCCGGCCACAGAGGTGTGGCTGCAAGAGGTCAATCTGAAAGACCCTTGGGATTTTCAGGAGGTTTATGGGGCGCTTTTTGACTTTTCGCGCAATTATGGCTTTGATGAAGAGCGTGAGGATTATCACATTCATTTGACCACTGGCACTCATGTTGCCCAGATTTGCTGGTTTTTGCTTGCTGAATCCCGCCATATTCCAGCCAGATTGATCCAGACATTGCCGCCCCGTCGGGACGATACGCATATTTATGGCGATTACACCATCGTTGATCTGGACCTATCGCGCTATAACGCGCTCCAGCAACGCTTTGACCTTGTCAGTGATGAGCATACTGCCTTGCTCAAAGCTGGTATCGAGACCAAGAATGATGCCTTTAATGGCTTGATAGACCGTATAGAGCTGGTTTCCATCCATTCCGATGCGCCGATGCTGCTTTTGGGGGCCACGGGCACAGGCAAAAGTGAGCTTGCCAAGCGTATTTATCAGCTCAAACTGCAAAATAGGCGGGTCAAGGGGCG
>JAOXSG010000932.1 GCA_025800105.1 Cohaesibacter sp. | reverse complement strand
TGTATGGGTATTACCCCTAGAGTGGTGCAACGGGACGGCAAGTGCCTTGATTTTTAAGCCTTTATTAAACTTTGCGGCAAGCTTTGCAAAAGCATCATGCATATTTGGAATGTCAAAAGACGAAGAACGGACTGAGAGAGACAGTGTCTGCCGCAGCGTTATATATGCAAAGCGCAATGAAGAGGCAGCGATCTTTTGCCAGCATTTACAGGCTCTGTCTGGAAAAGGATCAAAGGCATATAAAGGCATGGAATGATGCAAGCATCCTTCAAAAGAAAAGGGATGCGCATATACACATCCCTTTTCTTGTTTTTTCTTTTCAAAATGCCCAGAGCTTCAGAGATAGAGGGGCGTTATTCCGCTGCCGCTTGGCGTCGGGTGACCAATTCTTTCAAAAACTGGCCTGTATAGCTGCGCTCATTGGCAGCCAGATCTTCCGGTGTGCCTTGCCCGACAATGGTGCCGCCGCCATCGCCCCCTTCCGGCCCCAGATCCAGAATCCAGTCTGCGGTTTGAATGACTTCCAGATTATGCTCAATCACCACAACGCTGTTGCCCTGATTGACCAGCTCATGGAGAACTTCCAGCAATTTGGCAACGTCATGGAAATGCAAACCCGTTGTTGGTTCATCGAGAATATAAAGGGTGCGACCAGTTGAGCGCTTTGACAATTCCTTGGACAGTTTGACGCGCTGGGCTTCCCCCCCGGACAAGGTTGTGGCCTGTTGTCCAACCTTGATATAGCCAAGTCCGACCCGTTGCAGGGTGATCATTTTGTCCCGCACAGATGGAACCGCAGAAAAGAAATCAGCCGCTTCGTCAACGGTCATATCCAATATATCGGCGATGGATTTGTCCTTGAACTTAACTTCCAAAGTCTCTCGATTATAGCGCTGGCCTTTGCAGACATCACAGGTGACATAAACATCGGGCAAAAAATGCATCTCGATCTTGATGACGCCATCCCCCTGACAGGCCTCACAGCGCCCGCCTTTGACATTGAAGGAAAAGCGTCCGGGAGCGTAACCGCGCACTTTTGCCTCTGGCAAACCGGCAAACCATTCACGGATCGGGGTAAAGGCACCGGTATAGGTGGCCGGATTGGAGCGGGGTGTGCGGCCAATCGGAGATTGGTCAATGTCAATAATCTTGTCGATATGCTCCAGCCCTTCAATCCGGTCATGGGGTGAAGGCATATTGCGCGCCTTGTTTAATTTCATGGCCGCGCCTTTATAAAGCGTATCAATCAGGAAGGTGGATTTGCCCCCTCCCGAAACACCGGTCACACAGGTAAAGGTGCCCAAGGGAATAGAGGCTGTTACATTTTTCAGATTATTGCCGCGTGCATTGACGACCGTAATTTCGCGGCCATTTTTGGCGCTGCGCCGATCATTTTCAACGCCGATCTTTTTGGCGCCGGAGAGATATTGACCGGTGAGAGAGGCAGGATCGGCAACAATCTCTTCAGGTGTTCCTTGCGAGACAATGCTGCCACCATGCACCCCAGCGCCCGGTCCCACATCAATGACATGATCAGCCGTCAAAATGGCATCTTCATCATGCTCCACCACAATCACAGTATTGCCCAGATCGCGCAAATGACACAGGGTATCGAGCAAGCGGGCATTGTCGCGTTGATGCAAGCCAATGGATGGCTCATCCAGCACATAGAGCACACCGGTCAGGCCTGAGCCGATTTGCGAGGCCAGACGAATACGCTGTGATTCCCCGCCAGACAGCGTGCCGGAATTGCGCGAAAGCGAGAGATATTCCAGACCGACATCGTTCAAAAAAGCCAAGCGCTCACGAATCTCTTTCAAAATCCGTTCGGCAATTTCCTTTTGTTTGTCGCTTAGATGCTCACTGAGCTGCAAAAACCAGTCGGTTGCATCCTTGATGGAGAGCTTGGATATATCAGCAATATGTCTGTCATCCAGTTTCACCGCCAAGGCTTCGGGCTTCAAACGATTGCCATCACAGGCAGAGCAGGGATGGGTAGATTGATACTTGCCGATCTCCTCTCGCGCCCAATTGCTCTCGGTCTCCCGCCAGCGACGCTCCAGATTGGGAATCACTCCCTCAAAGCTTTTATTGGCTTTGTAGGAGCGCGACCCGTCATCATAGACAAACTGGATTTTTTCTTTGCCCGTGCCATAGAGAATCACCTCTTGCGCCTTGAAGGGCAATTCGATCCATGGGACGGTCAATTCAAAGTCATAATGGGCGGCAAGGGCTTCCAGTGTCTGGCGGTAAAAAGGAGAGGTGCCTTTGGACCATGGGGCAATGGCACCGTCTTTCAAGCTCAAAGACGTATCGGGAATCACCAGATCGGCACTGACCTTCATCTCGCTGCCCAAGCCATCACAGGTTGGACAGGCTCCAAAGGGATTGTTGAAGGAAAAGAGCCGCGGCTCGATTTCAGGAATGGTGAAACCGGAGACGGGGCAGGCAAATTTTTCCGAAAAAATCACCCGTTTGGGTGTGCCATCCTCTTCTTTCTGATCGGCAAATTCGGCAATGGCCAGGCCATCGGCCAATTCCAGAGCCGTTTCTAGAGAATCGGCCAAGCGGCTTTCCATATCAGGCCGCACGACAACACGATCAACCACAACTTCGATGTCATGCTTGAATTTCTTGTCCAGCGCAGGGGCTTCTGCAATCTCGTAAAATTCCCCGTCAATTTTAACCCGCAAAAAGCCTTTTTTCATCAGCTCGGCAAGCTCTTTGCGATATTCCCCTTTGCGGCCACGCACAATAGGGGCCAGCAAGTAAAGACGGGACTTTTCGGGAAAATCCATGATGCGGTCAACCATTTGGCTTACCGTCTGGCTTTCGATCGGCAAGCCTGTTGCCGGAGAATATGGCACCCCGACACGGGCAAACAAAAGCCGCATATAATCGTAAATTTCGGTAACCGTTCCCACCGTTGAGCGTGGATTGCGTGAGGTTGTTTTTTGCTCAATGGAAATAGCAGGAGACAGCCCGTCAATCTGGTCGACATCGGGCTTTTGCATCATTTCCAGAAATTGGCGCGCATAGGCAGAGAGGGATTCCACATAGCGGCGCTGGCCTTCGGCATAAATGGTATCGAAGGCGAGCGAGCTTTTGCCCGACCCTGAAAGCCCGGTCATGACAATCAATTGATCGCGTGGAATATCAAGATTGACATCTTTCAGGTTATGTTCCCGTGCACCACGAATGGAGATTGTTTTCAGGGAAGACAATGAGGCATCAGTCATGATGAGAAACATCCTTGGGAAGAGCAAACCGCGAAGAGCAAGTCATGGGCGTTCATATGGTCGCATGGGACATAAGCACCCAAGCGACAAGACGCAAGACCGCTGTCGGTTTCCTCCAGAATTTTACAAGTTTCGCTTCTCTTGTACATGATTTGTTCCTATTTGCAAAGAGCTCAAATGCGCTCTGATTTGATAAAATCGTGGGAAGTGTGAGCAGACAGTGGCAAGATGGCGCAAAACTGCTATGCTCACGCTCCAGAATTTGACCTTAACAATATGGAATATGCCCATGGCCGGAAGCGTAAACAAAGTCATCCTCGTAGGGAATCTGGGGGCTGATCCCGATATTCGCCGCACTCAGGATGGTCGGCCAATCTGTAACCTGTCTGTTGCAACGTCTGAGAATTGGAAAGACCGCAATACAGGCGAGCGCCGCGAGCGAACCGAATGGCACCGCGTCGTTATCTTCAATGAAGGTTTGTGCCGTGTCGTGGAAAATTATCTGCGCAAGGGCTCCAAAGTTTACATCGAAGGCCAGCTGCAAACCCGCAAATGGCAGGACCAGAATGGCCAGGATCGCTATTCAACGGAAGTGGTTCTGCAAGGCTTTAACTCCACTCTGACCATGCTGGATAATCGCGGTGAAGGCGGCGGTGGTGGTGGCTTTGGTGGCGGACAGCAAGGCGGTGGCTTTGGCGGCTCTCAAGGGGGCGGCAATGACTTTGGCGGTGGCGGCGGCTTTGGCGGTCCACAAGGCGGTCAGGGCGGTGGCTTTGGCGGTGGTCAGCCATCTGGCGGTCAAGGCGGCGGTTTCCGCGACGATATGGATGACGATATCCCGTTTTGATCCATATGCTATCAACAAAGACAACAAAACCCGGTCGGCATTATGCCTGCCGGGTTTTTGTTATTTTGGTGCCCGTCTTCAAGAGCGGATGTGCAGGATTTGGTATATGTATAAGGCCGATGCAGTTTAGCAATATTTATCAAGCGGTCCCGCGATAGCGTGACAGGGCAAGGAGATCTTGACCATGAACCAAGACAGACAAGACAGCTATCTGAACCGCATTGAACGCGTGCTTCTCTATCTCAATGATCATCTGGATGATGATCTTGATCTGGACAAACTGGCCGATGTGGCCTGTTTTTCTCGCTGCCATTTCCACCGTATCTATCGCGGTATGATGGAAGAGACAGTGATCCAGACAGTGCGCCGATTGCGCCTGCATCGGGCATCGGGCGAGTTGATCCGCTCAAACAGCGATATTGCTCACATTGCCAAACAGGCGGGATATGGCAGTCTGGAAGCCTTTAGCCGTGCCTTCAAAGCCTCTTATGGCGTCGCGCCTGCCTCTTATCGGTCAACACATCAGCAACTCTTATCCTTGCAGATCCCAATCAAGGAGATGAAAGACATGTTCACCGTTAAAATCAAAATACTTGATCCCATCAAACTGGCTTGCGTGGATCATCAAGGCGATTATATGCAGGTTGGAAAAGCCTTTGATAAGGCTGGTATGTGGGCCGCCAAACATAATCTGTTGAATGAGCAGACCAAATCCATTGGCATTTATTATGACGACCCTTCAGCGGTTGAGGAGGAAAAGCTGCGCTCTGCTGCCGGATTTGTTGTCGATCAGGATTATGATGACCCGCATTATGGCCTTTCAACGCGCACAATTTCTGGCGGGCGCTATGCGGTCTTGAGCCATAAAGGGCCCTATGCGGAATTGGAGCAGGCCTATCAATGGTTTTTCGGTCCATGGCTGGCGCAAAGTGGTGAGGAAGCAGCAGAGGCTCCCTGTTTTGAATGTTATCTCAATGATCCCAAATCCACTCCGCCAGCGGATTTGATGACAGAGATCCATATGCCTTTGAAATAGATAAAAAATGGCTGAAGGAGGGCCCCCTTCAGCCATTTTTATTGATAGGAGATTTTGAAGCCGTATCTTATGCTTTTTCGCCTTGTTCAATGGCCATTTCAACATGGTCCTTATAGCTTTGCGCCTCAATGAAAATGCGCTTGATCAGCGGAAAGCGCTCGCGAATCTGGCGTTCCAAATCAGAAATCACCACTTCCAGCTTGCCGACAATCATGCTGTCCTCAAAATCAAGGCTCAATGTCAGCAAAATGTCATTGGGGCCGCGATGCAGGGTGCGGATTTCATTGACGTTGGTCACCGCCGGGTGAGAAGCCACCATGCGGGCCAGCTCATCCTCAGTCTCAATTGAGGCCGATTCGCCGATTAAAAGCCCTTTGGTCTCATAAGCCAGCACCATGGCTGTTCCGGCCAGAATGATGCCAATCACAATCGAGGCGGCGCCATCGACCCATGGCATATCCAGATAATAGGCAATGGCAATGCCGATGCCTGCCACGATCAGGCCAAGCATGGCGGCTGAATCTTCAAACAAAACAGTGAAAACGGTTGGATCCTTGGAATCGCTGACCGCTTGCATCCAGCCCCGTTTGCCTTTGGTGGTGCGAAATTCCTTAAAGGCAACCCACCAGGCCCAGCCCTCAAAAATCAGCGCAGCCCCAAGCACGACAAAATTGATTGTAGGGTCTGACACCGGATGCGGATTGAGCACCTTTTGAATGCCTTCATAAATGGAAAGGCCCGCCCCAACAGCAAAAATCAGCAAAGCCACGACAAAAGCCCAGAAATATAATTCCGAACCATAGCCAAAGGGATGCTTTTTGTCTGCCGGGCGGCTGGCCCGTTTCAAGCCATAGAGCAACAGCCCCTGATTGCCAGTATCGACCAGCGAATGGATGCCCTCTGACAACATGGCAGAGGAGCCGGTAATGGAGGCTGCAACAAATTTGGTAATGGAAATTAAGCCATTGCCCGCCAAAGCGGCGTAAATAACCTTTTTCGAGCCAGAGGCCATCCTGCTCTCCTGTCTTGAGCGCGTCGCGTCTCATTCTTTATGCGATTCTTTGTCAGAGATCTTTGACAATGGCTTTTATTTCATATATTCGATAATACTAATGTATATTCAAGCCAGAAAGAACTCTGTCATGCGCAACGCCAAATCCTTTTGGGTTTCGTCTTTTCGGACATTGTCAAACAATGCTCCGTTTGCCAAGGCAATGAAGCCAACTCTGTTGGGGCTGTCAATCCCGCTTTGCCTTTTGACCCCGCTTGATGCCAAAGACTTTGTCGTCAAACAGGGTTTGATAGAGGATAAAAAGGCGGTTTATGCCACGGTCGAAACCACCAATGCCATATCGGCAAGGGTGCGCATTGCCGGAACTGTGACCCAATTGTCTGTGACCGAAGGCGACAGAGTGCAGCAAGGCCAGATCATTGCTCAGGTCGCTGATGAAAAGCTGGCGCTTAAAATTCAGGCTGTTGATGCAGAAATCCGCGCCGCCCAACGCGAGATAGACAATATCAGGATTGATAAAGAGCGGGCAGAGAATTTGTTCAAAAAAGGCACCATCTCCAAAGCCCGCCGGGATCAGATCCTCACGCGCTTTGATGTTGCGGCCAGCAAATTGGAAGCGGCCCAAGCTGAACGGGCCGTGATTGTGCGCCAAATGGAGGAGGGGGCTGTTCTGGCCCCTCAATCGGGCCGGGTGCTCGATGTGCCTTTAACAATTGGCTCTGTTGTCATGCCCGGCGAGGCTGTGGCTAAAATCGCCAGAGAAAATTACATTCTCAGATTGTCCTTGCCAGAGCGCCATGCACAATTCCTTGCCAAGGGTGACAAGGTCGATGTTGCTGCGCGCGGATTGCAGTGTGATGAGAGCTGTTCTGGTGCAGGCACCATTGTCAAAGTTTATCCGCAGATTGCCAATGGCCGTGTGCTGGCAGATGCGCGCGTCAAAGGGTTGGGCGATTATTTTGTAGGCGAGCGGATACAGGTGCGTATCAGCGCTGGCAAAAGGCAATCTTTTTTGGTGCCCAAAGATTATATCACCACCCGTTATGGACTGGATTATGTGCGCGCAAAAGATTTGAGCGGCAAACCCATAGAGGTTGTCATCCAGACAGGGCGCACATATCGGCAAGGGGATCAGGATATGATGGAAATTCTATCTGGTCTTTCTGATGGCGATCAATTGGTCCGCTATTAAGGAGATAGACTCATGAAACTCGGTCTGTCTGGCAATTTGGCGAAGTCATTCATTTCATCGCCAATGACCCCTTTGATGCTGATCACCGCCTTTGCGCTTGGTCTTGTCGCCCTGATGGCTTTGCCCCGCGAGGAAGAGCCGCAAATTTCCGTGCCTATGGTTGATATTCATGTGCGGGCCGATGGCTTGCGGGCTGATGATGCGGTCAAATTGATCACCGAACCCTTGGAGACCATCGTCAAGGGCATTGATGGCATCGAACATGTTTATTCGCAAACAATGGATGATCATGTCACGGTCACAGCCCGCTTTTTGGTTGGCACCAGTTCTGATTCTGCTGTGCTGCGGGTGCATGACAAAGTCCGGGCCAATTTGGCGCAAATCCCTGTTGGTATTCCTGAACCGCTGATTGTTGGGCGGGGGATTGATGATGTGGCCATCACGGTGCTGACATTATCGCCAAAGCCGGATGAAGCGGCCCGGTGGAGTGGCAATCGGCTTTATAATATTGCAGATGAATTAAGGGTTGAGCTGGCCAAACTGGACGATATTGGCCTGACTTATCTGGTTGGCGGGCAGCCCGATCAAATCCGGGTCGAGCCTGATGCAGAAAAGCTCTCGCTTTATGGCATCACCTTGCAGCAATTGGTGGGCAAGGTCAAAGCGGCCAACACCTCTTTTATGGTTGGCTCTATCCGTGAGAAGAACAAATCTTTGCCCATTGCAGCCGGTCAAACCCTTAAAGGTGTGCCAGATATCGGCTTGCTGCTTCTTACCTCTCGCGATGGCCGTCCCGTTTATGTGCAGGATGTGGCCAATATCGTGGTGGGGGCTGCGCAAAATGAGCAAAGAGTGTGGCATATGGCCCGGATCAAAAAAGGCGGCTTTGGACGTTTGCCCGCTGTCTCTGTTGCCATTGCCAAACGCAAAGGTGCCAATGCGGTGACCATCTCCCACGCCATTATGGAGCGGGTTGAACAGCTAAAGGGCCACATGATACCCAAAGGCCTCACTGTCGATATCACTCGCAATTATGGTGAGACCGCCAATGAAAAGGCCAATGAATTGCTCTATCATCTGGGGCTGGCGACGGTCTCTATTGTCTTGTTGGTGGGGCTGGCAATTGGCTGGCGGGAAGGGGTGGTTGTTTTCATCGTTATTCCCACCACTATCCTTCTGACATTGGCCGCAGCTTATTTGATGGGCTATACGATCAATCGGGTCTCGCTGTTTGCGCTGATTTTTGCCATTGGCATATTGGTGGATGATGCCATTGTGATGATCGAGAATATTGCCCGCCATTGGGCGATGAAGGATGGCCGATCCAAACTTCAGGCCGCGATTGAAGGCGTTGCTGAAGTTGGCAATCCCACTATTGTTGCCACCTTGACCGTAGTGGCCGCTTTGTTGCCAATGATGTTTGTCTCCGGGCTTATGGGGCCTTATATGAGCCCGATCCCGGCGGTCGCCTCTGCGGCGATGGTTCTATCTTTCTTTGTTGCGGTGATGCTGACGCCATGGCTGATGGATCGCATTGGCAAGGCTGGGCATTCGCAAAGTGCAGATGGCGGCTTGCTTGGCAAAAGTTATCGTCTGGCGGCGGCTCCAATTTTAAAGGGGCGGGGTCGCTCATGGCTTTTCTTGCTGATTGTAGGCATCGCCACCATCGCCTCAACCTTGCTCCTCTATACCAAGGATGTCACGGTCAAGCTTTTGCCGTTTGATAACAAATCAGAATTACAAATCATTGCGGATTTGCCGGAAGGCACTGCGTTGGAGACGACGGACCGCGTGCTTGCAGCTGTGGCAGATCAGCTAAAGAGCGTGCCGGAAATCCTGCATATCCAGTCTCATGCGGGCACGGCTGCTCCCTTTGGCTTTAATGGTCTGGTGCGTCACTATTATTTGCGCGCCATGCCAGAGCAGGGGGATTTGCAAATCAATCTGCAAGACAAGCATGAGCGCAGTCGCACCTCACATGATATCGCTTTGGAAATTCGCCAATTGATTGCCAAGGTAAAAGTCCCGGATGGCACCAGCCTGAAGGTGGTGGAAGTGCCGCCCGGACCGCCTGTTATGGCAACCTTGCTAGCTGAGGTCTATGGCCCGACATCAGACATACGCCGCAAAGTGGCAAGCGAGCTGCGCTCTTTGTTCGAAGCAGTGCCTTTTGTCGTCGATGTTGATGACAGTTTTGGAGAGCCAACGCAGCGCGCTCGCCTGCGCATTGATCAGGATAATCTGGAATATCACCGTGTGGAACAGAGCGATGTTTATCAAACCATTCAATATTATCTGAATGGACAGGTGGTGGGCTATTCGCATAAAGGCAATGGCCGTCGCCCGATTGAGATTGCGATCAAACCCAACAAAGCAGATTTGGCCCTGTCCGAGCGTCTTCTCTCTATTCCGGTGCCGCAAAATGTCATTCCCGGTGCGCGGGGCGTGGTCGAATTGGGCGATGTCATCCGTATTGATCGTGAAAGAGCCAGTTTCCCGATTTTCCGTCACAATGGCCGCTCTGCTGAAATGGTCATGGCAGAATTGGCAGGGGCGTTTGAAGCCCCCATCTATGGCATGTTGGCCATTCAGGAAAAGGTCGATGCCCATGATTGGGGAGATTTGCCAAAACCGGACATCATTTTGCATGGTCAGCCAAAGGATGAGAGCAAAATATCGATCCTTTGGGATGGTGAATGGGAGGTGACTTGGGTAACATTTCGCGATATGGGCGCTGCCTTCGCGGTTGCTATTCTTGCCATTTATGCGCTGGTGGTGGCGCAATTCCATTCTTTCCGGGTGCCTTTGGTGGTGCTGACGCCCATTCCCCTGACCCTGATTGGCATCATGCTTGGGCACTGGATTTTTGATGCCGCTTTCACTGCCACATCCATGATTGGCTTCATTGCTCTTGCGGGTATTATTGTGCGCAATTCCATCCTGCTGGTGGATTTCGTTGGTCATGAAAAGGGATCGGGAAAAGCCTTATATGATGTCTTGCTGGAAGCAGGATCCATTCGCTTCAAACCCATCATGTTAACGGCTCTTGCTGCCATGATTGGAGCGGCGGTGATTTTGGCTGATCCAATCTTTCAGGGGCTGGCCATCTCGCTTTTGTTCGGTCTGGCCTCGTCCACTTTGCTGACCGTTCTGGTTATTCCTGCCATTTATGTGGCTTTGAAAGGGCCTGATAGGACCATGTAAGCGAGAAGCTCTAGGAGACTTTGAGGGCATAAAAAATCCCGACCTGCATAACAGGGCCGGGATTTTTAGTATGCATGTCAAAGGCAGCTATCATCCGGCAATGATTGAACGCACCCCATCTGCAATGAATTGAATGGAGAGAGCGGAGAGCAACACACCAAGCAGACGTGTCAGGATATTGCGGCCATTATCGCCCAGCAATTTCTCCACCTTGTTGGCAACAGCAAACATCACCATCACCAGAACCAGCACACTTAAAATGACCATCAAGACCGAGCCACGATCCACCCAATCAGAGGATTGTGAGACCAAAAGCAGCACCGCAGAAATGGCTCCGGGGCCTGCAATCAGCGGAATGGCCAGAGGGAAAACCGCTATATTGTGAATCTCATCATCGGTCAGGGCTTTTTGGGCAGATTTGGATTTGCGCTCTTTTCGCTTTTCAAAGACCATTTCAAAGGCAATAGCAAAGAGCAGCAAGCCCCCGGCAATGCGAAAAGCCCCAAGCGAAATGCCCAAGACGGACAAGATTGCCTGTCCGATAATGGCAAAGGCAACCAGAATAAAGCCTGCAGTGACAACAGCGCGAAAGGCAATCTTGAAACGCTCCTGCTTGTTGGCGCTGGAGGTGATCGCCAAAAAGATTGGCGCCAGACCAATCGGATCAATGGTGACAAACAATGTCACAAAGGCATTGAGCATCAAATCAACGGGCAAACCAGCCATTCTTCACCTCTGTTTTTCGGCAAAATTCATGTCGGGAGGATAGTTGTTTTAAGAGTAAGACGAAAGCCTTATAAGGCCAGCATCAGCAAGGCAAGCCCCTCTAGCAATTTTGCTAACAGGAGGATGTCAGCAAATTTTGCTGATTGGGTTTGAATCGGATATACAGACATATCTTTTTGCTTAGGGTTCGAGACACTCCTTTGACAGACAATAACGAGACCATGACAGGCGCCAATATCGCTACTGATATCAAGCCTGTTTCCATCACGGATGAGATGAAGCGAAGCTATCTGGATTATGCCATGAGCGTGATCGTCAGCCGTGCTTTGCCCGATGTGCGTGATGGCCTGAAACCGGTTCATCGCCGCATTCTCTATTCCATGCATGAAAATGGCTATGAATGGAATAAACCCTATCGCAAATCCGCGCGTGTTGTCGGTGACGTGATGGGTAAATATCACCCCCATGGTGATAGCGCCATTTATGATGCCTTGGTGCGTATGACGCAGGATTTCTCCTTGCGCTTGCCTTTGATTGACGGACAGGGCAATTTCGGCTCCGTTGATGGCGATAGCGCGGCGGCGATGCGTTATACGGAATGTCGTCTGGAAAAAGTTACCACGACAATTCTTGGCGATCTGGACAAGGATACGGTCGATTTTGCCGCCAACTATGACAATTCCGAGCGCGAGCCGACGGTTCTTCCCTCCCGTTTCCCCAATCTGTTGGTGAATGGGGCAGGGGGCATTGCCGTTGGCATGGCCACCAATATTCCCCCCCACAATCTGGGTGAGGTCATTGATGCCTCAATCGCTCTGATTGACAATCCGGCCTTGAGCCCGGAAGAGTTGATGGAAATTGTGCCGGGACCAGATTTCCCGACCGGTGGCATCATTCTGGGTCGCTCTGGCATTCGCAGCGCTTATAATACAGGCCGTGGTTCTGTGATGATGCGTGGCAAGGTCGATGTTGAGGAAATTCGCAAAGACCGCAATGCGCTGATCATCACAGAAATCCCTTATCAGGTGAACAAGGCCTCCATGATCGAAAAGATTGCCGAGGCTGTGCGGGACAAGCGCATTGAGGGCATTTCTGATATCCGTGACGAATCAGATCGTCAAGGTATGCGCGTTGTGGTGGAGCTGAAACGCGATGCTGTGCCCGATGTGGTGCTGAACCAGCTCTATCGATTCTCGCAATTGCAGACCTCCTTTGGCACCAATATGGTGGCACTGAATGGCGGCAAGCCCGAATTGATGAATTTGCGCGATGTGCTCCATGCCTTCAATGCTTTCCGCGAGGAAGTGGTCAGCCGCCGCACAAAATTCCTGCTCAACAAGGCCCGCGAACGCGCTCATGTCTTGGTTGGTTTGGCTATTGCCGTTGCCAATATCGACGAGGTGATTGCCCTCATCCGTAAGGCACCGGATCCGGCAACAGCACGCAGCCAATTGATGGAGCGGCGCTGGCCAGCACGCGATATTGAAGCCCTGATCAATCTGATTGATGATCCGCGCCACAAGCTCAATGACGATGGCACTTATAATCTGTCTGAAGAGCAGGCCCGTGCGATCCTTGATTTGCGCTTGCAGCGTCTGACCGCGCTTGGCCGTGACGAAGTGGGCGATGAGCTGAATGCCTTGGGCGACAAGATTACCGATTATCTTGATATTTTGCGCTCCCGTCAGCGGATTTACGACATCGTCAAGCATGAAATGCTTGAGCTTAAGGATGAATTTGCAACACCTCGCCGGACAGAAATTGTCGAAGGGGGAGCAGATTTTGATGATGAAGATCTGATCCAGCGCGAAGATATGGTGGTGACCGTCTCCCATGCCGGTTACATCAAGCGCGTGCCGCTTTCCACCTATCGCGCCCAGCGTCGTGGTGGTAAAGGCCGCTCTGGTATGGCCACCAAGGATGAGGATTTTGTCACACGGCTCTTTGTGGGCAACACCCATACACCGGTGCTGTTCTTCTCCTCTCGTGGCATTGCTTATAAAATGAAGGTCTGGCGTTTGCCGCTTTCTGCCCCGCAGGGCAAAGGCAAGGCGCTGATCAATCTGTTGCCATTGCAACAGGGCGAGCGTATTACCTCTATTCTGCCTTTGCCAGAGGACGAGGAAAGCTGGGAAACCCTCGA
This sequence comes from Cohaesibacter sp., assembly GCA_025800105.1. Lineage (GTDB taxonomy): Bacteria > Pseudomonadota > Alphaproteobacteria > Rhizobiales > Cohaesibacteraceae > Cohaesibacter. The sequence continues at coordinate 28,774 of JAOXSG010000932.1, read as the reverse complement.
TCTGATGTTTGCAACGGTCTCTGGTTCTGTGCGCCGTAACAAATTGTCCGATTTCAAACTCGTCAATCGCAATGGCAAGATTGCCATGAAGTTTGAAGAGGGATCGGACGATGGGATCGTTGGCGTTGAAACATGCGATTGCAAGAGCGATGTCATGCTGACAACCGCCAAAGGCCAGTGTATCCGTTTCTGCGTAGACGATGTGCGTGTCTTCCAGAGCCGTGGCTCCACCGGGGTGCGCGGTGTCAAACTGGAAGGGGATGACAAGGTCATCTCTATGGCAATCGTCAATCATTTTGAGGCCACGCCGGAAGAGCGGACAGAATATCTGCGTCGCTCCAATGCCTTACGCCGTGCACTGAATGGCGAAGAAGCGACAACAGAGGCAACACCGGAAGTGCCTGCAACCTCATTGTCAGATGAGCGCTATGCGGAAATGGGCGCGGCCGAACAATTTGTGTTGACCATTTCGGAAAATGGCTTTGGCAAGCGCACTTCCTCTTATGAATACCGCACCTCCGGGCGCGGGGGTAAGGGGATTGCTGCCATGACGGTGAATGACCGAAATGGCCGCCTGATTGCCAGCTTCCCCGCCGAAGAAAGTGACCAAATCATGCTGGTCACCGATGGCGGTCAGCTGATCCGTTGCCCCATTGATGGCATTCGCATTGCAGGCCGCTCCACCCAAGGGGTGACAGTCTTTAAAACCCGCGAGGACGAGAAAGTCGTCTCCGTTGAGCGGATTTCTGAAGATGAGTCAGAAGAGAGCGAGCATGATGATGCGCCAGAGAGTGATGCTGGCGGTGGTACAGACGGTGGCACAGAGCAGGAATAAATCTGTTTCGCTGACAGTTTCGCTGACAGTTTAAGATAAGAAAAAGGGCCGGTTTTGAACTGGCCCTTTTTTATTCATATTTATCAGTCTATGTCCTAAAAACAGCCACAAAAAAAGAAGCCCGAAGGCTTCTTTTTCAGGAAGGTCAGATATACGCTATACCCTATTGTGTCGCAGCAAGAACCAAGTCGCCCTTGATCAATTGGGTGGTGGAAACATCTGGCAGAATAATGGCAATGGCAGGAAGATTTTGCAGATTGCTTGTCTTTAACTGTGCGCTGACAGTCTTCAAACAGCTCTTGCCGCCGCCAATCACAGCACAATCGTCAGCCTGTGAGAGGCCATAAGGTTTATGAGGCAGGCGGTCGAGAGATTTTTTTGAAATCGACTGCGCCCCGGAAATAGCAATGAAACCCAAACTCGCAACACAAATGGTAATGCCTGAAATAACAGCCACTTTGGCTTTTTGTAAAGAATTCATGACGTCCCCTTGGGCAATATGGCCCTTGTTATATGAATTAACACTTAATTAAAATAATGAGTCTGAAGACGATCTGACTGGTCCGTTCATCTTCAGTTCATGTAACTGAACAACTTTTGACTATCTGTATTTAAACGCATTCTTCAATAGCATTATTTGACCCGGAAGCCAGCGAAAAGTCAAAAGAAATTGGGCAAATCGGTAAATGTGGCAAAGCATGCTTGAGATTGTTTGGCTTGAAGGGTAGGACAAGAGACATGACAAAAAAAATTGCGTTATATCCCGGATCCTTCGATCCGATCACCCTGGGCCATATCGACATTGTTCGCCGCGCTTGCCATATTGTCGATAAGCTGGTGTTGGCGGTTGGGGTACATCATGGCAAAAAACCTTTCTTGAGCCCACAAGAGCGCTTTGATTTGATTGGCAGGGTCATTGGGCCGATTGCTGAACAGACCCAGACCGAGCTTGACGTGATATCTTTCGATGGTTTGGTGGTTGATGCTGCCAAAAAAGTCGGAGCAGGGCTTATGATTCGCGGTCTTCGTGATGGCACAGATCTGGATTATGAAATGCAATTGGCCGGGATGAATGAGGCCATGGCCCCATCTGTCCACACGCTTTATTTGCCATCAAGTGGCGAGGTTCGCCATATTGCCGCCAGCCTTGTCAGGCAGGTTGCGACCATGGGCGGCGATATCACGCCTTTTGTTCCCCCGGCGGTCCATGAGGCTGTCACGAAAAAGCTTTCAAACTGATTGGACTTTAAGCAATGACCTTGTTTACCCGTCTTCTTTCCATCTCTGCCTTGCTGTTTTCTCTGATTATTGCGCCAGCAACAGCGGCTGAGGATAAGGAAAACACTCTCTATCTCGATACTAATTATGGCCGGGTTGTGATTAAGCTGCGTCCGGATTTGGCGCCTAATCATGTCAATCGTATCAAGACCCTGACGCGCAAGGGCTTTTATGATGGGCTGAAATTTCATCGCGTGATTGCTGGCTTCATGGCGCAGACAGGCGATCCGCAAGGCACTGGTATGGGTGGGTCTGATTTGCCGGATCTGAAAGAAGAGTTTAACCCGCGCCCATTTGAGCGTGGTGTTCTTGGCATGGCCCGCTCCAGAAGCCCCAACAGCGCCAATTCGCAGTTTTTCATCATGTATGCCGATGCGCCATGGCTAAATGGTCAATATACCGCTTGGGGCGAAGTGACCTCCGGGATGGAATTCATTGATCAGATTAAAAAAGGCGAACCTCCGGTAACGCCTGACGTGATTGTCAAAATGCAGCTAGCAGCAGACGCAAAATAGGCTATAACACCAGATAAGGAAGACGAGTGGACCATAGACAGGTTTCTCGTCTTCATCCCTAGAGAAAATTTAAGAGGAACGCACTGTGGTAGAGATCAAAGATCCTGAAAACACACTGGTAATGGAAACGACCAAAGGCAAGGTTGTGATTGAACTGCGCCCGGACCTGGCACCCAATCACTGCGCACGCCTGAAAGAGCTGGCACGCGAAGGCTTCTATGACGGTATTGTTTTCCATCGCGTTATTGATGGCTTCATGGCACAGGTTGGCTGTCCTCATGGCACAGGAACTGGCGGCTCTGACAAGCCAAATCTGGCTCAGGAATTTAACCCGACCAAACATGGTCGCGGCGCATGTTCCATGGCGCGGGCTATGGATCCAAATTCCGCTAACAGCCAATTCTTCATCTGCTTTGCCGATGCCCCATGGCTGGATAACCAATATACCTATTGGGGGCAGGTGATTGATGGCATGGATAATATTGATCAGATCAAGCGCGGCGAGCCGGTACAGGATCCTGACAGCATTCTTTCCATGAAAGTGGCAGCAGACCTCTAGGCAAGGCTGTTATTGACATAGACGACATCTCAAAGCCCGGTTTTTCGCAATGAATATGCCTTTTTCGCATCCAGTCCTGCGCGTTGCACGCTCTTGTCAGGATTTTGATGCGATCAAGCGTTTTTATTGCGAGGGACTGGGCTTTGAGCTTTTGGGTGCATTTGAGGGTCATAATGGCTTTGACGGGCTTATTATTGGCCATCCGCAAGCGCCCTATCATCTGGAATTTACCATAGAGCATGGGGTGATAGCGCCAAAAGCGCCGGATCATGAAGGTCTTTTGGTTTTTTATCTTCCAGATAGCCAAGAATGGCAAAAACGTCTTGATAGGATGGCAATGATGGGGTACGAACCCGTTCCATCCAACAATGACTATTGGGATGTTTCCGGGAAAACTTATCAAGACCCGGACGGCTATCGTGTTGTTTTGCAAAATCGGGCTTGGTCAACGTAAAAACGTCGAAACTCTGCCTTTGCTATCCGTGCAACATTGCCGCGTGCACCGCAAACAGAATTGACCAGATCATGCTCGTTGACCTTTTTGACTTCGACCTGCCCGCTGACAATATTGCTCTGAGGCCACATAATCCGCGTGATGAAGCGCGTCTGTTATTTGTGCCAAAGCAGGGGGCGTTTCAGGATCACAAGGTTCTTTCCTTGCCGGACTTTCTGGAGCCGGGGGATGCTTTGGTTTTTAACAATACCAAAGTCATTCCGGCGGAATTGTCCGGTCTTCGTGTGCGTGGTGATATTCGCGCCAAAGTCAGTTTCAATCTGCATAAACGCGAAGATGGGGCAAAATGGCGTGCCTTTGCCAGACCTGCCAAAAAAGTGCAACTGGGCGATCATGTCGAATTTGGCCCTGAGCTAACGGCCTCTATCACAGAAAAAGGTGAGGCAGGGGAGGTTGTGCTGGCCTTTGATCAAAGCGGCCCTGCTCTTGATCAGGCCATTGCGCAAGTGGGGCATATTCCACTGCCGCCCTATATTGCCTCCAAGCGCAAGGAAGATGAAAAGGACAAGCTCGATTACCAAACCATCTATGCAGAAAAAGAAGGTGCTGTGGCAGCCCCAACAGCTGGTTTGCATTTTACCGATCGTCTTTTTGAAGCACTGGATGCAAAGGGAATTGAGCGCCATTTCGTGACGCTTCATGTGGGAGCAGGCACCTTTTTGCCCGTCAAGGCTGAGGATACGGACAACCACAAAATGCATGCGGAATGGGGTGAGTTGCCGCAAGATTTGGCCGATCACCTCAATGCAGTGCGTGCAAGGGGCAATAAGGTGATTGCCGTTGGCACGACATCTCTTCGATTGCTGGAAAGCGCCGCTCAGGCAAAAGGCTGTTTAAGCGGCTTTTGTGGGGATACGGATATTTTCATCACACCGGGCTATGAGTTCAAGGCCATTGATGGCCTGATGACCAATTTTCATTTGCCCAAATCCACCTTATTCATGTTGGTATCGGCGCTGATGGGGCGCGAGCGTATGCAAGGGGCTTATGCCCATGCCATCCAGCAAAATTACAAATTCTATTCCTATGGCGATTCTTCGCTGTTGCTGCGCTAGGACGTAACAGTGAGCCAAAGGATGCCCGACAGGATATCGAAATGAGCGAAAATACAGCGCAAACAGACCATAATCAGGATCCTGACCGCATGGGGCTGGGCTTGCCAAGCCCCGATCCAAAACCGGAGCAGTTTGGGTTCAAGCTTCTGGCAACAGATGGCAAAGCCCGGCGGGGCGAGGTCTCTATGCCGCGTGGCGTCATCCGCACCCCTGCTTTCATGCCTGTGGGCACCGCTGCAACCGTCAAATTCATGTATCCGGGGCAGGTGCGCGATTTGGGGGCCGATGTTATTTTGGGCAACACATATCATTTGATGTTGCGGCCCGGATCCGAGCGCATTCAGGCTTTGGGTGGTTTGCATAAATTTGCCAATTGGCAGCATCCGATTCTCACCGATTCCGGCGGCTTTCAGGTCATGTCCTTGGCCAAATTGCGCAAGATGAGCGAGAAAGGCGTGGAATTTAAAAGCCATGTTGATGGTGCCAAATTCTTTATGTCACCGGAGCGCTCTATCGAGATCCAATGTCAACTTGGTTCTGACATTCAGATGCAGCTTGATGAATGCACCAAATTGCCGGCCTCTGAAGATGAGATTGAGCGCGCCATGCAGCTCTCTTTGCGTTGGGCTGAGCGCTGCAAAGTCGAATTTGGTGACCGGCCCGGCCAGGCCATGTTTGGCATTGTACAGGGGGGTGATATCCCACGTTTGCGTGAAGAATCGGCACAAGCTCTCAAAGAGATGGATCTGAAGGGCTATTCCATTGGCGGGCTGGCTGTGGGCGAACCTCAGCAAGTCATGCTGGATATGCTGGATGTTACATGCCCAATTCTGCCAGATAATAAACCGCGCTATTTGATGGGTGTTGGCACGCCTGATGATTTGATCGAATCGGTTTCTCGCGGTGTTGATATGTTTGATTGTGTGATGCCAACCCGGGCAGGGCGTCATGGTTTGGCCTTCACCCGTTATGGCAAGGTCAATTTGAAAAATGCCCGTCATAAAGATGATCACCGGCCTCTGGACCCATTAAGCCCATGTCCGGCGGCACGGGACTATAGCCGCGCCTATCTTTATCATTTGGTCAAATCGAACGAGGCGCTCGGCTCCATGTTGCTGACATGGAACAATCTGGCCTATTATCAGCAATTGATGCAAGGCATGCGCGATGCCATTGAAGCAGGGCGCTTTGATGATCATAAACTGGAAGTCAAGGAAGCATGGGCGCGCGGCGATATGCCTGCGCTGTGAATTGGATTAATTTCGTCACATGCCTTGGCCACCGTTTGCAAACTTGGGCGAACGGTTGGCCATGGTATGATGCATCATGCCATAGGGATTTGGCATGACATGGCACGCCATCAGGTGGGTGTTCCCGGTGCCGGTTTGATGACGGTCGAAACAATGCGCCATTTTTTATTCCCCATATCCTTCAGGCCATAGGACAATCTCCAGCGCAATCCGCTGCGATCAACCAGATAGGCATGTTGAACAGGAACCTCTCCACGTAAGCTTAGGCTGTCCAGCTGCAAGCTTTTGCCATGACGAACGGGAAAATAGCGGCGTGAGAAAAAGGCCAGCATCTGATCGGCAGATTTAAAATGGTCCTGTGTTTTCTGCGTGAATGTTCGCGAAAACTTGGTTGCCTGCTGGCGCGACAAACTGGCCACATGCATACGCACCACAAAAGCGATGATGGCCTTGTCAATCACTGAAATTTCTAACGGTTTTGCAATGGGTGCAGGCAATTCCGATCTGTCTATATTGGCCTTTTGCACCGATGGCTGTGTTAAGGGTTTCTCTGCGAAAGCTGGAGCGGCAGTCATAACTGTCATCACCAGACTTAAGCTAACGATGTAGCGTTTCATATCCAATCTCCTTACCTGATGGGTGGCGTCTCCTTCTGTTAAGACATATTTTCTAGAGCGAATCCTGTACCGGCAATCAAACCGTCAAACGCAAAAATTCGCCTATGGTCAATGGTTGGATTCTGTCTGGCATTGTTAGATATACCAAAAGAATCTACGAACTTACACTTACAGCATAGCGCAATAAGTGCACTCTGTCAGATCATGATCTCTTGAAAAGCTTAAAGACGTTTAAAGAAAGTAAGCGGCGACTAACGGAAAATTGAGCATGGAGCCGAAGAAAAAGGCCGGAAATCTGCCAATTTTAGGAAGACTGATCGGTATATTCGCCAACACAGAGATGTGAGCCTATCTCAGGCGCAGCCGATGTCACATATAAGTGATGATGCAAAAGAAAGGGAAAATGGTGTGCCCGGAAGGATTCGAACCTTCGACCGTCCGATTAAAAGTCGGATGCTCTACCAGCTGAGCTACGGGCACCTATCGCCATGAGGCGAGGAAATGGTGTGCCCGGAAGGATTCGAACCTTCGACCGTCCGATTAAAAGTCGGATGCTCTACCAGCTGAGCTACGGGCACTCACTCTCAAAGTGGTGAAGGCACTTTTAGCAGAATTTTCTCGCCAGTCGACAAAAGAATGGCCTCATTGCGGGTTTTCACCAACAAATTCAATTTGATGAACGAAGGCTTGAGGCGAGGGTTATCCTTCTATGAAGGCTGTCATCAGGAATATGATGGGCCGGTAAGCCTCCTTCGCGGCCTAACTCTAAATCATGCAGGTTATGTGGGGTAGAGCGCTGTTCTGCTTTACGATTCGAACGTAATATTAATCGCGGATAAATTGGATGTGTCTGTCGATCTTCTTCATGGTCTTGCCGAAGTCTATTTTGTAGCCAAGACTGTAGCAGAAACCGAAGAAATGCAACGATCAAAGCGATATCAATAATTTAAAAGGGGGATGGCGGAGAGGAAGGGATTCGAACCCTCGAGACGGTTCGACACCGCCTACTCCCTTAGCAGGGGAGCGCCTTCAGCCACTCGGCCACCTCTCCGCAGACCGGTTTAAAGATTTGGTGCCTGCCTCGCAACTGCTTTTTTGTCAGGAGAATGACATTTCCACATTATCAAGCAAATGAGCTTTGCCATGGTGAGAGAGAGGGGGCTTGAGATAAAAAAGCACCCTTGGCGTATCTCTCACCAAGGGTGCCTGAAGGGGCTGGTTTTATAATTTATTGTTTTTATGGACCTTTATTTGCGATACAGATTATGTTTGCCGACATTTTTGATATCGCGTTCGCCACATAATGCCATGGTGATATCCAGTTCGTTGCGCAAAATATCAATTGCTTTGGCAACGCCCGGTTTGCCCATCGCGCCCAGACCATAGAGAAGAGGCCGCCCGACATAGGTGCCTTTGGCCCCCAATGCGATGGCCTTTAGAATATCCTGACCAGAGCGAATCCCGCCATCCATATGCACTTCGATATCCTTGCCGACGGCATCGACAATCTCTTCCAGGACTTCAATGGAAGAGGGCGCACCATCCAGCTGACGTCCGCCATGATTGGAGACAATGATGGCGTCTGCGCCGGTCTTTAAGGACAATTTGGCATCCTCAACATCCAGAATGCCTTTGATGATCAAAGGACCGCCCCAGCGCTCCTTGATCCATTCGACATCATCCCAATTCAATTTTGGATCAAACTGCTCTGCTGTCCATGACGACAGGGAGGACAGATCCTCAACGCCTTTGGCGTGCCCCACAATGTTGCGGAAGGTGCGGCGTTTGGTGCCCAACATGCCAAGACACCAGAAGGGGCGTGTTGCCATCTGCCAAACGTGATTGGGGGTGAATTTGGGGGGCGTCGACAAGCCATTGCGCAAATCTTTATGGCGCTGGCCCAAAATCTGCAAATCCAGTGTCAAAACCAGAGCAGAACAGCCAGCGGCTTTGGCGCGATCAATCAGATTGCCTGCAAAGTCCTTATCACGCATCACATAGAGCTGAAACCAGAAGGGCTTTTTTGTATGCTCGGCCACATCTTCAATGGAGCAAACGCTCATTGTGGAGAGAGTATAGGGGATGCCCGCTTCCTCACAAGCCTGCGCAATCAGGATTTCGCCATCTGCATGTTGCATGCCGGTCAGGCCTGTTGGGGCCATTGCCAAGGGCATGGCAACCTCTTGCCCAATCATTTCTGATTTCAAAGACCGGTTGGTCATATCAACGGCGACGCGCTGGCGTAGCTTGATCTTTTGAAAGTCGCTCTCATTGGCGCGATAAGTGCTTTCGGTCCAAGAACCGCTATCGGCATAATCAAAGAACATGCGCGGCACACGACGGCGGGCCATTTCTTTCAAGTCATTGATTTCCAGAATAGGGCTCATGATTTCCTCCAATCCGGTGCAGGGCGTTTTTAAGGAAAGCTCTACACAGGGCTTGCGCTGTACAAAGCCACAGCGTGGCAGATCGCAGCAAGAAGCAACGATAAATCGTGCATTGATAATGAATGTGCGCGCACTGTGCCAAATCTGTTCGCAAAGATCAAAGCAGGCAGACCAAAACAGCGCCAATATTTGGTTGGAAAATGGCGCAAAAAGCAACTGCCTGCCAAATTCGTTAGATTTGACAGGCAGTTAGATTTTACCAATTTGAAAAAACAGAGCCAAAGAAAGCTCTTAGTAAACGTCACGAACGTAGCGTTTTTCTTTCTTCATCTTGTTCACATAATCTTTGGCGCCATCGGCAGACAGGCCACCTTGCTCTGCAATCACATCATGTAAGGCCTGATCGACATCCTTTGCCATGCGAGAGGCATCGCCACAAACATAGAAATGACCACCTTCTTGCAGAGCTGCATAGAGATTTTTGGCATTTTCCTGCATGCGAGTCTGGACATAGATTTTTTCTGCCTGATCACGAGAGAAAGCCAAATCAAGGCGGTTCAAAATGCCAGAGGATTGCATGGCGCTCAATTCATCCTGATAGATGAAATCGGTTTTGGCATGTTGATCACCAAAGAACAGCCAGTTCATGCCCTTGGCACCAATGGCCTCGCGCTCTTGCAGGAAGGCACGGAATGGGGCAATGCCGGTGCCGGGGCCAACCATGACCATGGGGACATCATTGTCAGCAGGCACACGGAAGCTCTTATTTGGTGTCATAAAGACTTTGGCAGCTTGCTCTCCAACCCGATCCGCAAGGAAGCAGGAGGCAACCCCGCCATGATCGCGTCCATGGCTGTTATAGCGCACAGAAGCGATGGTCAAATGCACGCTGTCCGGGTGGAGCTTGGAACTGGAAGAGATCGAATAGGCACGATGCTGCAAGGGTTTGAGCACGCCAACCAGCTCCTCGGCGGACAGCATAATATGCGGATAGAGATTGAGAAGATCCAGAATATCTTTTGACCACAGAAATGCTTCCATGGCTTCCTTGTCGCCATGTTCGACAATATGGGTCAAATGTTCATCATTTGCGCGGGCTTCAATGGCTTTGACAAAATCAGAAGAGGGCGTCGAAATTTCAAAATCGCTGAACATGGCTTCAGCAAGCGAAATATCCTTGCCCGGTATATCTTCATCGCCACTGAAATCACACCGATCCAGAAGATCCGAGACCAATTCGAGATCGTTGGTAGGAATAACGCCCATAGCATCGCCTGCTTCATAGCTTGGCCCGTCATTGGACAGATCAAACTCATAATGGCGAATTTCCTTGGCCGATCCATCGCCAGACAGAAGGCGATTGCAGGTCACAGGTGCGCTGAAAGGTGTCTTGCGGGTCCATTTGGATTTGGCCGCTTTGGGTGCCGTGCCAGCTGCTGGGGCAACTGCGCCATCGCCAACCCCTTCGGGTTTGCGCTTGGCCAGCTCTTCGACAATGCCAGAGGTCCAGCCTTCAGCGGCTTCTTCAAAATCGACATCGCAATCAACACGGGGCTGAATGCGCTTGGCCCCCAATTGCTCCAGACGCAAGTCAAACTGTTTGCCTGCCTCACAAAATTCATCATAGGCTGTATCGCCCAAGGCAAGAACAGAGAATTGCAGATTTTCCAAACGCGGTGCGCCGGTATCTTTGAGCGCTTCCCAGAACATTTCGGCATTATCCGGCATTTCACCTTCCCCATAAGTGGAGGTGACAATCAGCACATAATCCATTCGTGTCAGGGCTTCGACTTCCACCTCATCAAGCGAGGCAAGAATAGCATTGGAGCCGCCGGAGCGAATGGCATCGCAGACTTCTTCAGCCACCGTTTCGGAATTGCCGGTCTGGGTGCCATACAGCACATGAACGCTCAGAGCCTGCGCGGCATCAGCGCTGGATGCGTTGGTGTCTTTGGTCATTTGGGTGTGAAGACCAGCATAAAAGCCGGAAAGCCAGGAGCGCTGATCCTCGGAAAAAGGGCTGTCTTGGGGAATGAACAGAGCTTGCATGAATTGAGATCCAACTGAAATTGAAAAGTCCGGGTGAGGGAGGGGCAAAAGCCCCATCCGCTATGACATGGTTTTGACCATCTCCATGCTGGCAGAAGACGCAAACAGCGCTTCATAATCCGGCAAATCACCCATTGCGGCCCGGTTCAACCGGTCTTGTAGCAAAATCCAGCCATAGGTGCCGATGCTATCCATCAGGCGCACATTTCGGTTGGACAAGGCTGTCTTGTAATCGCGCATCCGCTTGTCAGAGACCATAACGGCCAATTGCTCGTCGCTATAAGTGGCAAGCGCTGTGCGGGCAATGGCGGCCAGTTTGACCATAAGACCAAAATCTTCGGTCAGGATCAGCTTGCGAACGCCACTATTCAGCTCGGTTTCAGAAATTTCCTCGCTGGCGCGATAACGGGCTTTTACAACTTGCTGGGCGGCATTAACCACGGCAAAATTGTTGATCAGCTCATGCATCAAGCCGCTATCCACTTCGCCATATCCCGGGATAGCACCGCCAGCAATTACCTTGCCATCGCGATAAGCCAGCTTGAATTTGCGGATCTGATAGGAGACCAGCGCTTGCGCCAATTCTTCGACCAATTCCTTGCGAGAGGCTGCTTTGAGGATGGCTTCATAATTCTGATATGTTTCCAGAGCCAGAGGCGTTGCAAAGCGGAAATTGGAGACTTCGCTGTCCCAATTCTCCAAAATGAAGCGCGCTTTGGCGGAATTGGTGAATTTGATGTGACGCTCCAGCAAGGCTTTGACGGCCATGCGATGGATTGCAGCACGATCATTGTCATCATCCAGCTTGTGCAATTTGACTGAATCGTCGGAATAGAGCGATTCCAGCTGATCATATGGATCATATTGATAAGCCACACCACCGGACATGCCGTTACAGAAGCCTTTGCCGAAACCGCCCAAATTCATGACCGCACCATTGGTCATATATTCGCAGCAGAAATCGCCAACGCCTTCCACAACTGCGGTGGCGCCAGAGTTACGAACCGCAAAGCGATCCCCTGCGCCGCCTTCCACAAAGAGAGCAGAGCCGGTTGCACCAAACAGGGCGAAGTTGCCAATCAGGTAATTTTCCTTCTCGCCGCCACCGGGAGAGAGAATGGCAATGTTGCCACCGGATGCGCCTTTGCCAACGCCGTCGTTACAGGTGCCGGTATGATGGAAAACCATGCCCGAATTACAGAAAGCGGCAAAAGACTGGCCTGCCGATCCATGCGTATGGATATGCAGCATTTCAGGCTTGATTAGATTGCGCCCGCGATCATCGGTATAGACAATTGGCATGGTGCTGATATGGCGATCTGACAGCTCATGCTGCAACATGCGTTCAATATCAATGGAGAATTGCCCGCCAACGGTTTTGTTGCGGTTGTCCAGCTTGCGCTTGACGACCAGTTTCACCCGTGACTGATGTTGCTGAACAGCCTTGTTCTTGAACTCTTTGAGCAGGCGATCATCAATATCAAAATTGGCTTCCAGATAAACCGGTTCCTTGATGATGACTTCCGGCACCACGCTCAACATGGCCCGCAGATCCATCTGACCAATTGCCCGCTCATGCTTGACCAGATGCAGATAGTCCGCACGGCCCCGCGCCTCGCGCAAAGAAGAGAAACCAAGATGGGCGAGAATTTCGCGGGTTTCATGGGCAATATTCATCAGATATTGCGCAAGAGCGCGCGGATCGCCTTCAAAAGTTTCGGCATTGGTGGTCAAACCAGCCGGACATTTGATGTTGCAATTCTTGGCCATAACGCATTTCAGCATCATCAGGGCAGTGGTGCCAAATTCGAAGCTGTCACCGCCCAACAGGCAGGACTTCACAACGTCAGAGGCAGTCTGATGGGCACCGGAACAGCGCAAGATCACTTTTTCGCGCAAACCATTGGCACAGAGCGCCTGATGCACTTCGGCAAGGCCAATCTCAGCCGCACGACCGGTATTTTTCAAAGAGGTCACAGCTGCTGCGCCCGTACCACCGGTGTTACCGGCAATATTGATGACATCTGCACCAGCTTTGGCCACGCCCACGGCGATTGTGCCAATGCCTTCAGAGGAGACCAGTTTGACAATCACGCGCACACGCGCCGCTTTTGCATCATGGATCAGCTGGGCCAAATCCTCAATGGAATAGGTGTCATGATGCGGAGGAGGGGAAATCAATTCCACGCCCGGCGTCCCACCACGGGCCGCTGCAATTTCAACGGTGACCTTGGGTGCTGGCAATTGTCCGCCTTCGCCCGGTTTTGCCCCTTGTGCAATCTTGATTTCCAGCTCTTCCAGCGTTGGATCAGCCAGATAGCCAGTCCAGACCCCAAAACGACCAGAGGCAAGCTGCTTGATGCGGCTGGAGCGAATGGTGCCATAGCGTGACATATGCTCGCCGCCTTCGCCCGAATTGGAGAAACCGCCCGCCATGTTTGTGCCATGAGCAACCGCTTCATGGGCCGGGGTTACCAAAGCACCGTGGGACATGGCACCAGAGGCAAGGGTTGAGGTGATTTCATGCGCGGCTTGCACCTTCGTCAGATCAAGCTTTGGATTGCAGGCTTTGATATGAGAGAAATAGAACAGGGCAATGCCTTGCACTTTAACCTCAATCTCATTGCCATGGGTTTCAATGCCCAGCAAATCCTCGCCAAATTTGTCTTTCAAGGCCAGTGACAAGGCAACAGCGCGTTCCGGCTTGCCGGTCTCTGGCAAAGTCAGGCTAAAGCCATCCTCACCCTTGGCGACAACATCCAGACCGCGCACAACAAAGCAATTGTTGCCAACTAGATCATGACGGAACAGCTCTTCGCCAAATTCTTCTGCGCTTAGCGCCCAATTCACATCAGCGGGGAAAGAGAGAACATCGCGCAAGGCAGCGGGACGCTTCTCGCGCTCCAGCTCCAGATCGTGAGAAAATTCGCGATATTGGCGGGTGATTTTGAAGGCATCAATCTCTTCGGGCTTGCGACGGGCAAAGCTGGTGTGGCGATAGGCTTCTGCGCCCTTGCCATAGGCATCGCTCAATTTGGAGACAGGAAGCAGACGCAAATCATCGTCATTGGCATCGCCTTTGGCATGGGCGGCTTCACCGGACTGAATGGATTCTTCGGTCATTTCCACAAAGCCGCGCACCGCGGTTGTGCCATAGGAGTGGCCCGCGCCTTCAGAGCGCTCTTTGAAGAGACCAAGCAGCGGGATATCTCCATCGGCTGTGATTTCGCAAGCGCGAATATGCCAAGCATTGACACTGTCAGCAATGGCCGCAAAATCCACACCCCCAACGGTGTTTTTCATATTCGGGAAATAGCGGGACAGCACGTCATTGTCGGTATCAAGGAAGTTTGGCTCGAAAAATTCCCCGCCAATATAGCTTTCTGCGGTACAAAGGCCGACTTTACCCATGGTTTTCATCAGGGATTTGTCAGCGGCCTTGTTATAGCGCTTGATGCAAGCCTTGATTTCGTCCGCATCATTTTTGGCCATATCTTCGGCGCGGGCCAAAACGCTCAAAGGCATAACGGCAGATGCCCCAAAGCCCAAAGCTGTTGCGATTTGATGGGAGGAGGCAATCTGGCCGCTCTCGGCAATCAGTGAGGCGCGGAAGCGCAAGCCATGCTCAATCAAACGTTGGTTGGCCGCTGAAATCACCATGATCAGCGGAATGGCTGCCATTTTCTGACTGACAAGAGCGTCAGAGAGAATAATAATGCCGCCTTTTTCACGCGCAGATTTTTCCACCTGATCACATACCATGTCAATGGCCGCAATCAAATCAGACTGCTGTTTGGCATTATCGCCTGCATGATCAATGGCATAAATGGTGGCAATATCAGTCACCGGGACGGTTGATTGCTGACGCAAAGCCGCCAACTCCCAAGGGGCGAGAATAGGGCTTTCAATGACAATCTGCTTCGTTTCATCTTCATTGAAATGAGGCTTTGCCCCAAGTGCAACGCGCAAGGTCATGCCATCGGCTTCGCGCAAGCTGTCCAGTGGCGGGTTCGTCACCTGAGCAAAGCGCTGGGAGAAATATTTCGACATGCCGCCTTCCTGATCGGTCAGCGCATTGATTGCCACGCCATAGCCCATGGCAGAGATTTTCTCAGAACCCTTTTGCATCATTGGATCCATCAGGAATTTAAAGCTTTCCTGATTAAGACCATAGGCAACGGCGCGTTGTGGCTCGCTGAAATTCGTATCCAAATCCGGCTTGTCAGCGCTGGTTGGCAAATCTGCCATGGTGATGCGGGCATTGTCCAGCAAGCTGCGATAATCGCGCTTGGAGGCCAGCATTTCCAACGCTTCATTGGATGTATAGGATTGTCCGGTGCTGTGGTCGAAATAGAGCATTCCGCCCGCTTCAATGCGTCCGCGCCGGGTGATGCTTTCTGCCGGAAAATCAATCTGACCGGCTTCTGACATCACGCACAGATAATCATCCGTTTCAACCGAACGCAAAGGCCGTAGGCCCAAACGGTCCAGACGCGCACCAACCACGGTGCCATTGCCAAAGATAAGAGCGGCAGGGCCATCATTTTTCTCTTCATACAAAGAGAAATATTCCAGCATCACTTTCACATCATCGGAAAACCGGGAATCATTTTCCCATGCAGGGGGCATCATTGCCACCACAGCGGTGATCAGATCCAGATCATCCTCAATCAGGCGACGCTCCAGCGTCTGGTCAAGGCGACAGGAATCAGATTGTCCGGGAGGAGAATAAATCTGGCTATTCTTCATCTGCGCAATGGCAGCTTCGGATAGACGATTTTTCTTGTCCGTATTCAATTCACCATTATGCGCCATCAAACGGAAAGGCTGTGCCATGCTTGGCTGCGGCTCGGTATTGGTCGAAAAGCGCGTATGGAAGAACATGGAATGGATCTTGTGATCTTCATCCATCAGATCTTCGAAATAGGGAATCACCTCATTGGAATTTAGCCGCCCTTTATAAACTTGCGTATGAGCAGACAGGGACAGCGGATAGAGGCCTTTGAGAGTGGGTTCCAGATAGGCGGTTTTTTCAATCGCCATCAAGGCATCATGAATGGCACGGTCAAAGGCTTTGCCATCCATATCTTGCGGCTTGGCAAAGACCACCTGATGGATGGTTTGCATATATTGTACA
The DNA here is from genome assembly GCA_025800105.1 of Cohaesibacter sp. GTDB lineage: Bacteria > Pseudomonadota > Alphaproteobacteria > Rhizobiales > Cohaesibacteraceae > Cohaesibacter. Next base: position 12,578 of record JAOXSG010000932.1, on the reverse strand, counting down.
GCTGCCGGGCGAATAACGGCATTGTTGACACCAACATTGCGCACCAGCAAGACGCCAAGATCCAGACCTTCCAGCGCGCCTTGAATCAAGGCGTCGGCCTCATCCCAATAGGCCGGATCATCTGGCAGGAAGAAGTTGCCAACGCCAAAATCTCCAAGCTCAAGGCTGTTATTGCCTGTTAGCTTGCGAAAGAAAGAGAGCGAGAGATCAACATTGACGCCCGCGCCATCGCCCACCCCTTCAGAGCTCATGCCACCGCGATGGGGAATCGTGCAAAGGGCTTCATGTCCTTTGACCAGAACATCATGGGTTTGCTCCCCTGACTTATATGTCATGAAGCCAACGCCGCAGCTGCTCTTTTCAAAATTCGGATCATAGAGGCCAAAATCTAGCTGTGTCTGATTCAAACCGAAGTCCTCACTCTTTTGGGCATTTTTCTCTCTTGCAGCATGGTCAATGAGCAAGAGGGATGCGTCTTTCACTGTCTATAAATCCGGCATCAAGCCAGAAGTGGGTTGTTCCTGTCGCGTCTTTTTATGGCTGCGCTTATCTTGCGCGCTCTGTTTTGCGACAAGGCGTGTTTTGTCTATGCAAGCAATCGCGCTCATTGAGGAACATATGCTGGGTAGTCATTGAAGAATGATACGTCAAGCAAGACCAAACGTAAAATAGGTCAAAAACGGTGAAATACCTATATAAAACAAGTAAATCGTTCGAATGTATGCAAGGCCTCGTGCATTAAATACGATTGTTTCGGGCCTTTGCGTACAAGTGTTTCGTAAAGACTATTACTGTTTTATGGCATAATATGAAGCAAATAAAGACAGACCCTGACCGGATCTGTCTTTTTCATTGTGGCACCAAACACCTCACATCCATAGGGCGAGCTGCTTGTTTATGGATCAAAATCTAGCCTTCATGCTTCCAGTGCTTGAGGGCTATTGGATCTGACCCGCACATAACTGCCCGGTGCATCTTCGATTGGTTTGAGTTTGCCATCACCAATTTTGCGGGCAGGGATTTTTTTGTCGGAAATATCTTCAATCCATTTGTGCCAATTTGGCCACCATGAACCCGGTGTTTCCTTGGCGGCGGCTGTCCAGCTGTCCAGATCACCTTCTGCCTTTCCACCGCGCCAATATTGATATTTTTCTTTGTCTGGCGGATTGACCACCCCAGCAATATGGCCCGAGCCGGACAGGACAAAATCAACCTTGCCACCAAACATGGAAGAGCCTTTAAAGACGGAAATTGCCGGGGCAATATGGTCTTCTTTTGTCGCCAGATTATAGATCGGCACTTTCACTTTGCTCAAATCCAGCTGGACGCCATCAATCTCCATTTTGCCTTGGGCCAGATTATTTTCCAGATAGCAATTGCGCATATAGAAAATATGATTGGCCGCTGGCATCCGGGTGGAATCGGAATTCCAATAGAGCAGATCAAAGGGGAAGGGCTCTTTGCCTTTCATGTAATTGTTGATCACATAAGGCCAGATCAGATCATTGGAGCGTAGCATATTGAATGCATTGGCCATGGAGCGTCCCTCCAGATAACCAAGCTGCTTGATATGGCCTTCCATTTCCTGCAATTGCTCTTCATCGACAAAAACTTTCAAATCCCCGGCATGGGTAAAATCGACCTGTGTGGTAAAGAGCGTTGCAGAGGCAACCTTGTTCTGGCGTTTGGCCGCCATATAGGCAAGAGAGGTGGAGAGCAGGGTGCCGCCAACGCAATAGCCAATGGTATGCGCCTTTTTCTCTCCCGTTGCCTTGGCAACAGCATCCAGACCAAAGAGAACCCCTTCTTTGACGTAAGAATCAAAGCCTTTATCACGCAGGCGCGCATCGGGATTGACCCAGCTGACGACAAAGACCGTATGGCCCTGATCCACACACCATTTGATGAAGCTCTTTTTCTCATTCAAATCAAGAATATAGAATTTGTTGATCCATGGCGGCACAATCAAAAGGGGGGTCTTATAGACCTCTTTCGTTGTCGCTTCATATTGAATGATCTGGCAGATATCGCTCTGTGCCACCACTTTGCCCGGTGTTACGGCAATATTCCTGCCCAGCTCAAAGCCCTCATTGCTCGATTGACGAATGATCAGATCGCCATCACCAGCGGCAATATCCTCGGCCAGCATCTTCATGCCACGCACCAGATTTTCGCCATCATTGGCCATGGTTTCCTTTAGCAATTCAGGATTGGTGACCAGATAATTGGACGGGGCAAGGGCATTGATAACCTGATCCATATAAAATTGCGCCTGATGGCGGGTATGGTCATCCAGATCCTGCGCCTCATCCACCATCTCATGCGCCCATTTGGAGGTGATCAGGTAGAATTGTTTCACAAAATCAAAGAATTGATTATTTTCCCATTCGGGATCCTGAAAGCGTTTGTCGCCTCTTTGCGGCTTTTCAATATCTTCCTGTGCTTCCCCCATCATTTTTTTGACAGAAGACCCCCAGAGATCCATATAGCGGCCCCAAAGCCGGGTTTGGGCTTCCATAGCGCGTTGTGGATCCGAGGTCCAATATTCACCCACTTTGCCCAACGTCTTGACGATATGGTTGATTTGTTCAGCTTGAGCGGAGCGGGATTCATTGTCGCGCGGGTTTAAATAGGCTGTGGCGGCCTTGCCTGCTTCCTCTATCACCCGGGCAAAATTCATCGCAAAGCGTTCAGGGTCTTTGACCATATAATGTACGAGATTGATCTCGCTGCCCTGATCTTGCTTATCGCTTTTGTCGCTCATGCTTCCCCCTCCATCGTCAATGGCGTCCGCTCATGTCGTCGAATATCCATTTGATCAAATTCTTGCTATCGGCAGAACTTGTAAAGACATTTTATTATCTGTCTCCTATTAGGGACTTTTTGCAGCCTTGTGACAAGTTGTCCCTTGTTTCTTTTTATAAGTAATTAGACGGTAGGAAATTGGATCTGATGCTTTGTTTCTGTAGAGCAAAAGAAGAAAGCTCGTCTTATGGATAGGTTATGAATGCTGCGTAGCAATAATATTGTTGTTTTACTTGTGCGATGCAGCGAAGATATTTTGTTGATAAATCGGGAGAGATGGCTTTTTGCTCGTCACTATAGGTAAACCATGACGCCTTGATCTTTTTTTCAAAATGGCGAGACGAGAGAAACCCAATTGCATTTTCTTTATGACTTTGAAACAGATAGATGCCATAATTTTGCTGTCCCAATATCCAATATCATATAGGGATCAAGACAGAAATTAAGTTCAGGGATCTGAAACATCGTGACATGTGCCAAGGGATCAGCCCTTTTGATTGCTATCTTGTTAGCTGGATGTTCTGCGACCGGGTTGGGGGAAACCGGGGGAGGGCTGGAGGCTCAACCCACTGTTGCGCATAGTGATGTGGGTGCCTCTAAATCCCGTCAAAAGGCGTCAGATCAACAGGACAATAAAGCTGCTGGTGAACCGCAAGGACAAAAGAGTTTGCCCGGACAAAAATATATGTCCAATCAGGTTTTGCGATCTTTACGCGAATTAACGGCGGATAATTCTGCAACACATTATCCGGTGATTGCAGATGCCCCTGCACAAAAGCGTCGTCTTTTGACGGAGCAGGAGCGGGCACAAATAGAAGAAGAATTGCGCAGCCTGTCGCAATAAGTGCAAAAGCATAAAATCCCCCGAAAAATCCGGTCAAATCGTTTGTCTGATTGTCTCATTCAAACAGGCTGTGTAAAAACCAAGAGTGAACCATCATGCGGTTTTGTCAGAATCGCGTGAAATATCTCATCACCTCAACAGAAAAATTGTGGAGTATGACAATGGATGATTTCCATAAGATCCGTCGCCTTCCCCCTTATGTTTTTGAACCCGTTGATCGGTTGAAAGCAAAGGCGCGTGCGGCGGGCGCGGATATCATCGATCTGGGTATGGGCAATCCCGATTTGCCAACCCCAAAACATATTGTCGACAAACTGACCGAAACGGTGATGAATCCGCGTACCCATCGCTATTCCACATCGCGTGGCATTCCCGGTTTGCGCAAGGCTCAGGCCGCTTATTATGAGCGCCGTTTTGGGGTGACGCTGAACCCCGATACAGAGATTGTTGCCACCCTTGGCTCCAAGGAAGGCTTTGCCAATATGGCGCAAGCCATCACCAGCCCCGGTGATGTGGTGTTGGTGCCAAATCCCACTTATCCCATTCACTCCTTTGGCTTCATCATGTCCGGTGGGGTGGTGCGCTCCATGCCTGCGGAACCCAATGAGGAATTTTTCCGCGCCATTGACCGTGCGGTGCGGCACTCAATTCCCAAGCCGATTGCCTTGATTGTGAATTATCCCGCTAACCCAACGGCTTATACGGTGGATCTGGATTTCTACAAACAGGTGATTAAGGTCGCAAAAGAGCATGATATTATGGTCTTGTCTGATCTGGCCTATTCGGAAATCTATTTCGGAGAGACGCCGCCGCCCTCTATCTTGCAAGTGGATGGGGCAAAGGATATCGCTGTGGAATTTACCTCGCTTTCCAAAACCTTTTCCATGCCCGGTTGGCGCATGGGCTTTGCAGTGGGCAATGAGCGCATGATCAAGGCTTTGGCACGGGTCAAATCCTATCTTGATTATGGAGCTTTCACCCCCATTCAGGTGGCCGCAGCATCTGCGCTCAATGGCTCTGAAGACTGCGTGGAAGAAGCCCGCGCCATTTATAAACAACGCCGCGATGTGATGATTGAAAGTTTTGGTCGTGCTGGTTGGGACATACCGGTGCCCGATGCCACCATGTTTGCATGGGTGCCCATCCCGGAAAAATTCCGTGAGCGCGGATCTTTGGAATTTGCCAAGGAGCTGGTCGCAAATGCCCATGTTGCGGTGGCGCCCGGTGTTGGCTTTGGCGAATATGGCGATGACTATGTGCGCCTTGCTTTCGTGGAAAACGAGCAACGGATACGCCAAGCGGCAAGAAATATTCGCCGCTTCCTTGCCAGCGACTAAAAAAAAGTGCATGAAGCCGCGTAATTGTTGGACGGATTAAGAAGACTGGATTTGCGATTTATGAGCAACCCCTTGAAACTGGGCCTTGCGGGCCTTGGAACGGTTGGTGTTTCAGTAGTCAAACGCCTTGCTCTGTTGGAAAACGAGTTGGCCAACTCAGCAGGCCGCGCGATGCGCGTGAGCGCCGTCACTGCGCGTTCGCGCGATAAAGATAGAGGGGTCGATCTCTCACATTGCACCTGGTTTGATGATCCGATCTCACTGGCCACCAGTGATGATATCGATGTTTATGTCGAATTGATGGGTGGGGAAAGCGGCGCGGCGGAAGAGTCTGTGCGCGCAGCCCTGAAAGCTGGCAAGCATGTGGTCACAGCCAATAAGGCGCTTTTGGCCAAGCATGGCAATGAGCTTGCAACATTGGCGGAAGACAATGGCGTTTCTCTGAATTATGAAGCCGCCGTTGCCGGGGGCATTCCCATCATCAAAACCATGCGCGAAGGTATGACGTCCAATGCCATTTCCCGTGTTTATGGCATCATGAATGGCACCTGCAATTACATCCTGACACGCATGGAACTGGAAGGCCTGTCGTTTGACGAATGCCTGAAAGATGCCCAGCGCCTTGGTTATGCAGAAGCCGATCCAACCTTTGATGTGGAAGGCAATGATACAGCCCATAAGCTAGCTTTGCTCACCAGCCTTGCTTTTGGCACCAAGATTGAGGCGGATAGTATTTTCCTTGAAGGCATCACCTCGCTGACCACAGAAGATATTCGGGCTGCAGATGAGCTTGGTTTCCGCATCAAGCTTTTGGGGGTTGCGCAAAAGACCGATACCGGCATTGAGCAACGTGTGCACCCAACCATGGTGCCAAAATCCTCAGCCATTGCGCAGATTTCCGGTGTCACCAATGCGGTGGCCGTTGATGGCGATGCAATTGGCTCCATTACCATGTCCGGTCCCGGTGCTGGGGGGGATGCAACAGCCAGTGCTGTTGTGGCCGATCTTGTCGATGTGGCGCGCGATTTCAAAGTCTATCCTTTGGGACGACCAGCAGCGGGCTTGCAGCCTTATGTGCGGGCAAAAATGCGCGCCCATGAAGGTGGCTATTATATTCGCTTGTCTGTGAATGATCGTCCCGGTGCTTTTGCTTCCATCGCGCAGCGCATGGCAGAGCATGATATTTCGCTGGAAAGCATCGTGCAGCATCGTGCGAATGGGCATTTTACCAAATCTGCAAATGGACAAGCGCAAGAGGTTGCGCCGCAGGCTGTTGTTCTGATTACCTATGAGACAACAGAAGAGGCGGTGCGCAAGGCTTTGCAGCAAATCAAGGAAGATGGGCATATTGCAGCCCCTCCACAAATGATCAGAATTGAACGCTTGTAACTTTGCGAAGAAACAGAACGCAAAACAGAGACTATATGGGTCAAAGGGCTTAGAAAATGGCAGAAACCAAGGAACAGGCGCTGGATCGTATCCTGACGCTGGAAATCGTCCGTGTAACCGAGCGCGCCGCTGTTGCTGCGGCCCGTCTGCGTGGTCATGGCAATGAAAAGGCCGCCGATCAGGCTGCCGTTGATGCAATGCGCCGCGAATTGAACCGTCTGCCAATTGACGGCACCGTTGTGATTGGTGAGGGTGAGCGCGACGAAGCGCCCATGCTCTATATCGGCGAAGAAGTTGGCACCAAGCAGGGTCCAAAGGTTGATATCGCGCTTGACCCGTTGGAAGGCACCACCATCTGCGCCAAAAATCTGCCAAACTCCTTGGCCGTGATTGCCATGGCAGAAGCGGGCAGTCTTTTGAATGCGCCTGACGTCTATATGGACAAAATAGCCATTGGTCCGGGCTATCCTGAAGGATTGGTCGATCTTGATCGCACACCCGTTGAAAATATGCAGGCCGTTGCAAATGCCAAAGGTGTGCCGATCAACGAAGTAACAGCCTGTATTCTGGATCGTCCCCGCCATGCCAAATTGATTGAAGATGTGCGCGCAACTGGCGCCGCTATCCGTCTGATTGGTGATGGGGATGTGGCTGGTGTCATTCACACAACCGACCCGGAAGAAACCGGCATTGATATCTATTTCGGTATTGGTGGGGCACCAGAAGGTGTTCTGGCCGCAGCGGCATTGCGTTGTATTGGTGGTCAGATGCAAGGCCGCCTTGTCATCAACAATGATGAGCAGCGCCAGCGCGCCATTAAAATGGGCGTCACCGATCCGAATAAAAAATTCAGCATGGAAGAAATGGCGTCTGGTGATGTGACGTTTTCTGCCACTGGCGTGACGGATGGCAACATGCTGAGCGGTGTGAAATTTGGCAAAGAGAAAATCCGCACCGAGACTGTGGTGATGCGCTCTTCCACTGGCACCGTTCGCTATGTGAAATCCGAACATACCAATTTTTCCAAATTTCATCTGGATTGATCCGGGTATGAGCGATCATCGTCAAGTTCTGGCGCTGGCTATAAGCGCAGACTTTTGACGAAAGCGTACAAAGAATGAAGGCGGGTCAGTGTTGCGCTGATCCGCTTTTTTCGTCTCAAATGGAGATAGCAATCCTTTTTTGAGGCAGAAAGAAAACAAGAGGCAGCCATGATTGCAGACAGCAAAGCCTATTTGGGTGTGACCAACTCCGCCAAAGAGAGAAAATGGGTGGAGCGATTGGATGAGCGCGGTCTCTCCATTGCCTCTGCAATTGCCCAAAGTCAGGGCATTGCCGATATTGTGGCGCGGGTTATGGCGGGTCGCGGGCTGGATGTGGCGGCAGCGCAAGGATATCTTGATCCTGCTATCAAGGATTTGATGCCGGATCCCTCTTGCATCACGGATATGGATCTGGCGGCAGAGCGCATCGCGCGCTCTATTCAGTCTGGTGACAAGATTGCCATTTTCGGCGATTATGATGTCGATGGCGCCACCTCAAGCGCGCTTTTCTATAATTTTCTGACCCATTGCGGCATTGAAGCCACCATCTATATTCCAGACCGCATTTTCGAAGGATATGGCCCCAATCCAGAGGCAATCGATCAATTGATTGATGCTGGCCACGCACTGATTGTAACGCTTGATTGCGGTTCAACTTCCTTTGCGGCCTTAGAGCGGGCAAAAGAGCGTGGTATTGATGTGGTGGTGCTCGATCACCATCAGGTCGGCGAAGACTTGCCGCCCTGTGTTGCCTTGGTCAATCCCAACCGGCAGGATGATTTGAGCCAGCTTGGTCATTTGGCGGCTGTGGGTGTCACCTTCATGACGGTTGTTGCCACCAATCGCAGCTTGCGCCAGCAGGGCTTTTATAATGCCCAGCGGCCAGCGCCTGATTTGCTGGGTTGGCTTGATCTGGTGGCTCTGGGTACGGTCTGCGATGTTGTGCCGCTTAAGGGTCTTAATCGAGCTTTTGTGATCAAAGGCATGATGGTGATCCGCAAGCACAGCAATATTGGCCTCTCTGCCTTGCAGGCGGTCTCTCGTGTTTCTGGTCCGGTCAGACCGTATCATCTTGGCTTTTTGTTGGGACCGCGGATCAATGCAGGGGGACGCATTGGCGATGCGGCGCTGGGGGCGCGTCTTTTGACGACGAAAAATCCTTCACAGGGCGAGCAAATTGCCAATGAGCTGGAGCGCCTTAACAAAGAGCGTCAGGCGCTGGAGCAAATCATGCTGGAAGAGGCGACCGCACAAGCCGATATGGCCTTAATGGCGGATCCTGATGTCGCCTGCCTGATAACCTCCAGCCCCGACTGGCATGCCGGTATCGTTGGTCTGTTGGCCTCGCGTCTCAAAGAGCGCTTTCGCAGGCCTGCTTTTGCCATTGCTATGGGAGCAAATGGGCAGGGCACGGGATCAGGCCGGTCCATTGCCGGGGTCGATTTGGGCGCGGCTGTACGCAAAGGGGTTGAAGAGGGTCGTCTGGTGAAAGGCGGTGGTCATGCCATGGCGGCTGGCCTGACCGTGGAAGAGGGCGCGCTTTCATCGCTCAAAGCCTATTTGCAGGATGAATTGTCAATGCAGGTTGGGCAGGCGCGGGCCAAGGATGAAATGAAAATTGATGGTGCCCTGACAGCAACTGGTGCGACAGAAGAGTTGGTCAATCTCTTGGAAAAAGCGGGGCCTTATGGCGCGGGCAATTCCGAACCAATCTTTGTGTTTCCCTCGCATATGATTGCATTTGCCGATGTTGTGGGGCAGGGCGGCCATGTGCGTTGTTCCTTGTCGTCCAATGCCGGGGGCAAGTTAAAAGGCATTTGTTTTCGCGCAGCGAATGAGCCTTTGGGCCAGCTATTGCTGGATAATAGGGGGCAGTCTTTGCATGTGGCGGGAACGCTGTCTTTGGATCATTGGCAAGGCAGGCCAAGTGTACAACTGCGCATTTTAGATGCTGCAAAGCCGGTGAATTTTTAGCTTCATTATAAAACACCAAAGAAAAAGAACAGATTGGCTGAATTTCAGGTAGTCTGTGCAAAATAACCCACAGCTCATGATAAAAATGCAAAAAGCGTCTTGCACCGTTCGGCAAACCTGCCTATAAACCGCCCATCAAATGCGCGCCCTTCGTCTAGCGGTCTAGGACGCCGCCCTTTCACGGCGGAAACACGGGTTCGAGTCCCGTAGGGCGTGCCATTGATTTTTCCTCAACCTAGATGAGGAAAATACGGCATGCGCCCTTCGTCTAGCGGTCTAGGACGCCGCCCTTTCACGGCGGAAACACGGGTTCGAGTCCCGTAGGGCGTGCCACTTTCTCTTGATATCATTGTTAAATCTGTATCTTGCAAGACGGATGCTTGGGCTTATCAGCAATAAGTCTTTTGGCAGGGGTAAGCGCGGGTTGAGATCCTTCTCTTTGCCTCTTTTTATGATGGCCAAGAGCATTTTATGCTTGCTCGGCAAAGTGCAATGCCTGCATAGTTTTATCAGCTTCCATCTTAAAGCCAGTGCCAAGGATGGGAGGACTATGAAACTTCATGAGGTGGTTGAGTGCATCATCATTGCCTCCTCATGTGCTTGAAAGCAAATTGCTGCTCTTCTTAAAAGTCCCTCTCTCCTGCCGGACTGACTGAATGTCTTGAAAATATGCCGATAAGGCTTGATATGATTTGATTGTAAAGAGACCGTCCCATGACCAAGGACCCGCTATTACAGCCCTACCAGCTTAAGCATTTGACTTTGAAAAACCGGATCATGACGACCAGCCATGAACCGGCCTATCCTGAAGATGGTATGCCCAAAGAGCGCTATATTGCCTATCATGAAGAGCGGGCCAAAGCGGGGGTTGCGCTGACCATGACAGCGGGATCGGCGGCTGTTTCGAAAGATAGTCCGCCGGTTTTTAATAATATTCTTGCCTATAAAGATGAGGTTGTGCCCCATATTCAGCGACTGACTGATGCCTGTCATGAGCATGGCTGTGCGGTGATGATCCAGCTTACCCATTTGGGACGTCGCACCGGCTGGAACAAGGGCGACTGGTTGCCCTCTATCAGTTCCTCAAAACATCGCGAGCCTGCGCATCGGGCTTTTCCGAAATTGGCTGAGGATTGGGATATTGCGCGCATCATTTCCAATTTTTCAGAGGCGACAGAGCGCATGAAAGCGGGGGGAATGGATGGCATAGAGCTTCAGATCTATGGCCATTTGCTTGACCAGTTCTGGTCGCCTCTCACCAATGATCTGGACGGCCCTTATGGCGGTCAGACGCTGGAAAGCCGTTTGCAATTGCCAATGGATGTTTTGCGCGCCATCCGCGAGCGCGTTGGGCATGATTTCATTGTCGGGGTTCGCTATACGGCAAATGAGGCCCAGCCGGGGGGCATTACAGAAGAAGAAGGTCTGGAAATTTCCAAAAGACTGGCAAAAAGTGGCCTTGTTGATTTTCTCAATGTTGTGAGAGGGCGAATCCATACCGACCCTGCCATGACTGATATGATTCCGGTGCAAGGAATGAAAAATGCGCCCCATCTGGATTTTGCCGGGGCGGTCAAGCAAGCCACCGGAATGCCGACATTCCATGCGGCAAAAATTCCCGATATTGCAACGGCGCGTCATGCTGTGGCCTCTGGCCTTCTGGATATGGTGGGCATGACACGTGCCCATATGGCCGATCCCTATATTGTGCGCAAGCTGATTGAAGGGCGTGAGGATGATATTCGCCCTTGTGTTGGGGCAACATATTGTCTGGACCGCATCTATCAGGCTGGAGATGCTTTATGCATTCATAATGCAGCGACCGGTCGTGAACGCACCATGCCGCACCAGATTCCGCCAGCAACCGAAAAGAAGAAGATTGTTATCATTGGTGCCGGTCCTGCTGGCCTTGAAGCGGCGCGTGTTGCCTGCAAGCGCGGGCATCAGGTGATCGTGCTGGAAGCCCAGCCTGATCCGGGTGGGCAAATTCGCCTCACGGCGCAAAATCCCCGTCGGCGAGAAATGATCTCCATCATTGAGTGGCGCATGGCGCAATGTCAGGCCAACAATGTTGAGTTTCACTTCAATATGTGGGCAGAAAGGGACGATGTGCTGGCATTGAACCCGGATGTGGTGATCGTTGCCACGGGTGGCTTGCCAAATGTTGAGCTTTTTGAAAGTGGCAAAGAGCAAGCGCTGGTCGTTTCAGCATGGGATATCATTGCCGGAGATGTGAAAGTGGCGCAAAATGTTCTGATCTATGATGAAAGTGGCGATCATCCGGGCCTTATGGCAGCAGAGGTTGCTGCCAATGCCGGGTCCAAAGTTGAGATTATGACGCCTGACCGGACCTTTGCGCCCGAAATCATGGCAATGAATCTTGTGCCTTATATGCGCAATCTTCAAGACAAACAGACCACATTCACCGTGACACGTCGTTTGTTGGATGTGGTGCGCGAGGGCAATCAGCTCAAAACCAGCATTGGCACGGATTATAGCGATCTTGTGGAAGAGAAGCTTTATGATCAGGTTGTGGTCAATTATGGCACATTGCCTCTGGATGATCTGTATTTCGATTTAAAGCCTCTCTCAAGCAATTTGGGTCAAGTCGATTATGACGCTCTGATTGAGGGAAGAGTGCAAGACATAGAGAGCAATGCTGATGGCGCTTTCAAGCTTTTTCGCATCGGGGATGCCGTCAGCGCCAGAAATACCCATGCCGCTATCTATGATGCATTGCGTTTGATGAAGGATATCTAAGGAGAATCAAGGCTATGGGGCTTTTAAGCATCTTTGTGCCTTCATAGCCTTATTTTATCAACTTCTATGGCATGCCATGATCTTGTCTGGCTTAAAAGGAATAATCCTCAAGCTCAGAGCTATCATATGCAAGAAAAGTCACAAAGGGATCGTGAGGATTTGACGGAAGGCTATCGTTTTTAAAGGGCAGACATGCACCGCACCCTTATGGTCCAATCCTATCATTGGCAGGATTTAGACAGCCGCAGGATCTTTTAAATTATCTGTGATCATTCGATCCATAGGTGGATCGCCAATGGAGTATGGGTAAATTTTGCCAAAGCACAAAGAGCAAGCAAGCTTTGTAGCGATCACAGAATAAAAACACAAACCACCCCGTCACGAAGACGGGGCGATAAGTGCTCAAAAACAGGGTCGAAAATAAGC
>JAOXSG010000563.1 GCA_025800105.1 Cohaesibacter sp. | reverse complement strand
CAGCAAGCTGTACCGGGCTCTTCCAGTGGAGCAACAGGAGATACAAAAGGAAGAAGCCTATGCCAGAGCAACAGTGGCACTCACAAGAGCACAGCAGTTGTGTTTTATCATGTGCCCACTGGACATGAAAGGGCTCATTGGGGTAGCCACAGTTATTTGGAAGCCTACAGCATGGATGTGGGGTGTGTGACTCTTTCGAGAAAGGCCTTCCACTCTTAATGGATTTGAAAGCACAGTCGATTGGCAACTCACTACAAGACGCACAGTTCCTGCACCACCTACATAACTCGGCGAGCAACAAAGTGGGTCAGTTCCCGCCTGTGTCTATGGCACAAATTTATATTGATCAAGGCACTGAGATGGCTAAGCTCAGGAGGCTACACCTCATAATTGTAGACCTGCTTCATCCAAGAAGGTCTGCTTTGCGCGCCTTTCGGTATGAGCACCGTGAAATGTGCCGGGCCAGACCAAGGAAAGGCAGCAATACCACCCCTATTATGCTTGTGGAAGGAGAGGAATGGCGATGCCGGTATGCATATGGTTATGCTTTGGATGGCTCAGAGATTCCTGTATACCTTGTGATGCCTTATCGCACAGAGTTTGGCAGTTTCTACCTGTTGGATTGTGTAACTGGACAGTACTTTGATTTGAGGGATACACTCAGCATTGTACCCATCGGGATTGAGCACTTTTATGAGTCCTTCGGGCT
>JAOXSG010000558.1 GCA_025800105.1 Cohaesibacter sp. | reverse complement strand
AAATTCTATGAAAGTGGTGACTTTATAAGTGGACCTACTCAATCTAATATGAGCCAAAGGTTCGAATTGTACTGGATAGGCTTGTTGTCCCGGTAATATGGGTTGGATACTCTGGTATGGATTGGAGTTATCTATCTTTTGAGTCAATCTTGTCTTAGTAATGTTTTCCTGAATTTCCCTTTTCTTTTTCTCTTCCCTCTTTATACTTTTATCTAAGGTGGAACCAACCACAACCCAAAAGATTAATAAGAACCAGGCAAAGCACTGGATCAGTCGTAGATCCTTTATTGTGCCCTGCAATTATAAAGGAAAGTTAATCTTTAGTTTCGGGCAATCTGTTTCTTATCGCAATACCGACAAACTTTCTTGTTTCGACAATTGCACTGACTTTCAATGTATTTTGTTTCAACGGGCTTTTCAGACTGGACTGAGCACATTTCTTTTATTACTAGGATAACTTAGAGAATTTTAGCTTTTCGGCCTATTCACTTTGGGAGTGTGTGGTGGTCCTGAAAAGGACCGAGTTTTTGGTTTTGGCTGGGAGTCTTTTCACTCCTTGGAGGTGGACGGTTGAGGGTCACTCTGTTCTTCTGGTGAAGCTGCACGGGATCCGGTGGGAGTCTTGCCCTCTTCTTCC
>JAOXSG010000550.1 GCA_025800105.1 Cohaesibacter sp. | reverse complement strand
AAAATCTTGAAAATGAACCACATTGTCGCGATTTTCCTTCTTGTCCTTACGCAAAACTGCTCTCGCAGAATGTGCCAAATTAATGGGTCCTGAGCCTAGCATGGGGTTGCTGTTGCTTGATAGCAATCACAAAATTGGGCTCAAGCCTTGAATGAAGCGCTGCTTATTTGGTTTTTTGATCCCATGCCAACATCATTGGGGCCAGAAAGCTGAGAAAAAACAATCGAAACACATGTTGAGCGGCGACAAAGGTGGTGTCGACATCCATGATTACGGCCATGGCCGCCATGGCTTCCAGTCCGCCGGGGGCAAAGGCGATTAGCAATTGTGCCAGGGGTAAATCCAGCAAATGGGCGGCAACAAGACCGGCGCCAAGAGCCATCAACCCAGACCAGACAACAGCCAGCAATCCTGCTCCGGCTGCTTTTCTCAATTGCTCCATACTGACATTGGAAAAGCGGGTGCCAATTAAGCTTCCCATGATGGTGAAGGCAAAAATCGTCAGCCAATCAGGAATTTGACCTTCAATCAGGCCGCTTGCATGGGTGAGAGTGGAGATCAGCATGCCACCCAGTAAAAATGCGGCAGGGAAATTTAGTTTAATGAAAGCCCATCCCACAAGGGCGGCCAAGGGCACCAAAAGCGCCAAGTCCAAAGGGGACATATAAAGCAAAATGCGAGACGATGTCTCGCCACCGGCCAGTCCCATGAAACTGACGACAAAGGGAACGGCTACGGTCAGCGCCATCACGCGGATGGATTGTATAATGCTGATTGTGGCGACATCGGCCTTGCTTTGGCTGGATAATCCCAGAATGAAGCTCAGATGCCCCGGAGAGGAAGCAAGGGTAGCGGATGGGCGGTCCATGGCCCAAAAGCGGATCAGAAAAAACCGCCCTCCAAAGAAGGTGCCAAGCAAACTGGCAATGAGAATAAGAAAAGCCAGCGGCCAAATGCCAATGGTTTCAAGCACTTTTGGCGTTACGCCGGCGCCCATGGAAAGGCCAATGCCAATGAAGCAGATATTGCGGATCAGAGCAGGGATATGCAAGCTCAAGCCAAGCAACCCGCCTATGGTGACCGCAATGGAAGAGCCGGTCAGAAAAGGCGCGGGGAACCCGGCCCAATAGGCCAAAAGTCCCCCGATGCTGCCAATCGATAAAGTCAGGCTGACTTGCTTGATCATGTCATTAGGCTCAGGACTCATTAATTTAGCCTATTCTGTTTGTCTTGAAGTATTCATATAGAAGAGCCAAGAGCAAAATAAGGGTGGTTCCCTTTTTGCAGATCTTGGTTCGATAGATGAGTGCTTCAAGACAAACCCAAAGGGCGAGGTATTTTTGCGCAATCGGCCTTCGGCGTTCTCATGGTGAAACGTCCACTGGACGTTTCATCGGGTGAACCCGATAAACCATAGATCACCGTCGTAAAGTCTTGAAAATGAACCACATTGTCGCGATTTTCCTTCTTGTCCTTACGCAAAACTGCTCTCGCAGAATGTGCTAAATTAATGAGTCCTGAGCCTAAGAACGCATAAAAAAGACCAGCGACATGCCGAGGCCAACAAGGATGACGATGGTGCGGATGAGAGAGGCAGGCAGTTGCCGGGCAAGCCGTGCGCCGGCATAGCCGCCAAGACTGGCCGCGAGCATCATGATCATGGCTTCATGCCAATAGATCATCCCGGCAAGGGATAGGGTAAGCACAGAGGCTGCCGACAAGATGAAAGACAGGCCATTTTTAAGGCCATTCATCACATGCATATCCCGCATACCCAGACTTGAGAACAGCGCCAACAGGATGATCCCCAAGCCCCCATTAAAATAGCCGCCATAACTGGTCACGATAAGCGTGGCCGCTTTTTTGGCGATGCCATCCAAAGTACCTTGGGGATGGTGCTCAGTCTCTGCTGAGGCGCTCCAGCGGCGTAACGTCTGATCAAAGGCAAACAAGGCCGTGGCCAGCAAAAGCAGCCATGGAACAATGAGATTGAACAGGCCTGAAGGTGTCACAATCAACAGCAAGGCTCCCACAATCCCGCCCATAATGGAAAGACCGGTCAAAGCCCAAAGGCTGCGCCGATCATAGCCGCGTATTTCTTCCAAAAAACCAAGGGTAGAGGACAGATAGCCGGGAAAGACCGCAACGGCACTGGTCGCATTGGCAGCGATGGGCGGTACACCAACAAAGACAAGGGCAGGGAAGGTCAGAAAACTGCCACCGCCTGCAATTGCATTGAGGATACCGGCCAGAAAGGCAGCGGCTAGCAGAAGACTTATATCCATATTGCCTATCCTGACATCGTAAAAAGCACACAACCTTGTGCCACATGCAAGCGGATAAGGAAATGCAGAACAATGCATATGGATGAGAGGCAAGACTGTTTCCGGGCCCAGGCTGGCCCCAGAGCAAAAGAGAGAGCGGATAAAGTGCAGAAATAAGCCCTGATAAGGAAAAACAGGGATAAGGCCTATCGCTCTTTCTTTTTGCATTTTGCAGCAACTTAAATCTTAATTAACCATCTTTTTTTACATCTAGGTAAGGATTGCTCGAAGCAATCAAGAAAGAAATATAGGTATTTTGCTGGAAAGCGATAAGGAAAGATGATGAGCAGAAGAGTGATGCGAGCTGTGGCCAATCTCCTTGTTCTTGGCGCTCTGGCAATCGGAACGTCAGCCTGTGCCTATCGACCCTTTGATCGTCAGGAGCAGCCAGGTCTGGTTGATCCAATGGCCTATTTGCATGTCACACATCGCGGCAGCACCAAATGCTATGTGAGAATAATCGAGGGTGTGGCGGAAGATGAGATATGCCAACGCGGCGATTATGTGCGCTACAGCGCCGAGCCAAAATCGCGTATAAAAGATCAGCCCGTACCGGAATATATCTGGGCTTTGTTTGAAGCCATGTCCGAAAGCCCTAACGAATAATCTTTCGATCCATATCCCAAAAACCTGCCAAAACCTTGTCGTCTGCTGTCACTTAATATGAATATCAATGCCATTCAAACGATAGGGGCCGGGATCAAGGGGAAGGGTCATATGAAGCTCTCCATTGATCAGAACATCAATGCCAGTGGCGCTTGCGCGATAAGAATATAGATCTTTATCGCACTGAACCTGCTGAGAAAAGGGCCCCTCAGACGTATCGTAATTCAAGGATGCGCAATGGGCCAATTGCAGCTCAAAACTTTTGCCGGAAAAGGGATGCTTTAAAAAAGCAAATAAAATCGTATCCTCTAACAAGGCCTCATTGTCTTTCACGGCCTCGCGAGCATTTAGGCGATCCAGCACATCAGCACCTGACAAGATATCCCCATGCTCGATATCAGGATTGTCCCTCACGCCAGTTTCATTTTCCAAAAGAGGCATGGCATCAAAAGAAAATGCAAAGAGCAGATCATGCGGCAACACTTCGTCCTCAACGCGAACGATAGGGCCATCAACCGACTGATCTTGTGAACTGGCTTTGGCTGGCTCGTGAAATGAAGCGAAAAGCAGAAGGATAGCCGCCCCAAAAAGCGCGCCAGACTTTGTAAAAGAAAAGTCACACATGCGCTTAACCCAATAGAGGATTAAAGAGATGGTCCGGGTGAAACCTCACCCGGACCCTTTAAGGGGAGATTATTTACACTTGGATGGGATCAGGGTGTAATGCTGATCTTCCAGAACACGAACGGTGCGGATATAGACCGGATCGTTATATTTTTTCTTCACAACAGAGCCATGTTTGCGAAGATTGCCAGACCAGCTACGACTCGCACCACGCACAAAAATGCCCTTTGTGTCATATTCTACCAGCTGAGGGACTTTCTTGACTTTATAGCATTTGTCGCGATTGACATAGCGATCTGCTTTGTAAGTACGCGCTTCAGCATCGAAAGAAATACTAGTCCCTGCAACGAAAGTTGTTACGGCAAGAGCGGCTGCAAGAGAAAAACTGACGGAACTTACTTTAATCATATGATTACTCCATAATGAATAGGCCCGAATATTTTGGGCGGGTATGTACAGAACGATTTTTAGGCCGTCTGCTAAAAAAGAGAGTGCGATAATTCGTAAAGTCTGATTGTTATTAATTAGATTTGGTCATTAATACGCAATTATATGTATAGTTTTTATGAAATCAAGGCGATTTGTTAATCTTTTATTAACAAATTTGATTAGGTTTATTTGATTTTGGAAGGGAAAGCCCAAAAAGAAGAAAAGCCAATACAGAAAATAATAAAGTATAACAGATATTTGAGCTATAATAGATTGTTGAATGCATAAGATAACAAAGCCAATCAGTGATTGGTCAAATATCCTGACTTTATAGCTTTGCAAAGCAAAATTTGACCACGAAATGGGCACTGAGAAAGGTCACAAAGACAAGCAAAAGACTGGAGAACCACGCCAGCCATACAGCAAATCCCAGCCCCCAGGCAAAAGAAAAGGCAAGCCCTGAAACCAGATCAAGAGGAGAGGTCCAAATTGTGCCAGCCAACCCCAGCGATAAAATCAAATGGGTGACCAAAAGGCTGCAAAACACAGCGAGACGCGGCGCTCTATTGGAGGTTTTGTTGGCAGACATCTAGGTTCAGGACCCATTAATTTGGCACATTCTGCGAGAGCAGTTTTGTGCAAGGACAAGAAGGAAAATCGCGATAATGTGGTTCATTTTCAAGATTTTACGACGTAGTCATTGTGCAAAAATGCCCTCGCCCTTCGGGTTTATCTTGAAGCATCCATCTATCGAACCAAGAGCTTCAAAAAGGGAACCACCCTTATTTTGCTCTTGGTTCTTCAATATGAATGCTTCAAGACAAACAGAATAGGCTAAATTAATGGGTCCTGAGCCTAGATGGCAATCCTTATTTTAAAGACAATGCTTTAAAGCCCCAGTGGCCGTCTTTTGCGACAATTTTTGAAACGGGGCTCGTGGGATCAAATTGCACGGTTTCAGTCTGTTTACCTGTCTGAATTTGAGCCGCTAAAATATCATCAAACAGTTTCCAGCTGCCCGACTCAATCTCTGAAATTACCTTATTTTGGTTCGTGTCTATGATCGTGACTTTGAGCGCCTGATTATTTTGGTTGCAGATAATACCCGAGCCTTGTGAGAGAGTGGACCCCTTTGCCATAGCTTCACAAAAGTTGATTGTTTGATTTTCGAAAGCATCAGTGTATTTTTCTTTGTTTTTTGCCGCTTCACCCAGCCCTTTTATGATGTTTTTTTGATCATAATGCAGATAACGCCCGCTGAAGCCATCTGCTTTTGCCACAGCGCCAAACCCTAAAAATATGCTCGTTGCGATTATAAGGCTTTTACTAAGAGACAATTTTTCTGGATCTTTTCTTTCACTTTTGCACATACTTGTCTTCATAACTTTTGTCCTTTGTAATCATTATTTTCCATCATTTGGCTTTGGTTTTTTCTTTTTATTTGCCTTGCTCTCTTCCTGTACCGGTAACTCTTGCTCTGACGCCAGTGGAGGAGTTGGTGGAGTGGGTGCTGGTGGAGTGGGTGCCGAAGAGGCTGGCGCCGTTTGATCTGAAGATTTTGCAAACATGTAGCCAACAATTGCACCAAGAAGACTGAAAATCGGCGCAGCCTGTTCCTGACTATATCCGGCAGTAATGGCAAACAATCCTGAGCATATGACAACGAGAATAAGGAAAGAGCGCTCAAACTCTTGAAAGCTGCCCTTTTTTGAGCTTATGCCATAGAGAATGGCTGACATAATCAGCAGCATTATGACAACCAACACGGTAAGATAGGTTTCCCAGTCTGGCTTACTTGCCAAAAAATAGGTTTTGTTTTTAAAAATAACGCGCGCCATGGGGCTTTCATGCCCAATTACATCAGCCGTGTCTTTCTTATCATTCTTGTTATTTTCGTCGCTCTCATCTGTCCCGCTGTCTGTATTTGACGCCTTCGTCTCTTTGGGTGATGAAGGAGGTGGAGCATTATTTGCACTCTCTGAATCCAGCGACGCCAAAACCATGGAGGTGCGCATGAAGGGGCTTGTTGCACTTTCGTTATATTGTTTGACGGCGGCGTTTTCTAATGACCTGCCATATATCGCGACGCTTCGCTCCTGTGCCTGTACAAGACCAGTCAGAGCCAAGAGAAACAAAAGGCCTAGAAACAAAGCTGACAGCGAGCCTTTCTTTGTTCCTCCCGCTTTATGAGAGTATCCAATCCATTGCATTGTCATATTCCAAAATTAACAATTTAAAATTTAAATTATAAGTATTAATACTTAAGTTGAAATTATGATTTTTGCAATTCATTTTAACTGTCTGTTTATCTCACGCACGAAAAAAGGGCCTCTCATATGAGAGGCCCTTTTCAATTTTTATCCTTCAATCGCGGGATTATCCGCCAAAGTCATCGAGCATGATGTCTTCGCGCTCGACCCCAAGATCAAGCAACATGTTGATTACGGATGAGTTCATGATGGGGGGGCCACACATGTAATATTCGCAATCTTCTGGCGCTGCGTGATCTTTCAGATATTCATCATACAGCACGTTATGAATGAAGCCGGTATAGCCTTCCCAATTGTCTTCTGGCATCGCGTCAGACAGCGCCACATGCCATGTGAAGTTGGGGAATTCCGCTGCCAGTTGGTCGAAATCTTCCACGAAGAACATTTCGCGCTTGGAGCGGGCACCATACCAGAATGTGATCTTGCGATCCTTGTTTTTCAGGCGCTTCAACTGGTCGAAAATGTGCGACCGCATCGGGGCCATACCAGCACCACCGCCAATGAAGACCATTTCTTTTTCGGTCTCACGGGCAAAGAATTCGCCATAAGGACCGGAGATGGTCACCTTGTCGCCAGGCTTGAGGTTAAAGATGTAAGAGGACATCTTGCCCGGAGGAATGCCTTCAGAGCCAGGAGGAGGCGATGCGACACGCACATTGAGCATGATCATGCCTTTTTCTTCCGGGTAGTTGGCCATGGAATAGGCGCGCTCTACCGGCTCCTCGACTTTGGAGACATATTGCCAGAGATTAAATTTATCCCAGTCCTCGCGATATTCTTCTTCAATATCGAACTGGGTATATTTGACCTCATGCTTTGGTGCCTCAATCTGGATATAGCCACCGGCGCGGAAATTGACATCCTCGCCTTCGGGCAAATCCAAAATGAGCGCCTTAATGAAGGTTGCAACATTCTCGTTGGAGCGAACGGTACATTCCCATTTTTTGACGCCGAAGACTTCTTCCGGCACCTCAATGGACATGTCCTGCTTCACAGCGACCTGACAAGACAGACGGTCGCCTTCGCGCGCTTCTCGCTTGGTGATGTGCGATTCTTCTGTTGGCAGAATAGACCCACCGCCTTCAAAGACCTTGCACCGACATTGAGCACAGGTGCCGCCGCCGCCACAGGCTGAAGGAACGAAGATTTTCTCACCCGCCAGCACGCCGAGCAATTTGCCCCCTGCTGGCACCGTGATCTTGCGCTCATTGTTGATGGTGATGACCACATCACCGGATGCAACCAGTTTGGATTTGGCGAACAGAATGATGGCCACCAAAGCCAGCACGATCATGGTAAAGAGTGTGATTCCTAAGCTAAAATCTTGCATGATGCACTCCTTACAATTTCACACCGGAAAAGGCCATGAAGCCCATGGCCATCAGGCCTGCGGTGATGAAGGTGATACCCAGACCTTGCAGGCCATCGGGTATATCGGAATATTTCAGCTTTTCACGCACACCGGCCATCAGGGTAATGGCCAATGCCCAACCGATGCCGGAAGAGACGCCATAAACAGAGGCTTCGGCAAAGTTGTAATCGCGCTCCACCATGAAGAGTGAGCCACCAAGGATGGCGCAGTTCACGGTGATAAGCGGCAAGAAGATGCCAAGCGCGTTATAAAGTGCGGGGAAAAACCGATCGAGCGTCATTTCGAGGATCTGCACGATTGCGGCAATCACCCCGATATAGGAGATCAGGCCCAGAAAGCGCAGATCAACATCGGCGAAACCAGCCCATGCAAGCGCCCCATCATTGAGAAGATAGGTCAGGATCAGATTGTTGGCAGGCACCGTAATGGCCTGTACAACCGTCACAGAGATCCCCAGACCAAGCGCTGTTTCAATCTTCTTGGATACGGCCAAAAAGGTACACATGCCAAGAAAGAAGGCGAGCGCAAGGTTTTCGATAAAGATCGCCTTGACGAAGAGTGAAATGAGACCTTCCATGGTTTAGTGGCCTCCCTCTTGTTCGATGATTTTGAAATCGCGGGCTTCGACCTGATTTGGCTTCCATGTGCGGAAGGCCCAGATCAACAAGCCGATGACGAAAAAGGCACTTGGCGGCAAGAGCAGCAGGCCGTTTGGCACATACCAGCCACCATTGTTGACGGTCTCCAGAATGGTGATGCCAAACAATTTGCCGGTGCCGAAGAGCTCGCGGATCACACCAACCAGCATGAGAATGAGGCTGTAGCCCAGACCGTTGCCAATGCCGTCAAGGAAAGAAGCAACAGGGCCATTTTTCATGGCAAAGGCTTCTGCCCGGCCCATCACAATACAGTTGGTAATGATCAGGCCCACAAAAACCGACAGGGTTTTGGAAATGTCAAAGGCATAGGCCTTGAGCACCTGATCCACCAAAATCACCAGCGATGCGATGATGATCATCTGCACGATGATGCGGATAGAGCTGGGAATGAAGTTGCGAATGGCGGAGATGAAAAAGCTTGAAAAAGCTGTCACCACAGTCACCGCAAGCGCCATAACGAAGGCCACTTTCAAAGAAGAGGTCACCGCAAGGGCGGAGCAAATGCCCAAAACCTGCAAGGTGATGGGGTTGTTATCGACCAACGGGTCGAGAAGCATTTCTTTTTTGCTTTCAGACATCACACTGCCCCCGCTTTCAGATTGTCAAGGAAACGCTTGAAGCCCTGCTCTCCCATCCAGAAGCGCACAAGATTGTCGACGCCGCGGCTGGTCAGGGTTGCCCCGGCCAATGCATCGACATGATATTGCGCCTTGTCAGCGGATGGAATGCCTTTTGCAACAGTGATGGCAACAGCGCCGTCGTCTGCAAAGACCTTTTTGCCCGGCCACATGCCGCGCCAAGCCGGATTGTCTACTTCCGCACCCAGACCTGGTGTCTCGGCATGGGAGTAGAATTGCAGACCGGTAATTTCATTGCCATCGGCTTTCAGGGCGATGAAGCCATAAAGCGTCGACCACAGGCCGTAGCCGTGAACTGGCAAAATGATTTTTTCGATTTGCCCTTCCCCATCGCGGATCAGGTAAACCGATGCCAGTTTTGCCTGACGTTTGATGGAAGCCGGATCCTGCTCCAAGGTGATGGAACGGGCAGGATCTTTGGCAGCTGCGCGCTGGTCATAGCTTGCAGCATCTTCTGCATCAGAGAATTTGCCCTCAGCAATATCCACCAGACGTGGCTCAATGGCTTTAAAGGCTTCGTCGATATCAACGCCTTCTTTGAACAGGCCTGCGACCTGCAAAATATTGCGTTTTTTATCCAGAACCTTGTTCTGTTCCTGAATGGGCTTGAGCATCACAGCTGCGCCCGAGACAATCATGGAACAGAAGAGACACAACCCAACAGCCACCAGAATGGTTTTTGGAGTTGAGTCAACGGGCAGCGCCTTGAAGCGTGCCCATGGGCTTAAACTTTCATTCGCTTCAGGCATTGCGACGAATCCTCCGAGCGATGTTGGCCTTGACGACAAAATAGTCGATCAGCGGCGCAAAAATATTACCAAACAGGATGGCCAGCATCATGCCTTCAGGGAAAGCAGGATTGACGACGCGGATCATCACCACCATGAAGCCAATCAGGGCCCCATAGATGAAGCGACCCTTGTTGGTCATGGCACCTGAGACCGGCTCGGTGACCATGAAGACCAGACCAAAGGCATAACCGCCCAGAACCAGATGCCAATACCAAGGCATGGCAAACATCGGGTTGGTGTCAGAGCCAATCAGATTGAGCAAGGTGGAGAAACCAATCATACCAACCAGACAGCCAGCAATCAGGCGCCAGTTGGCAATTTTGGTATACATCAGGAACAGGCCACCAATCAGACAGGCCAGTGCAGATGTCTCACCCAAAGAGCCTTGCATGGTGCCGATGAAGGCGTCCCACCAGGTCAAATCAATTTTGGCAAGAGCTTCATGCCCTTCTGCGGCGGTAA
This sequence comes from Cohaesibacter sp., assembly GCA_025800105.1. Lineage (GTDB taxonomy): Bacteria > Pseudomonadota > Alphaproteobacteria > Rhizobiales > Cohaesibacteraceae > Cohaesibacter. Next base: position 9,887 of record JAOXSG010000550.1, on the reverse strand, counting down.
TGCCCAGCGCCGTTGCGCCGGAAAATCCATCGACCGGGGTCCAGATGCTGTCACCGGACATGGCTGCCGGATAAGCAAAATAGAGGAAAGCACGACCGGTCAGAGCGGGATTGAGGAAGTTTTTGCCTGTGCCGCCAAACACCTCTTTGCCGACAACCACGCCAAAGATGATACCAAGTGCAACCATCCATAGTGGGGTGGAAGCTGGCATGATCAGGGTATAGAGCATGGAGGTGACGAGGAAGCCTTCATTGACTTCATGACCGCGGACAGTGGCAAACAGCACTTCGAAAATGCCACCAACCACCAAAGTGGTGATATAGATTGGCAGGAAGTAAAGCAGGCCATGGATCATATTGGCAAAGATATTGCCTGCGTCAAAGCTAACACCTAACGCGGACAACAGGGCTACGCGCCAACCGGTTGCATTTTCCAGCCCGATCTGTGCGATTGCCATATTGGTTTGATAACCGGTGTTATAAAATGCCCATAGAATACAAGGCACTGTTGCCACCACAACATAAGACATGACCCGCTTGAGATCGATATAATCTCGCGCATGGGGAGCGGCCTTGGTTACGGTTTTTGGCGAATAGATAAAGGACTCTACCATCTCATAGATGGCAAAGTACTTTTCCAGCTTGCCGCCTTTGAGGAAATGCGGCTCGATGCTGTCGAAGAAATTGCGCAAACCCAAGACTTAGCCCTCTTTTTCGATTTTGGTCAGACTTGCCCGCAATGCTTGGCCATATTCATATTTTGAATGGCAAATGAAAGAGCATAGTGCGAGATCTTCCTCATCCAGTTCCAAAGCGCCAAGCAATTGGGCCTGATCGGTATCAAGCACCAGAATGGAGCGCAGCAACTGGGTTGGCAAAATATCCATGGGGATGACACGCTCATAAGAGCCGATCGGCACCATGGCACGGCGTCCGCCATTGAGATTGGAGCCAAAAGGAAATTTTTTGCTCCATCTGACAAGGGATGACAAATGCACATTGAGGAAAGAATAATTGCGAGGAGATGGATTGATCCAGCCCAGAATATGCTGGTCATGATCTTCCTTGATCAAGGTGATCATGCGTGCGCTGCGGCTCAAATAGGCAAATTGATCATGGGCGGCAACGCCAGAGAGGATCGAGCCGGAAACAACACGACAATCAATGCCAACTTCCGCTTCGTCTGCGGTCAATTCATCGGTTGAGGCCCCGACGCGGGTGCGGATCAGACGTGGATTGACCGCCAATGGGCCAGCCAGTGCAATCACGCGATCTGTATTGAGCTTGCCGGTCAGGAACAGATCGCCAATTGCCATCACATCCGCATAGCCAATGGACCAGACGGTCTTCTCCGCATTGACCGGATCGAGGAAATGGATGTGCGTGCCAGCCAATCCTGCCGGATGGGGACCATCAAAGATTTCCTGCCGCACAGACGCGCTGGTGCTGGCCGGGATCAGATCATGGGGTTTGTGGCAAACAAAGACCGAACCATCTGTCAGATGGGCAAGCACATCAAGACCTGCGGAAAAACTTTCCGGCTTGTCATTGATAATGGTTGCCGCATCCCCACATAAGGGGTCTGTATCCATTGCGGTGACAAAGATAGAATTGGGAACGCTGTCCTGCGTTGGCACATATGAAAATGGCCGGGTTTTGAAGGCAGTCCAGAGGCCACTTTGATAAAGACGCTGCTGCACCGCCTCGCGGCTCAATTCATGCAGGCAATTCACATCGCATGGGTCGAATGTGATTTCGTCTTCCGTCTCGTCCAGCGCAATCACCACCGTTTCCAGAACACGACGTGGGCCACGATTGATCGCGATGATTTTGCCGCCACCCGGAGACACATAATTTACATCGGGAGATTCTTTATGGATAAAGAGCGGCTGGCCCTTTTTCACTTGGTCCCCTTCTGCAACGAGCATCTTTGGTTTCAGGCCAATGAAGTCCCGACCATTCAAGGCCACTTTCGTGACCTTGGGACCGTCATGGATGGTCTGAACAGGAGCGCCGGTGATCGGCAGGTCCAATCCCTTTTTTAGCTTCATAGCATACCTTGACAGAGTAAGTTTTTAGCGGTCAAGCCTGGAAGAATCGCGCAAAGCGACCCCCATGGCATAATCTTGCCCTCTGAGTAGCGTCCGACACTCAACAAATCAAGCTCTGCGCAGTGCACAAACGACATTTTAGGCGCATTATAGGTCGGTTTTTACACCCAAAGTCTGACAGGATCCTTAATGAGTGGCCTCTTTGTCCCCGAAGGCGGTTCATGGCAGGCTTTTGCACATTTTGCTTGACTTGATCGGGATGAATGCGCATCACCCCAGCCAACCTGCTGTCTTTGCCGAAAGGTTTTGCCTGTGCGCTCTTTTTTGTCCGTCTGTCTTGTTGTCATCTTTGGATCTGTGATTGGTGGTTGCGATCTTATTGCACCGCAAAATAAGCAATATGTCTTGCGCGGCTATGTCATGGGCACCAGCTATATGGTCAAGGCCATTGATGCAAAGGACAAGATTGACAAGGAAGGTCTTTATAACGATATCAAGGCCAGTCTTGACGAGGCCACCAAGACCTTTTCCAATTGGGAAGAAGACAGCGAAGTCTCTCTCTTCAATGCCAGCCCATCGACCCGGCCTCGCCCGATCTCGATGTCTTTTTCGCATGTTTTATCGGAAGCCATGCGCATTCATGCGTTAAGTGATGGCCATTTTGATATCACGCTGGCGCCCCTGATTGATTTATGGGGCTTTGGACCCAATGATGATGAGCGCCTGCCCACAGATCTGGACATTACAGAGGCCTTGAAACAGGTTGGGCAAGCCCGCTTTTTGGAGCATCAAGTGGCAAAGCTTGATCAGCCTGCAACCCTTCGCAAAAGAAAAGGCACGGTGAGCGTCAATTTTTCCGCGATTGCCAAAGGCTATGGGGCGGATTTGATTGCCCGCAGATTGACGCGCCATGGGATTGACAATTTTCTGATTGAGATTGGTGGTGATTTGTTGACACGCGGCGTCAATGAGCGCGGGGAAGCCTGGCGTGTTGGGATTGAAAAGCCGGACCCTGAGGGGCGCTCGGTTCATCTGGTGGTTCCGGTTTCCAATCTGGGTATGGCCACTTCGGGTGATTATCGCAATTTTGTCAAAAAGGACGGCAAACGTCTGTCCCATATTCTGGATCCCGGCACAGGACGGCCTGTTGAGCATGATCTGACCTCTGTGACAATTTTGGCAGACAGCGCCATGCGGGCAGATGGTTTGGCGACCGCTCTTTTGGTGATGGGCGAAGAGCAAGGTAGAGCGCTGGCGGAACGCGAAAAGATTGCTGCCTATTTCATTCGCCGCACGCATGATGGCTATGTCACCAGCTCCAGCAGTGCATTTGATCGGCTGATGGAAGAAAAGTGAATAGACAAATCAGCTGCTTTTTGGCTATAGAGACGCCAGCCAGCTCTTCTGGCATGGACTCTATGATTTGACTGACACAGGAATTCTGACATGACCACCTTTTTGTTCGCATTTGGCCTTTTGGTTCTGATCGTTCTGGGCATGTCTTTGGGGGTCATTTTCATGCGCAAACCAATCACCGGATCCTGCGGTGGTTTGAATGCCATTTCCGATGCTGATCATTGTCTGGTCTGCAATGCACCGGTTGATCCCAACAGCCCGTTGAAAGAAAAGCTGGAATGCCCACGCAAAAAGGCGGCGCGTGAAAAAGCCAAGCGCGAAGCGTTGGCATAAGGTATGCTTTGCAGCCCTGCCCGATGGCATGTGCTGCAAATATTGCCTGCCTTGCGCGAATAGGGGGGACGGGATTGTGCTCTTATGCAGGGGGCGCGACTGGCACAAAGGCCAGAATTGAGAAACAAACAAGCGCAATCAGGCCGCTAATCCAGCAATTGCGCTTCCAGTTTTCTCCTTGCTGCTTCCAATTATCCCGGAATGTCTTGCCGCTGAACACAAAGAGCACCAAAAGGATGATGCCAGCCAGTGGCGAGGTGATTGATAGATTTTCCATGAAATCGGAATCCGACAAGAGATTTTTTTGAACAAACAGACCAAATTCAAATAGGGTTGCTTGGGTTTGCCTTTAAAATAGCTTATTGTGCGAGCTTCTCAAGTCCAATTTGGTCTTTGTTATCACCATATAAGCGTCTTGCCATGTCTGACCCCAACCGGCCAAAATCCAAAGATAATCTTGCCAAAGGTGGGAGGGCGTCTTCTCAGGCCATTTTGGTTCAGGCGGGGTATTTTGCCCTGTCCGGTCTCTTGGCCACCAGTGCTTTATTGATTGATGCCAATATGGTTGCCCCTTTGGGGGACGAGGTTCTGGCAGGTCTTGGCTTATCTGCCGGGCTTTACGGGCTGTTCATGGCGCTTTTGTTTGGTTTGGGCTCGGCTGCGCAAATTCTTTTGAGCCAAAGCATATCGTCAGATGCCAGAGCCAGTTTTTATCGCAGGCTTGGCTATTGTCTTTTGATCGGCTTGGGGCTTTGTCTCTTCTTGCTGATCCTGTTTCGCTTTAACATTCATTTTCTGGTGGATTGGCTGGCAATAACCTCTGGTGTGGGATTTGCAGCAAAGCGCTATTTGAGTCTTTTGCTCTATGGTTTGCCGATTTCCTTTGCCGCCTATTTGTTATCCATTTCCTTTGATGTGCGCAAACAGGCGGGCAAGGAATTATGGGGATTTGCCATTGAGATTCCGCTCAATCTGGCTTTGAATGCCATTCTGATTTATGGCCTGTTTGGCGTTAGCGCTCGCGGGATAGAGGGGGCAGCCATCGCCACCTTATGCGCGCAAAGTGCGCGCCTTGTCTATCTTGTCTGGATCACCAAACAGGATTTGTTTCAAAATACACAATGGACCGGCCTGTCTTTGCCATCGCGGCAGGAACGTCAATTGTTTCATAAATTGATGATCCCTGTTGCGATTAATGTTGCGGCTCTGATTGCCGGGTCTCAAGCCTATAATCTTTTGTTTGCGCAATTGCCCTATCAGCAATTTGCAGCCCTTGCCTTGCTGGCTCCCTGGCTTTCCATTGCCAATGTGCTGGGGCGCGGGCTTGCTATGTCCGCCACTGTCAGCGCTGCCGGGCTGCAACCGCAAAGCCCGGCTCTTTCAAAAGCCCTTTCGCAGATTTTAGCCGCCATTCGTAATTTTTCGCCCAAATTGTCTTTGGCGTTTTTGCTGGTCAGCATGTTGGTCTGTGCCTTATCGCTGCATGTTTCAGAAGCGGTGCGGATTCATTTTCTAACACTGATCCCGCTTGCTTTTGTGCTGGTTTTCATTCGCACAATTTCTGTAAGCCTTGGGGCTGTGTTGCGGGTGGTTGATCAGCCCAAATGGGTGTTGCGGGTTCAGCTTGGGCTGCAATGGGGATTGGGTTTGCCGCTTTTGCTTGTCTTGCTGTTCCTGTTTGAGCTTTCACTCTTGGTTGCTTTTGGCATTCTGGTGCTGGAAGAAAGCCTGCGTTTGGGACTGATGATTTTCAGATTCAAAAAGCATCATAAGCCCTTATAAAGTCTCTTCTATCGGCTTTACCGCTTCCCCTGTTTGCCAATATGACGCAGCCTCTTCTCTTGCATTGCAGTGTTGCACAGGATAAGACCGGTCTCTCTTTTTCCTTGCTTTGATTGCCCCTATTTTTGCTATGAAACAGTCCCCTTCCTTCGCTTTTCTCTATCTTATCTTTGCGACTTGCGCATGGGCGGGCAATATTATCATTGGGCGGGCAATCCGTGCGGATTTGCCGCCTTTGGGATTGTCCTTCTGGCGATGGACCGTTGCCTTTCTGATTTTGCTGCCCTTCACATGGGGGCTTATTCGTCAGTCCCTGCCCGTTTTGAAACGGGAATGGAAATTGCTGCTATTGATGTCAATCACGGCCATGGCGATTTTCCATCCATTTCAATATATAGCCGTCCAAACAACCACAGCCATCAATGCCACTCTGATCCTGTCCACCTGCCCGGCTGTGGTGGTGGTTTTATCCCGCGTGATTTTGAAAAATCCTGTCAGTCCTTTTCAGGCTTTGGGCATTTTGCTGGCCTTTGGTGGTGTGGTTGTGGTGATGAGCAAAGCAGATTGGGCTATTTTGGCCAGCCTGACTTTTTCCAAAGGCGATGTCTGGATGCTGGGGGCAGCACTGGCATGGTCCATCTATTCGATTTCTTTGAAATATAAACCAGAAGATCTGGATGGCTATGTGCTGCTGGCAACCACGGCTTTTTTAGGGGCTTGTTTGCTGCTGCCCTTTTATCTTTGGGAAAGTTTCAATGGCTGGCCGATGCCTTTAACCGCGCAAGCTTTTGGCACCATTGGCTATATTTCAATCGTTGCCTCGCTTTTGGCCTATCTTGCCTTCAATCAGGGTCTTGCCATTCTTGGTCCAGCACGTGCGGGCATCATGCTGAACCTTATTCCTGTCTGGGCCACCTTGCTGGCCATTCTTTTGTTGGGCGAGCAATTTGAGACCTATCATCTCTATGGTCTGCTGCTGATTGCCCTTGGCATTTTGCTGAACAACCTTCCCCTCAAGAGATAGCCAAGCTCAAGAGCGGTTTGCCAGATCCTTGTCCAAGCGCTCAAACAGTCGTTTGAATTTAACGGCCTCTTTTTTGCCAACCTTTTGGCTACGGGCTTTTTCGAGATTGACGTTCGGATCGCCGACAATGATCAGCATCGCCATGCCATGACGGCCATGGACGCGACAGCGGATGCCATAGACGCCTTCTTTATCAAAGGCGATATCCATTTTCGGTCTGCCGCGAATTTCAAAGGGTTTTGCCCCTTTTGGATACATGCCCCGGACCGAGCTGACCGTATGGCGACCCGTTGATCCTTTGAAGCGCACCACTGTGCCCGGTTTCAGCCAGAGATAATCCGGCTCGAACCGAAAGGCCTGATAAGAGCTTTTGGCGTTCAAATCAATGATCTGATTGACGACATCAATTTCGATAAGCTCCGATGGCGTCGCAATGGTTATGCGCTCCGCCTGTGCCTGTTCGGGCTTTTGCTGTTTTGGTTGGGGACTTGCTTTCAATATGCCATCAGAGGCCAGTGCCATCTGCACACTCAGCGCCAAAATCGGCAAAGCCAGAAAAACGGCTTTGGAGATCGCATGGATCGAATAAGCACGGGTTTTTGAGCGGTCTGTCCGGTTACGCATCAGCATGACAATCCTGTTTTGCCGTTAAAAGTTGATCTTGATAATCATCTTAATTTCAAACATACCCGAGCAAAGGATAGTGTGACTTGTCTCAGGTCAAATTGCCGAGAAAAGTCGTCTCATTTTTGCGGTCACGGCCATATCGTCAAAAGGCGTGCCGGTTCTGGTCGATCTTTGTGCTTTGCTGGTTTGCTTGCGGTGCCAATTGAGACAAAGCAGAGAAATAGCTCGTCTTTTGTAAGGTTCAAGGCGCTGCGAAATGTCTTTGTGCGCACTGCCCGGCCCGATGTTGCCCGTGCGCCAAAGCCAAAAGCATGGGCTTGCAGAAGGATATTCTGTAACGCCGCACCGGCAGAGGCAATCTGGTCTTCATGCGCCACTGTCTCATTGTCTTGGCTGAGTTGAGCGACAATGCCCAGCAAAAGCGGCGCTCTGGCGGCTTTGTCTCTTGCTCTTTGGCGCTCTTGGTTTGAGGCATTTGGCAGGCGTTCCAGCAAAGCCTGTTCAAAGAGATCGGCCAAAGCGGGGCGCTTGTCTTTTGGAAAGAGAATGAAGCGCCATGGGCGGCGCAAGCCATGATCTGGCACACAGCTTGCCACTTCAATTAATTTTTGAAGCTGCTCTTCATTGGGGCCAGGCTCTTGCAACACTTTTGGCGAGACAGAATGGCGGCTTGTTATAAGCGAGAAGAGCCTGTCTGCCGCTTCTTGTTTTTCTTTCTCTGAAGCGGGCGCAAGAGAGGAGGCTTTTGGCTCTATAGAACTGGTTTTCGGATCAGAGACAGACTGAGGCATTTTTCCGTTGCTTCTTAAAATTTTAGTCAATCGTAACGCGGGCAGCCTTGGGAGCCTCTATAAAGCTCCCAAGGCTGCCAGACTGGCTCTAGGTCATAGGCATATAAGTGTTTAAGAGGCGTATAATTCTGCCATGGCGGGCAGGACGATTGTCCATTCTGCCTTTGCTTTCTCATTGGTCAGTTTTTGAGCAAAACTGGCGGCCAATTTCTCTCTTTGTTGTGGGCCAAGATGCTTTGCCATCACCTCAGGACTTAACAGGGATTTGAGGTTCTGCTCCGGGTTGTGCAGCAAGAAGTCGACAATATGGTCAATGGCCAAATTGGGTGCCTTTTGCGCCAGCAAACGAATGGTGGCTTGGCGGACCAATGTGGCTTTGTCTTGCAGATAAGGCACCAATGTCTCGCACGCGCCCCCAAAGGCAAGATAGGCTGGCATTGCATCAATACGCAGGGTGAAATCAGCATCTTGCAAGCATTTCTCGATCAAATCCCGCAGGATATCGCCTTTTACCCATTGCGCGGTTGGCAATTTGGCCAATAGGCGCAAAGCCTGTTTTTGAATGGCTGGCTCGCTGGATGTCAGGGAGGCGAACAAGACTTTTTCAATCTCAGTTCTATCGTCTTGATCGGCGCTCTCTGTGCTGTCTGTGCTGTCTGCCTCTTGCTCGTCCGGTTTGCTCGCAATGGCTTTGGCGGCCAGTAGGGCCTGAGGGTTGCGGTCTGCCTGACGTCCCAAAGATTCCAGTGCAGCCAAAGCCTTATCGGTCTGCTCACTTTGGGCAATGGCCATCAATTGCGGCATTGTCCAGTCATGGTCCCCCATCAAATGCAGGGCGGTGAGGCACAATTCCTGTTCAATCTGCTCTGGATCGCCATCCAGCGAGATTTTGCGGCGGCTGAGATTGCGCCGTGCCTGATTGAGCAAGGCTTGTTCGTTCAGGCTTAAATTTGCGCTTTGCTCCTGTTCGCTGGCTTCTTCGATCAGGTCTTTGGCGATGGCTTCATGCCCCAAAATAGCCCCAAGAGACGAGGTTGGCCCTTCCGACTGATCCTTGTCATCGCCAAGATCAAGGCCTGCCTCTTTCATGGCATCCAAATCGGGCTGCTGATTATGCTCTTGCTGGTCTTTTGGGTCTGCCTCTGTGGCCTCGATGTCAGTCTCAGCGCTTTCTTCGTGTGCCTCTTGCACATCTTCGCCAAAGCTTTTGGATCGCCCAAATGCCACAAGGATTGCCAGAGCCTGCGCCTTGATCTGTTGATCCAGATCTGCTTTTCCTGCCAAAAGGCCGATGGATGCCAAAGCTTTAAGGCGCACAGAGCGATAGGCACTGGCGCAGGCTTGCTGCAACCAGTGAAGGCTGATCTTATCCTCGCCTTTGGCAAGGCCATCCACGACAGCCCATTGGCGCTGTTCCTGTTCATCTTGTGCCATGTCTTCGCGTTCAAACAGATCACGCAAATCCTGTTTGACAAGATCCGGTGCCAAAGTGGCCAAAGCCCCCAGCGCACTGGCAGAAACCTCGGCACTGGCATTTTCGAACAGAATATAAAGCGCTTTGAAGAAAGGCTGGTCCTTGCTGGTAATGGCTGTGCCATTTTGCGCTTCTGCCAAGCGTTTGATCAGCGCCAATTGTACTTTGGGACTTGGATCTTGCAAGGCACGCTGTAAATATCCCATCTGGTCCAGATCAAGCTTTGCCAAAGCCGCCATGCGGACTTGATCGGATTGATCCTGAAGGGCTTTTTCGAAAAGTTCGACGCTTGGTTTGCGGATCAGCATGGCTTCAAAGGCAAGGATGCGGATATCGTGATCGGCATCATCCAAGGCTTTTTCCAGCATATCCAGCGCCTTGTCTGAGCGATGCTTTGCCAGAGCGCGCACAGCGTGAAAACGGCGGCGGCGATTGGCAGACTGTGCTGAA
>JAOXSG010000545.1 GCA_025800105.1 Cohaesibacter sp. | reverse complement strand
CCATCAAGTATATTCTGAATAGCAGAGACAGCCTTCTGAGGTTCTTTGAAGCAAGACATGACTGCCTGAGATGGATGCATGAGATGCGACGTTGCAGCCATAACGTGCGACGCAATGGCCCCATCTACCAAACGATCAATGGTATTGGGCATACCCAATGGCCGAAAGAAATCCGCAGTAGGCCCACTCTTGGCTTTGGGTATCCATACCCCAACTTGTAAAGGAGGCAAGGCAGTGTCATTGACAATGTCATAAAAGTAACCCAGAGCCGCATCGATTGAGACATCAGGGAGAAGACGCCACGCTGAATAAGGTATCCCATCAGGACCCGGAGCAGAGTCCTTCGTGTTCAAAAGAGTAGACAAGAAGATGTCAGTGTGGGGCGGCGGAATAGCAGGCCAGGGCTGTGAGTGAGCGTAATTGTCAAGGACACTGGCCCAGGCCCCATCTTGTTCCAGCGGTTTTTCAAACCAGAAATCACGCGTAGCAAGCATCGCACCATCCAGATCAATATCAGTAGCACATTGCCGACCATCTTTCTGATAAATAGGGCCATGATAAATGTTAACTTTGGGACAAATATTCCTCATCCTTTCCCAGAAAGCAACCATATTGCCCAAGCCACGAGCTTGTTCATTAGCTTCATCAGTTTTCACATAAGGGATGCCGGTATAACAGGTGTCAATGATCTCAAGCATTTGGTGAATATGCAAAGCTGAGATAGCAACTGAGCCTCCCGTGGAAGTGAGAGAGCTTGTATCTTTGATAACAGCACCTTTCGAAGCCAGAATGAGGTCTTCTACAATTTCACAGGGAATATTGACCCACTGAGCTTGACTTTGAAGATATTTGCGCGCACGACAGTAAGGCCGTATGTCATTATGATACTTCGGTGGGGGTTGTGATCTCCACCAAGTCCAAAAGCAGCTTGAAATACGCAAATGAGCACATAAGTAACTACAAAACTGTCGCTTGTCTTTTTCCCATAAAGGAGAACAGACTCCTGATGGGAGACAAGGTGAAAGTTGCTCGCGCATATGGCTAGGGAAATTCGGCACTTCATTGTCAGAGTTGTTAGTAGCAGTGTCTCTCTTAGCTTGAGAGTTATGCCAATCATGCCTATCCATTTGAGGAAGGGTACATTCAGTATCAG
>JAOXSG010000518.1 GCA_025800105.1 Cohaesibacter sp. | reverse complement strand
GGCCCGCCGCGTTGAGTCCACAAGTGATTTGGATCCAAAGCAATCTCTCTATCTCTCCTGCTCTCCGCCGGTGCTGCCATGATGGATCTATAAGAGAACTCTCTGTCCTCTTGGTTCCCCGCCGGGTTGCTGCCATGGACAGATCCAAAGCGATCTTCTCAATCCAAGTCTGTCGCAGAGCATCAGGGCCCCCTCTGCAATGGCTCCTTTGGCTTCTTTTTGAGGCCACTGGATCCCTTGTAGTTGGGTCCCTTCTTCTCTTCTTCAGTCTTGACGAGGTTCTCTTGTTCTTTCGCCTCCCACCTTCTACCCCTTTTCTAGCTGCTGAGGCATATTCCTCATCATCGGACCTCCAACTTCACCTCTCTATGTTACTCCACTGGCTGGGCTGCTGGAGTAACACCTTTCTCGTCTCCTTAATTATGTGGTCTGGCTGGGCTTCACTACATTCTGAAGAAGTACTGTTGAGAGGATTCTGAGAGGATTCTGAGGTTGCTGCGTCCGTACGTTTCACCGGTTTCACCAAGTCCTGGGTTGGTTAAGTTGCTTGCGCTCTCCAACAACCAGGCATGCGGTAGTTCCTCTACGTGGTTTCACCGGACTCCTTTCTTTCCTTGTCATTGCGTTGATACCTCCCTCCTTGGTAGCGTCGTTTCCATGATGATGCTTCCTCCCGTCAGTGGTATCTCGAAACCCAATGACTCAAGTGCATGATTGGATTCGGCGCCCTTACCATCCACCTCCGAG
>JAOXSG010000517.1 GCA_025800105.1 Cohaesibacter sp. | reverse complement strand
AATAGCTTCTTGCTCTTTACCAGATAAGTAGAAACGCTTTGAAAAATCTGGGTGATTTTCTATTTCAATATCTTTAAATCCAGCAAAGTGATAGATGTATTCAAAAACACCCCTCTCTGAAACATCTGGGTTGCCTGTGAAGGAGACTAGACGGGGAACAAGGAGGTGAAGGGGGGACTTCCTGCTTCCAGTACCCCTTTCCCTCTCCTTCTCTTATAGTGGTACCCGCCTCTTTGTACTTTTCCAATTCCAAAATATCACGCAGTGGTTCCCGTCACCTTGAAAATCTGTACAGGCCGGTAAATGATTCCGACTGGCAAATGATCCCCAACTTGGCCAGCCAATGATCCCCACATTGTCCGGCCAAAGAACCCCAAATTGGTTGGCAAATGATCCCCAAATTGGTTGGCAAATGATCCCCAAATTGGCCGGTCAATGATCCCCAAATTGGCCGGCCAATAAACCCAAATTGGCCGGTCAATGATCCCCAAATTGGCCGGCCAATGATCCCCAAATTGG
>JAOXSG010000502.1 GCA_025800105.1 Cohaesibacter sp. | reverse complement strand
CTTTGAACAACCAGGCCCAGGGCTGTAAACCGAGGCACCCATGTGTACCCGCGCATGAGTAAAGGCTACTTGCAGCCTCTTGTTTCATTTGTCAAGGGAAAGTGGTGGCAATAAATCTTTGCAGGATTTTTTTTTTGGGGGGGGGGGGGTGTTCTTGGTTTTGTTAAGGTATTTAGCACATTTTTGAGGTCTTTCCAGGCCTGTTTCTGGTTTTCTGTAAGGTTTTCCGGGTTTTCTCAAAGGTATTCCAGGTTTTCTCAAAGGTGTTCCGGGTTTTCTGAAAGTTGTTCCGGGATATTCCGGGTTTTCTGAAAGGTGTTCTGGGTTTTCTGGCACTGTTCCAGGTGTTCCTGGGTTTTCAGGGGTGTTCCGGTGTTCCGTGTTCCGATCCCCCTGAAATTACTACATGCCGCCGTGAAGCGACAGCCAACGTTAAACTTTGCATCTTTGCTCACAGTTAGTTTCTCATGCAACAGGTGTCGAAGCAGCTTAGACTGATTTCCCCATATGCACTGTTGTCATTTCGGTAATGTTTCTTTCTTAACTTTGAATATTGTAGTCAGAAACCTGATGTCCGCCGAAGGAGTGTTTTCGTTTTGCCGAGTCGCTCTTCGCAGGTGATTGAGCTTTGCCGGTGATCCAAGCGTCAGTTATATGTT
>JAOXSG010000923.1 GCA_025800105.1 Cohaesibacter sp. | reverse complement strand
CAAGCCGTTTTTGATGACGTCATAAGCCACGCTGTCCAAATGCGACGCCCTTGAAAAAAAGTCACGTGGGGTTGGGTCACGTGGTTGGGTCACGCAAGGGATGTCACGCAGTCATGCAAGGGATGTCACGCAAGGGTTGGAGATTGTAGGCAATCGACCACACCATTTTTTCAAATAACAACAACATGGTTTTATTCCAAACTTTTGAAAAAAAAGGTTTACAATCGGGAACGTGTGCCAACGAAAAAAGGTCGGCGTCCCTTTTTCATGAATCGTTGATGTACAATGAACTGTTAACGAACAATGAACTGTCTACGAATCTGTCGTTGAGTACATTCTCTCGGACTACTCTGTGCCAATTGCCAGGGAATTGGAGATTCAATCTGAAATCTTGAATGCTGATTTCTTGAGAGGTATCGAGACTGAAATTGCTGACTAGGAAAAAGCCTATGGGTAAACGAAGTCCCCTGAAGTAGTGTCGAAGTTTGTGATGGAACGAGCAAGTCACAAAATGAGGTGTGTCACCGACTCTTCTTTTGAAGGATACAGTGAGTACCATTTTTCTCAAGTTGTCATGTTCTCTGTAGAAGTGAATGATGTATCTGAGAATGCGTCGCACACTGGTTGCTGGGAACGGTCGACAATACTGAAAATGAAAAAATGAAAAAAGGATGTCATTTTTTGCCTTAC
>JAOXSG010000922.1 GCA_025800105.1 Cohaesibacter sp. | reverse complement strand
GCATTGAATTAGGTGGCGTTCCGGCAGCTAGTGACGTGGTGTTTTTTGGTGCTTCTGGAGGCTTTGCTTGGTGGATGTGGCTTGAGGGTTAAGCTTGTTCTTTAGGGGTTCTGAAGGTGTTCTACAGCGTACTCCTAGAGCAGCTTATGGACAATTAGGGGGCGGCGGCATGGGCGGTAGCCCTTAAATCCGGGCGCCGGCCCCAGGCCCCGTGTCCTTGCCGGAGGCCTTCGGTTGGTAACCGAAGGTTATAGTGGCTTGCCGCCCCTGCCGCCGACCTGGTCGTCGTCACCTTGGGGTCACCAAAGTCGACGTAATTTACGGTGTTTTGTGCTTATGGTGTTCAAAAACATCGTGTTTTACGGTGTTTCGGGCTCTTCGGTGCTCCGGAAATTTATCTTGGCGCTATCAAAAAACCATGCGTTTTACGTGGTTTTCGGGTTCAGGGGGGGCCCCGGACGGGAAAAAATGACATGTTGAAGGTGTTTGAACATGGTTCGGCCAAATTTGTCGACATGATGGGGCAACAGAGGGCCAAGATAGGGCCAACATAGGGGCAAGATAGGGCCAACATAGGGGCAAGATAGGG
>JAOXSG010000464.1 GCA_025800105.1 Cohaesibacter sp. | reverse complement strand
CAACCAGGAACCCTGCAATAAGGCAGTTTGGACGGAGTTGGGAACATAAAGTTTCCCACTGCCCCAGTCAACTACCGGGTTCACAAGTTGTAGCTAGGTCATTCCTAACACGAGGTCCACCTCGTGCAGGAGGTTAGTCACTGTAAGTCCTATTTTTACTGTTAAAGTTGCAGTAACGACTGGAACATCAGGTATGAACCCCCCGGATAGGAATCTTTTGCCGGTTCCCAATTCAAGGAATACATCACGGGGTTTGGCCTTTAATCCACAAGCCGTTACGCAGGCTGGAGTGACAAAACACCTAGTAGCTCCACTATCAATCAACGCCTTTACAGTATGGCCATAGATTTTAGTGGAGACTACTAGTAGTAGTCCGTCCTCAATACGTCGACCTAAACTAATTTATCTTTCTTTTTCCAGATTTTCTTTTTCACCCTTTCTTGTCCCACTGTCATTCTTGCTCACCTCTTTTTGTTCAGTTTTTCCAGATTTTTCCTTACTTTCCTCTAATCTATTGGACGGATGTGGGGTGATTCCCACATATTTCGGACTGCCTTTTGCTGGATTTTTCTTCCCATCTGCTGTACTGGAAACAGCAATTTGTTGCAGAATCTGCAACTTTCCAGTCGTCCC
>JAOXSG010000459.1 GCA_025800105.1 Cohaesibacter sp. | reverse complement strand
CCTATACCAAGCTTTCTTCATGTGATGACCCTGAAAGCTCGTCGACGTGTAGTGTGATGGCCGTCACGAGCTATGCTCTGCGACCAAGGCTGCGGCTGCCGCGTCTGAGTTGCTCGCACGTTTGCTGAGTCAATACAGAATTATGCACAACGCTGGCAGCTGCCCTTAAGACAGTCCCAACCAGAATGACCCGAGGTGACGACGAGACGGAGAGGTGCACACCAACTTGCAGCTCAGAGCTGCGGACGCAGGCACTCAGAAGAAAGGTATTACAATCAGATTGACGAGCAAGAATCCAGAGCACACCACAGACTGATGTAGCTCGTCGATATCAGAATATCCAGTCATCAGATCTCTAACCACTTTCTCAGACCTTTTCAGTAACAGCCACATATCTAGTGCAGAGGTCCTCGCCCGAAGGCTCATTGGTCCATGCACTAGATAATCACCATTTGGACCATCACACTATAGAACACTTACATCTTCAGAGTAACCGCTTACAAGGCCATGTCGAAAATTGC
>JAOXSG010000434.1 GCA_025800105.1 Cohaesibacter sp. | reverse complement strand
TCCCCTTAGATTCTATTTAACAATTGAAGAGCCAGTGAAAAACGGGCGTAAGTGACTTTTTTTGACCAATCTTTGTTTTTCGTGGTCTAAAATGGACCCAGCTTGTCCCGGTTACCATTGCTGATTAACTGTTAGTCCCAGAACACTATTCCGAAGGAGAACGCTTGGTTTAGCTGCGAGAAAAGCGGCAAAACCTCCATTTTTTTCAAATTGGCACCTAAAACGCCCACCTTGAGTGCGATTTTCCGCCATTTTGGTGCCGCCCTCTGAGGAAACGGTTGCGGAGATCCCACCGAGGCTCTCCCGTAGCTTTGCCTGGCTTGTTCACACTGACGGGCCACCGGGAAGAGCCCCTCATTCCACTTCATTCATTGGATACAGCTATGTACGCCATTCGGGCCTATCTTTTGCCTTGCAACCACCGCAAAGCATGTGGCGAAACAAAATGGACGACCCGCGATGGAGCTCCCCCGCCAACTCAAAGCAAATTTCTATAACTATAGAAGCACCTAATTCGGGGACTTCCTGCATGGTATGGAATGGCAAATGGGCCACAACTCACGACAGTACCCTTTTCAGACAAGAGGTGCATCCATACTTCCCGC
>JAOXSG010000429.1 GCA_025800105.1 Cohaesibacter sp. | reverse complement strand
TTAAACAAAGCGATGCAGATCGAGTCTCCGAAACTGTCTAGTGATGCTGACATGGTTGACATCGTCAAGCAACTGGAAAAAGAAGACGCGGAAACCGAAGCTGCTATGAAAGCTGACATCAGTGATGCAGTCCAAAAATGGTGCATGAACCTGCCTCCTGAGCAGGCGCTTCGAATCGCTCACATTGCGCTCAAATTCTTGAAAAAGCTCAACTCAACAATTTGCTTTTTAGTCGCGGCGTACAGATTACTTTCCAAAGCACCTTGGACGTCAAGTATGATTTCCACGGATATCAGGCACGCTGCCTTATATGCTATCAGCAGAGGTTGGTATTTGAAGGGTGGGACCCTCAGTGACTTCCCCTTTTCCAAAGCGGAACTTGCTGTTGCTGCTGCTACATACCTGGAACAAATTCCCTCTGGTGCGCCAGATGATCCTTTCTACACCTTGAATACGATCATTGACTTTCTTCCTTTAGTATGTGGAAAACTCTTTTCCCAGGCTACTCTTATGTGCCCACACTGCGGTGCGCAAAGCACAGCTTCAGTCCCGTGCATTGCACTAAACAAGACATGGG
>JAOXSG010000428.1 GCA_025800105.1 Cohaesibacter sp. | reverse complement strand
ATACCAGAAAAATCTCCCGACAGCAAGAATTGGAAACGCAAACGCACAACGGCTTCAAAGCCTTCACCCCTGCGACCCACTAACTGCCCGCCACGAAGTTCCTGCAACAGACCACCAGCGGCACCAGCTTCAGATTGCAGTAACACTCGCGCATCGGACTCCGCAACTTTCCTCTCACTCCTGTATGGTCCAAAATGGTACTCCCCACCTCTCCTGATTCTGGCTCGCCACTTATCACCACGCTGTTGCACATGAACCAATGGACGGTGCAGGGTTTCATGAAATTCCCGCAAATTTTCTAAAGACACCTCACCTGCCATTTTGTATTGCCGCTCATCATCCACAGCAGCCGCTTCAGTTTTGCGAACAGGACCGCTGAAAGTGTGACGACCCTTTTTCACTCGAGCTCGAAATCCTTGAGCTACATCTTCTATGCCCATGGCACGGGCCGGGTTCTAGAACTTCTCTGGACTGGAAATAAAATTCAATGTGTACCCCCTACGTTAACAGACATTCAACTCAACTATCTACACCCCGCAAGGAAAATCAGCAGGTAGCCTCAAATCCCGCTGGGTAAACAAAATCCAATGAAATGTTTACAATCCTCCGCTAAAGCTCACTCATTGCGTTAACAGACATTCGACTCAACTATCTACACCTCCCAGGGAAAATCAGCAGGTAGCCTCAAATCCCACCGAATGAACGAAATCTGATGAAATGTTCCCAATGAAACGCTATTGCAATCCTGAGCTAAAGCCAAATGCACAGTGAAACCATCATGCAAAGAAATGCTGGCAGACATTGCACAAAACTGAGACATCCGAGGCTTTCTTAGATGCAAAGTAACACATCCAGCAAACCTGACCATGTGGCAAACAAAAAATAAAATCACGCCTCCACGTTGTAGAGATTATACCGACCTCGGCTACTACATGTCGCATCAACAAAACACCGAAAATAC
The DNA here is from genome assembly GCA_025800105.1 of Cohaesibacter sp. Taxonomy (GTDB): domain Bacteria; phylum Pseudomonadota; class Alphaproteobacteria; order Rhizobiales; family Cohaesibacteraceae; genus Cohaesibacter. The sequence continues at coordinate 915 of JAOXSG010000428.1, read as the reverse complement.
TTTTCCGAGATCCTGACGGATCTCCACCATAGAAAAGTCGAAAGACAAACTCCCGGCCTGGCATATCAGATCACAAGACAACGCTTCCATTATCACGTAAGCTCTCAAGCTAACAGCGACATGTTGCATCAAAAAAAGACGCAAAAAGTAGTTTCCCCAGGTCCCGACGCAAAGATGAATGCACAGTGAACCCATCACGAAAAGAAATCAAAAGATTCACTGCGCAAAACCAACACACCCCAAGCACTCTTAAATGCAAAATGATACATTCGGCGAAATCTCGCCTCCAAGTTGGAGAGCTTAAGCCCGCCTCCGCTGCTACATGTCACAAGAATCAGACACCGAAACTACTTTCCCGAGATCCTGCCTGCTCCCCACTGCATTAAAGTCTGAAGACAAACTCCCAGCCTGGCATATCGGATCGCAAGACAACAGCATCGATTCGCACTTAGCTTCCGAAGCTAGCAGCTACTCGTTGCACCATAAAACGACACCAACACTTGCCTCCCTACATTCAGACAAACAATTATTCCTTTTTCTTTCTCAAAGCAGAGTTCCATCTACTGCACGGAAGCCATTGTAAATCAATAGGTCACATCACTACAACGGCCACGCCCCTTCAAAAACACCTCTCCTTCAATGCTCGGAGGTTCATCGGGTCGGAAAAGGAGCACCAACCGAATGCACAGAGAACAATGCAAACAAAACGACCAACAGTCTGCCTGGAGATCAAAACTGCCCTGGTGACACGTTTCTACTTACTGCTTGTCCCGTCTGAGGCGAAACTTTCAGATTCTGCTTCTTTGGAAGGTCGCCCGTCTACCAAGCTGCGCATGGATGTGATCACAGCCTCCTGCTCTTTCCATTGATCACTCACTTGATGAAAGATTTTTGCCACTTCCTGGAATTGAGAAT
>JAOXSG010000422.1 GCA_025800105.1 Cohaesibacter sp. | reverse complement strand
GAGGGTTGGTTTGATCTCAAGCAAGCGGCTGCTATGAAATTCCGCGTTCCCGGATCTATGGTCGAGATGGACGAGCAGGGCGACCGCAAGGCCATTCCGATTCGCGGACTGTCCGGTAATCTTCCAGTGAGTTTCGCCCCGGAAGGCGGCGCTGTGCCGGGCGACCGGATTGTTGGTATTCTGACACCGGGAAAAGGCATCACCATCTATCCGATCCATTCTCCCGTCTTGAAAAAGTTTGATGATCAGCCAGATGTCTGGCTGGATGTGCGCTGGGATATTGATGATGCCTCTAATGAGCGCTTTCCTGCCAGATTGCATGTATCAGTGATCAATGAACCGGGAGGCCTTGCAGCAATTGCGCAAGTGATAGCCGATCATGATGGCAATATCGACAATATCCATATGAACAAACAGATACAGGATTTCCAGGACATGACCATTGATCTGGAAGTCTGGAATCTGAGCCATCTCAACCGGATCATTGACCAAATCCGCTCCAAAACATCCGTCTCAAAAATTGAACGCATCAATTGATGTGAAAGACAAGACCAATCTGGCAGCAAGGCCTGATAGGCCCATGCCGAACGAGGGAAGAAAACAAAGATGAACACAGAACAGGTTCTGGATATTTTTCGTCAATGTGGTGCGTTGCTGGAAAATGGCCATTTTATTTTGTCATCAGGCCTGCGCAGTCCGACTTTCCTTCAAAAAGCCAAAGTTTTCCAGTATCCAGATAAGGCAGAAATTTTGTGCAAGGCTCTTGCCGAGAAGGTCAAGGCCTCTGACGTGGGGCCGGTCGATATCATTATCTCCCCTGCCATGGGGGGCGTGATTCCCGGTTATGAGACCGCCCGGCATATGCAGGTGCCCTCTTTGTTTGTTGAGCGTGAAAAAGGTGAATTTACCTTGCGTCGCGGCTTTAGCTTTGAACAGGGCGCGCGCATTTTGATGGTTGAGGATATTGTCTCCACTGGGCTTTCCAGCCGCGAATGCATTGATTGCATCAAGGCATTGGGCGGCAATGTGGTGGCAGCGGCCTGTATTGTTGATCGCTCGGCTGGGGAAGCTGACGTGGGTGTGCCTTTGATCTCGCTGGCGCAATATAAGGTGCCTGCTTATGAGCTGGACAATATTCCTGAGGAGATGAAAGACAAACCTGCAATCAAGCCCGGCAGCCGCGGGTTGCAATAGATCGGGAAAAAATTGTTTCTGTCAGGAATTTGTTTGGGTTTGTATGAAATACTACCAAATGAGACTGGAAACTTGACCGGGAAAAGGGTTTATCTATATCAAAGATATGACCCTTTATCTCGTTAATCTGTGAGAGTATCGGACCGTGATTTTTGGCCGTAAAAATAAGCCTGATTTATCTGAGCGCGTCAGAGTATTTCTCTGGCCACGCAGAAGCTGGATCCGTTCAGGTAAATATTTTGTCAAACGCATCTTGCGTCTTACCGGCTCGCCCTATGCGATTGCCGCAGGCGTGGCGGCTGGGGCTTTCACATCTTTCACGCCTTTTCTTGGCTTTCATTTCATTATCAGTTGGGTTCTGGCCTTCATCATTGGCGGCAATCTGCTGGCGGCTGCGCTTGGCACCGCAGTGGGCAATCCTATCACCTTTCCTTTCATTTGGGGTGCTACCTATAATACAGGAGCGCTGGTTTTGGGTCAGCCAAGGCTGCATGGAGAGAATTTGCATTTGGGTCAATCGCTCATGTCCTCCTCGTTCGAGGCCCTATGGCCTGTGATCAAGGTCATGACCGTTGGTGCAGTGCCGACAGGTCTGCTCTGTGGTCTTGTGTGCTATATCTTTGTGCGCAAATCCTGTGATGCCTATCAACGCCGCCGCAAGCAAATTCTGGCCCGTCGCGCCTTTGAAGCAGGCAAATGGCGATCTGCAATAGCCGATCATGAGTCTACCTCCTAGAGCTTGTTCGCTGCATTCTCTATAATCCTGCTTTCATAGGCATAGAGCGAAGGATGCTGTGATGATTTTGGGCACGGGTAATGATTTAATCGACATAAGGCGGATAGAAAACTCGCTGGATCGGTTTGGCGAACGTTTCATTCAGCGCATTTTTACCGAAAAAGAACAGGCCAAGTCAGAGCGACGGCATAACCGTGCTGCCTCTTATGCCAAGCGCTTTGCAGCCAAGGAAGCCTGCTCAAAGGCACTGGGAACAGGGCTTAATCATGGGGTGTTCTGGCGGGATATGGGGGTGAGCAATTTGCCCTCTGGCAAGCCAAGCATGCATTTGACCGGCGGTGCGCTGAAGCGCCTCAATGCCATGGTGCCCGATGGCTTTGTGCCCCAGATTGATCTCACCATCACCGATGATTATCCGCTGGCACAAGCCTATGTGATCATTTCTGCTTATCCCAAAGATTGGCCAAAGCCCCAATAGAGCAGGGGCTTTGCGAGACCCAAAGCGAGCGGGAATACGAACAGTTTTTAGTCTTCGATAGCCTTGATCATATCGACGCGTGTGGCATGACGTCCGCCTTCAAAATCGGCGCTCAAAAAGGCATCAACAATTTCGATTGCCAATCCCTCGCCAATCACACGCGCGCCGATTGAGAGCATATTGGCATCATTATGTTGACGGATCATACGGGCGGAAAAAGGATCGCTGCATACGCCGCATCGAATGCCTTTGACCTTATTGGCCGCCATCATAATGCCTTGACCGGTGCCACAAAGAAGAAGCCCCAAATCACAGTCACCAGACGCAACGCGCTGTGCTGCGGCTTCGCCATGTTTGGGATAATGGGTGCTTTCAGGGCTGGTTGGCCCGATATCAATCACCTCCCAACCCAGCTCTGCGATATGAGCGGCAAGCGTTTGCCGAAGCTCGATTGCGGCATGATCGCTGGATAGGACAATTTTCTTCTTTGCTGTCATGGCACTGGTTTCCCGTGTTCAGGATGATATGGAATGAAATGAAGTTTTGGAACTTCGCTCTTGGCTCTTCCTTTAGAGGCAATTTTGAGACTTTCAAACCACAAGACTAGGGAAAACTAAAGCAAGAAGTGAAAAAGACTCAAAAATTCCCGATTTTGATGCAAAAAGAAGGCATATTGGCTTGCAAATGAAGTGAGTCACACTACCTGCCATCATAAAGAGGTTGGATGCATGGCGCAGATTTTAACTCTGTGTTGGACTAACCTTGTATGATAGCCCGTGGCTGAAAGAGGAATCGAAAGCATGAGCGTGTCGCAAGACAATATGAATGAAGCCGAAGGCGGTCTGGGAGAAACGATCAAAGTCATCATTCAGGCCCTGATCTTGGCGCTGGTGGTCCGCTCTCTTTTGTTCCAGCCTTTTTCCATTCCCTCCGGGTCGATGAAATCCACCCTGTTGGTCGGGGATTATTTGTTCGTCTCCAAATATTCCTATGGCTATAGCCGCTATTCCTTACCATTTGGTCCTCCTCTTTTCAGTGGCCGGATTATGGATAGCCAGCCGGAGAGGGGCGATGTCGTTGTCTTCAAACTCCCGCGGGATAATTCCACCGACTATATCAAGCGTGTGATTGGTTTGCCCGGCGACAAAATCCAAATGATGGATGGCCAGCTTTATATCAATGGCACAGCGGTTAAGCGCAAACAGGTTGAGGATTTTATCGAGACACAAGACAATGGTCAAAAGCGCCGCGTGACCCGCTATGAAGAAACCTTGCCCAATGGTGTGAGCTATACAACGCTGGATCTGGAAAATACCTATCTCGACAACACCCCCGTCTATGAAGTGCCAAAGGGCCATTATTTCATGATGGGAGACAATCGCGATAATTCCACCGATAGCCGGGTTCTGACCTCTGTTGGCTATGTGCCCCATGAAAATCTGGTTGGCAAGGCGCAGGTGATTTTCTTCTCCATTGGTGATGGCAAATCCCCTTGGCAGGTCTGGACATGGCCACAATCGGCGCGTTGGGATCGCTGGTTCTCAGGCATTTAACGCCAGAAGACGCGCATAACGGCCAAAAACCGCCTTTAGTTTAGAAAAAGCATGGACCCGTGCTTTTTCTTTCGATAGAAGAGCCGAATGATTTGCGCTATAAGAATATGAGCGATGCCGCACAGCTGAAAGGCAGTGCGGCTTGTTTTTTTATCAGCCTTGGCTTGGACCCCCTTTTGCCCCTAACCGGGATATCGAATGAAAAAGAAAAATACCAAATCTTTGGAAAAGACTTTGGGCTATGTCTTTAATGATATATCTCATCTGGAGAGGGCATTGACCCATTCCAGTGCTGTCTCTTCCCCCAAACATCAGATCACCGAAATCTATCAACGGCATGAATTTTTGGGCGATCGCGTGCTTGCCCTGACCATTGCCGATATGCTTTTGGAGGCCTTCCCCAAAGCCGATGAAGGAGAGCTGGCTCGCCGTCTCAATGGCCTTGTGCGCAATGAGACCTGTGCCGCTGTTGCCCAGGATTTGCAAATCGGGCCCTTTATTCGCCTTGGAGAAGGGGAAAATCAGGCGGGTGGCCGCAAGAAAGATGCCATCCTTGGCGATGTGTGCGAAGCCATTATCGGCGCCATTTTCCTTGATGGAGGCTTTGTGCAAGCGCAGGATTTTATATCCCGCAACTGGAAAGAGCGGATGCTCAACTGGAAAGGCCCCTTGCGCGATGCCAAAACCACCTTGCAGGAATGGGCGCAGGGGCGCAAATTGCCGCCCCCTCTCTATAGCCAGATTTCCAGAAAAGGGCCCGATCATGCGCCCGAATTTGTCCTGAAATGCGAAGTGCAGGGCATTGAGGCTATTTTGGGCAATGGCTCATCCAAACGTATTGCAGAACAAAATGCAGCCCGCGCTATGCTCATCCGAGAAGGGATCTGGGATGACAAGGGCGAACCGGTGAAAAAGCAACATGATTGATACACAGACACTGAACACCAAATGCGGCTTTGTTGCCCTGATTGGTGCCCCCAATGCAGGCAAATCCACCTTGGTCAATCAAATTGTTGGCACCAAGGTCTCTATTGTCACACATAAAGTACAAACCACCCGCTCGCTCATTCGCGGTATTGCCTTGAAAGGCGATGATCAGGTCATTTTTGTCGATACTCCCGGCATTTTTGCCCCCAAACGTCGCCTTGATCGCGCGATGGTTGATACCGCTTGGGGCGGGGCCAAGGATGCCGATCTGGTCGCCGTGCTGGTTGATGCCCGCAAAGGCGTGACAGAGCAGGTGGAACGCATTCTCGAAGGTGTTGACAGGATCCGCCAGCCCAAAGTCCTGATCCTGAACAAGATTGATCTGGTCAAGCGTGACAGCCTGTTGGCGCTGGCGGCCAAGGTCAATGAGATTGCCCAGTTTGATCAGACTTTCATGGTCTCGGCCCTCAATGGCGATCACACCGATGACATTCTCGACTATTTTGCCGGGCAAATGCCCAAAGGCCCGTGGCTCTATCCAGAGGACATGATTTCTGATTTGCCCATGCGCCAGCTGGCAGCAGAAATTACACGCGAAAAAGTCTTCTTGCGCCTGCATGAAGAATTGCCTTATGCCTCAACAGTCGAAACGGAAAAATGGGAACAAAAGCCCGATGGCTCTGTGCGCATTGAACAGGTCATTTATGTGGAGCGCGATAGCCAGAAAATGATTGTTCTTGGCAAAGGTGGACGCAGCATCAAGGCCATTTCCATGGCCGCGCGTGAGGAATTGAGCGAACTGGTCGAGGCCAAGGTTCATCTTTTCCTTTTCGTCAAGGTGCGCGAGCGCTGGGTGGATGATCCTGAGCGCTATCGCGAGATGGGACTGGATTTTCCCATTTAAGTCCGCATCCCTCGCTATTTGCGGCAGAAGGACGAGTCATTTACAAAGAAAAGCGTCAGAAGCATATTTCTGGCGCTTTTCTTTTCTCTGCGAGCCAGCCTGACATTATGGAATGGACATCTGAGGCAATCATTCTGGGGACACGCAGCCATGGCGAACGGGCTGTGATTTTGGAAGTGATGACAGCCCAATATGGCCGCCATCTGGGCGTTGTGCGCTCTGGTCGCAGCAAGCAGATGCAGCCGGTTTTGCAAATCGGCAACAGTGTGCAGGTGACATGGAAAGCGCGCATAGAAAGTCATTTGGGGCAATTTGCGGTCGAGCCTGTGCGCTCGCGGGCTGCGCAATTGATGGAAACTCCGCTTGGTACTTATGGTATTCAGTTTCTAACAGAGCTGTTGCGCTTGCTGCCTGAGCGCGATCCCCATCCATATTTGCATCAGGCACTGTCTGTCATTGTTGATGAATTTACCGAAGCGGATATAGCTGCGGAATTGATGATCCGTTTTGAGCTGGCGCTGTTGGCAGAGCTTGGCTTTGGATTGGAGTTGCAAAGCTGTGCTGCGACTGGAAAAACCGATGATCTGGCCTATGTTTCGCCCAAATCAGGCCGGGCGGTGTGTCGTGACGCCGGGCGGCCTTATCATGATCGACTTTTGGCCTTGCCACACTTTTTATTGGGGCAGGGCACTGGCAACCGCCTTGCCTTTAGCGAAATTGAAAAAGGCTTTCATCTGACCGACTTTTTCTTAAAACGCTATATTTATCAGCCGCGCGAGCAAAGCGAGCCAGCGATGCGTGAAAGCTTTATCAAGTGCATCAAGGCACAGCTGTCGCTGGATTGACAGGCACGAAGGAGCCACTTTCCCCGGGTTTTCGCTGGTGTAATAGCAACGAAGATTGCACGAATCGGCTGGATTCGCTAACCATCATGCTATGGGAAATGATCTTTTGAAATCCGGCGAGATTGAAAGCATCGATCTGCGCTCGGCGCTGGAAGAGCGCTATCTGGCCTATGCCTTGTCGACTATCACGCAGCGGGCGCTGCCTGATGTGCGCGATGGTTTGAAACCGGTTCACCGCCGTATTCTCTATGCCATGCGCCAATTGAAGATGGACCCCAATGCCAGCTTCAAGAAATCCGCTCGCGTGGTGGGGGATGTGATCGGTAAATTCCATCCCCATGGCGATCAGGCTGTTTATGATGCCTTGGTGCGTTTGGCGCAGGATTTTGCAGCCCGCTATCCACTGGTCGATGGGCAAGGTAATTTTGGCAATATCGATGGCGATAATGCGGCCGCCATGCGTTATACCGAAGCGCGGATGACGGAAGTTGCCCAGCGCTTGCTGGAAGGCATTGACGAAGATGCCGTTGATTTTCGCGAGACCTATGATGGCGAGGACAAGGAACCGATTGTCCTTCCTGCCAATTTCCCCAATCTTCTGGCCAATGGTTCTAACGGCATTGCCGTGGGCATGGCAACTGCCATTCCGCCGCATAATGTCGCCGAATTATGCGAAGCGGCCCTGCAATTGATCAAAGACCCGGACACGACAGATGAAAAACTGGTCGAATTGGTGCCGGGGCCTGATTTCCCAACCGGGGGTATGATTGTCGAGGGCCGAGAGCAAATTCTCGATGCCTATAAAACCGGGCGCGGTGGCTTTCGTCTGCGGGCCAAATGGCATAAGGAGCCTTTGGCGCGGGGGGCCTATAATCTGGTTGTCACCGAAATTCCCTATCAGGTGCAAAAATCACGTCTGATTGAGCGGATTGCAGAGCTGATCCAGAACCGCAAATTGCCTTTGCTGGTGGATGTGCGCGACGAATCTGCCGAAGACATTCGCATTGTTTTGGAGCCTAAAAACCGCTCTGTCGATGCCGATCTGTTGATGGAAGCCTTGTTCAAACTGACCGATCTGGAATCGCGCATTTCGCTCAATATGAATGTGCTCAACGCCCATAATGTGCCCAAGGTTCTGAGCCTTCGCGATGTTATGCGGCAATGGCTGGATCATCGCCGCGATGTTCTGATCCGTCGTTCGCGCTTTCGCCTTGCCAAGATTGAGCACCGGCTGGAAGTGCTGGACGGCTATCTGATTGCCTATCTCAATCTGGATGAGGTGATCCGCATCATCCGCTTTGAGGATGAGCCAAAAGCCGAGCTGATGAAGGCCTTTAACCTCACCGAGATTCAGGCCGATGCCATTCTCAATATGCGTCTGCGCAGCTTGCGCAAGCTTGAGGAAATGGAAATCCGCACCGAGCATGAGGCATTGAGCAAGGAGCGGGCCGAACTGATCGAGATGTTGGGTTCCGAGCAGCTTCAATGGCAGCGCATTTCCACCCAGATCCGCGAAATGTACAAGTCCTTTGGTCCCGATACCGAGCTGGGCCGTCGCCGCACTACCTTTGGCGAGGCGGGTGTGACCGATATTGAAGATATCAATCTGGCCATGGTTGAGCGCGAGCCTGTGACATTGGTTTTGTCGGAAAAAGGCTGGATCCGTGCCATGCGCGGCCATATTGCCGATTTCAATACGCTCAATTTCAAGGATGGCGACAAGCTAAAATTTGCCGTTCATGCCGAGACCACAGACAAATTGCTGATCATGTCCACCATGGGCCGCTTCTATACTTTGGGGGCGGACAAGCTGCCCGGTGGCCGGGGCCATGGCGAGCCAATTCGCGTGATGGTTGATATGGAACCGGGCATTGATATCGCCCATATTTTTGTCCATAAAGCGGGCCGCAAATTGCTGCTCACCTCTACCGATGGACGTGGATTTGTCACAGAAGAGGATGGCCTTGTCGCCAATACTCGCAAAGGCAAGCAGGTGCTCAATGTCAGCGCGCCCAATGAAGCCAAGCTCTGCATTCCTGTAGAGGGGGATCAGGTTGCCGTGATTGGCGAAAATCGCAAAATGCTTGTCTTCCCGCTGGACGCGCTGCCAGAAATGGGCCGTGGGCGCGGTGTCATGCTGCAACGCTATAAGGATGGCGGCATTTCTGATGTCAAAGTCTTTAAAGCGGACGAGGGCTTAAGCTGGAATGACAGTTCCGGTCGCACATTTACCCGATCTATGGACGATTTGCAGGAATGGCTGGGTGAGCGTGCCCAAGCTGGCCGAATGCCACCCAATGGCTTCCCCCGCAGTAATAAGTTTGAAAATAGCTGAACACATTAAAAAGGGCCTCATAGTGCCCGATTTAAAAGTCTCTGTTTGAGACTTTTAGGCTGCATCTCCAGCCCTCTCCCCCTCCCAAACCACCCGTTATGGTACCCTCATGGGCGGTTTGGGAGGGGGAGAGGGCTGGCTCAGGACTTTTAATCAAGCGCTAAAGCCCTTTTTAATGTGGGGCAAGAATGATGTCTGCCAGCAAAGGATGATGGTCTGCCACTGGCGCAGAGCCGCGCCGAACATTGACCACAGGCACAGTGGAGCTTGAGAAAATATGATCAAGGCTTAGAAAAGCCGGTGGCCAAAGATAATGGCGTCTGCGAAATTCCGAGGCTGGGTAGGTTGGCATCAGATAAGTATGGCGATCCATCGGCAATGCGGCAGAAAAATTGCGCAAGGTGAAAGACCAGCTGGAAGAATTGAAATCTCCCGCCAACACCGCATTGGGATAGCGTTTCATATCCTTGGTAATATAGGTGCGTAATCTATCAAAATGCAGATCCTGTTCGCCCAATGGCTTTGGCCAGTCAGCATGAAAACTATGCAATCTCAGCGGCTTAAAGCCTTTTATACGAAGGCTGGCTGACAAAACCCGGCCATGCACCTGATCGCGCGCATGAACGGATGCAAGTTTCGCATGGCCAATGTTTGAAAGCGGATATTTGGAGAGGATTGCCAGAGTGCAATGGCTCCAGTGCTGACAACGCGCACGATAGGGATAGCGCTTTTTGAGAGCGGGAACATTTTTATAGCGATTGGGGGCATATTCCTGCAAGAAGACGATATCCGGGTCATAGCGCTCAATGGCTGCGACTGTGCGGGCCTTGTCCCAATTGTTCAGATAAATGTTGAAACTCATGGCCTTTAAAACACGCTTTGGCCCCTTTTGAAACTGGTTGATATCCATCTTTGGCGCGCGTAAAGACCCAAGAATATCGGGTGCCAAAACCCCGATAGAGCAGAGAAAGGGAACCAGCAAAAGGGCTTGAGCATAGGGTTTGAGGCGTGGGAAATAATAAGGCCAGAGAAATGTCGCGATGGCTGAAATGACAGTAAGAGCCAGAAATAACAGCTGGAACTGATTGAGAATATCAAAACTAGGCCAGATAAAGGCCAAAAGCCCCATAGCAGACAAACTGCTGCCAACAATCAGGCCAAGCATAATGGATATATCAACAAAGGCCCGAAGCCAGCCAAAAACAACGCGCACCGATATATCCTTCACTATTTCAACACAGCGACACAAAACAAGGCTTTCCTAATGCGTGTATCAGGCCAGTTTGTGGCAGTGCTCTCTTTGTGCCGGAATTGCCTTTTAAAAGAGTAAAGAGCTTTAGGGCTTAGACTCATAAATGCATCACATTTATGAGTCTAAGCTTGGTCTTTCATCATTTCCCAGCCATAAGGGCCCAGAAATTCCATGGGTTGAAAGCGGGTTTTATAATTCATTTTGGCAGAGCCTTTCACCCAATAGCCAAGATAGACATGGCTCCAGCCTTCTTCTATTGCGCGGCGAATATGGTCGAGAATGATAAAGGTTCCAAGGCTGCGTTCGGCCATATCGGGGCGGAAAAAACTGTAAACCATGGAGCAGGCATCTGATAATTGGTCGGTGAGGGCAACGCCAATCAACTCGCCCACTTTGCCGGAAATGCCACTGCCAGATTGGCGCAAGCGATATTCAATCACTTGCGTATCAACATGGCTATCTTCCACCATGGCGCCGAAATCTCCCATAGACATGGCGCTCATGCCGCCATCATCATGGCGGGCTTCCAGATAATCGCGGAACAGGGCATAATGCTGGGTTGTGGCAACGGGGCCGCCAATCTGCGCAATCAAATCGTCATTTTTGCGCAAAATACGCCGTTGATTTTTTGAAAAGCGATAAAGCGGTACAACGACCCGCACAGACAAACAGGCCTGACATGCTTCGCAGGCAGGGCGATAGGCAATGGTCTGGCTGCGGCGAAATCCCCCGCTGGACAAGCTGTCATTGAGCATGTCTGCATCCTCTCCCACCAGATAGGTAAAAATCTTGCGCTCCTGTTGTTCTGGCAAATAAGGGCAGGGCTGAGGCGCTGTGAGATAGAATTGCGGATTGTTGAAGCTGTGACGGGTCATCTATATCCTGTGGTCAAATGCACCAGATCTTGCAGTCTCAAAATGAAGCAAGCAGTCAGATTTTGACTATATCACATCTCTCCCCCAAAGCTTAAACCCATATCTGTGTTAAGGGTCAGAGAGGGAACTCCGGGCCATATTGCCTAATAAGGTAAGCCGTAATACCAAGGGGCAACCAGAGAAAAGGTAATCCAGATCAAAAGCATGAGCGGAATACCGGCCAGCAGGAAATCCTGAAAACGATAATGGCCCGGCCCCATGACCAGCAAATTGGTTTGGTATCCAATGGGGGTGGCAAAAGAGCAATTGGCCGCCAAAATCACGCAAACGACAAAAGGCTCAACCGGCAGTCCGGTTTGTGTGGCAATGGAAATGGCAATTGGAGCGAACAAAACCGCCGTTGCATTGTTGGACAGGATATTGGTGAGCACCGCCACTAAAAGAAACAGCCCGGACAGCAAAACGGGTGCGGACTGGCCCTGCATGGCATCAACCACAAAACTGGCGATAAAATGCGCGCCTCCGGTTTTTTGCAAGGCAACCGCGCTGGCAAGAGAGGCCCCAACCAACATGAAAATGCGGCTGTCGAGCGCGCGAATGGCCTGACGCAAATTCAGACAATTTCCCAAAATCATGGCAAAAGCACCGCCAAGCGCAGCTGTGGCAATGGGCACAAACCCGGTGGCCGCTGCAATGGCGGTTGCCAGAAAGATGATCAGGGCCCGCGGCGCATAGCGGCGCTGGGGAACATCGGTAGAAGACAACTCAATCAGCAAAATATCCTTGCTCAAGCGCAAGGCTTCGACATCATCGCGGCGTCCACCAACCAGCAAAACATCTCCGGCTTCAAGGCGGATATCATTCATGGCCATGCGTGGCATGCGTGAGCGCCGCTGAATGCCCAAAGCCATGCAATTGGTCTTGGTGCGCATACCGGATTGTTCAATGGTTTGGCCAATCATGCGCGAAGCGGGCGGCACAATCACCTCAGCCAGCGTAAAGTCAGAGCGCTGGGTGGTGGCGCTGGCATTTAACGCTTCCTCTTCTTCTGTCTCTGGCTCTTGGGTTACATTATGTCCCCCTTTTAGCGCCACCAACAAGGCTTGTCGTGTGGCTGCGACAACGACGGTGTCTCCCGCTTGCAAGGTCACATTGTCAAAGGGTGGCAAAAGCGGGCTTTCTCCGCGCTGAACAAGGCGCACAGTCATGTCTTTCAAACTGGGAAACATGCCCGCCACGGCCTTTTGGCCCACCAGTCGGTCGCCATAGGTTAGGGGAATTTGCGCTATGAATTGTTTGCCTGTGGTCTGGGAGAGTTCGTCCGCCATGCTTTCGCGTTTTTGAAGCAGGCGCGGCATGATCAAAATGGCATAGATAGCTCCCACACTGGCAACGATTGTCCCAATGCCGGTAAAATCAAAAAATTGAAGATCCAGAACGCCTTCCTTGCGCGCAGCCTCCGCCACCAACAGGTTGGTTGACGAGCCAATGATAGTGGTCATGCCCCCAAGAATGGAAATGAAAGACAGGGGCATCAAGACCTTGGAGGGAGAGAGACGCAGATTGCTGGCGACCACAGTCATGATGGGCAAAAACATCACCACAACCGGGGTATTGTTGATAAAGGCACTGATGATTGCAGCGGCAATATAAACCCCGATAAAGGCCAGATAGCGCGATTTTTTGGCAACTTGCGTGATCAATTGCGCCGGGGCATCCAAGGCATCGGTCTGGAACAGGCCTTGCCCAATGACCAGAAGGGCAAGGACGGTCAAAAGAGCGGGATTGGCAAAGCCTGCGAGCAGATCATCCAGTGTGACCATGGTTTCTGCGGGGCGTGGCTCTGATGGCAGGGCGACAAAAATGACCATCAGAATCAATAAGGATCCAAGGGCAGTCAACTCAATGGCAAAGCGTTCAATGCTATAGGCGATGATGGTCAAGCCGATGATGGCAAAGGTAAGCCACATTTGCAAATCTGCTGTCAGCATATAAAGCGCCCACCCTTATCTTATTCTATAGTCCTCAACCTAAAAGGATTAAAGGCCAGCATGCCGGATTCCAAAAGTGAATCCTAGCCTTAACCCTTTTTCCTGTGGTCAAACGACAAAAGCCGAGGAAAATCCTCGGCTTTTAAAGCATCAAAGCTGTGAATGGGGTTTATCGCTGATCGTGGTAAAGCGCGTCACGATCAACAATCACGCTGCCTAAAATCATGTCATGGAGCAATTGACCGCGTTTGGAGAATAGTGCCACCAGCAGCATGAAAGGCGTGAAAGCCACATGAATGAACCAGAAAAGCAGGCTATGCATGATGGCCAGCAGCAAATAGGGCTTTGCTCCATACCATAAACGCATTTCCAGCCCCATCAAACGCATACCCGGTGTTGCGGCTTGCGATCCACCAAGGCTCAAAGCCGTATAGCTTATGGCAACGAGAGGCGCCAGAATGCCATATAAAAGCCAGCCAAGACCAAAGGTCAGCACGCCTAAAATAGCAACAAAAACACTGGCCGCTGCCACAAGAGCGGTAATCATGACCACATCAAACAAAAAGGCAATGGCTCGCCGGGATAAAACACCGTCAAAAAGAGCCGGTCTTGTTGCCGGATCATAGGCATGGCTGCGATCCTGCATTGCCTGTGCCGTGGAGGTGTTTGTCATCGAGAGCCTTCCTTTCCATCTCTTGTCAACAGCATCATTTGCTGTGCTTCGTTAACGAAGATGTGGGGAGCAAACGGCAACTTTCAAGAGTGAGAGCCGGGCAAAGTGCCTATTTTCCCAGCTCATTGTCTCTCTTCTTTGTTTTGCTGTTCGCGGATGAAACGCTCGTTGGAGACGCATCAGGCCGCTTCTTTGCGCTCGACTGCTAGGGAAAAATCTGCCAATGCTTCAATCACCTGATTGCTGGCTTCTTCCATGCGGGATAGGCCAAAAAATGCAGCATCCATATCGCCTGCGGCTTTGGCTTTCAGGGTTTCAATGGCAACGGCATGGACAATGCGATGGGGCTCTTCCAGGGCTATGAACGCAGGATGGCTGCGCAGCATTGGGTCTTCAATCGTGTCATACCATTTGCCCAAGCGACAATGATGATGGTCCGGCACCTGATCTGAGTGCCAGTCGCTGCGTCCGGTCACAGCATCCACCACGCGCTTTGTGAAGAGAACATGATCAATCTTGGCCATTTCGCACAGTGAAGCGGCGGACTGGTTGTCAAACCAGCTGGTGGCGTTGGAGCTGAATTTGTCATTGCTTGATTGCATGGTTTTGGCCATGCCCGACAGGGTTTGCTCATTTTGGGAGGACAGATCCGCCACCCCTGTAATGCTTTGGGCAATCTCTTGGCTGGCAATTGTCTGTTGTTGCAAAATATTGGAGACATCCTGCATACGCTCTGAGACATTGGCGACCTGATCGCCAATGGTATGGATGATCTGATTGGCACCGGAAATAGCGCCCATGCCACTTTCAATCGCAGTGCGCGAGCCTGAGACTGCATGTTCAATGGTTTGCACGCCTTCGCTCAAAGCATTGATGCGCTCTGAAATATCCTCTGTTGCTTTGGCGGCTTGGGTTGCAAGATTTTTGACCTCTGAGGCCACAACAGCAAAGCCTTTGCCAGCTTCTCCGGCACGGGCCGCCTCAATGGTTGCATTCAGCGCCAGCAAATTGGTTTGGTTGGAAATATTGTCGATGACAGAGAGAAATTCACCAATTTGACCGGAAACGGCGATCAGCCCATGCAAGCTATTTTCGGTCATGCTTGATGCCGTTTCGATATTTTCTATTGCCTCAGAGACTGAAGACATGACGCTCAGACCTTCTGAAACTGTTTGATGGGTTTCACAGGCACCATTGGCCGTTTGTTCGGATGTCTCGGACAATTGTTCAACAGAAGAAACCAATTGGCTGACCGCAGCCGAGATGGATTGTCCATTTTCTGCCGCCATTTGTGTGTTGCGTGACAGCATGGCCATATCCATGGAAATTTCATTGATCTCAACAACTGAATTCGCAAGATTTTTCAGGTTTTTCAAATTGTTGGCGATGCCATTTTGCTGTCTGGACTGATGATCCAACATACCATGATAGGCATCGGCAGATAAAATCATATCCAGAAAAAAGCGAGAGATAGCCGCTTGCAGGCTCTCTGTTGTCTTTTGAGCGGAGAAGCGGTTTTTCTTGACGATCTGCGGAATCATATCGCACATCAGGCGCCCATAAGAGGCCAGATACCAGTCCAGTGTCAGCTCTGTGCGCACATGAGCTGCGCCCACTTTATAAGAGCGTGCCTGAAACTGCTCATCAATCCGATTGGTCAGAATATGCTCCCAGTGCGAGATTTGTGCAGCACGAAGTGCAGGAACCTTGTCATGATTGGTGCCAAGCTTTGATGATAAGGCCGGGTTCGTAGACAGATCTTTGTAAAAATCTTGCATAATATCTGGCATTGCCCCGGAAATAGCTTTCCATGATTGCCCGGCCTGATCATCAAGCGATCGATGATTGGTCATAAAGTCATAGAGCTGTCCAACCATTTCTGGACGGATTGTGCTTGCATTCAATTCGTTTTTCATGAGCCCACACCCTCATAGTTTCTGAAACGCAAAATTTGATCCTATATGCGCTGTTTCTATGAGCTGTAAGATTAACAATTAATAATTTTCGAATTCATAAATATAAAGAAATGAGATAAAAAGATGGAATATGTGTACAAAAGACGTAAAGTGAATTGTCTATAACATAATGAGTGATTTCAATATGTTAGGTAAACCATCCAATCAAAGAGAATGAGGGGCGCACCTCATTGGCCCGGGGCATTCAAATGCTCGACCTTGTGACCTTTGGCTTCGATGCCTTTAATAATTTCGCGGGCATGATCGGCATCTCTTGTTTCAATCGTAATGTCGATGGAAGCGCCTTTCACGGGAACATTGAGGAAGGTGCGATGATGGTCCACCTCCAGCACATTTCCGCCCAAATCTCCAATCACGCTGGAAATTTCGCCCAACACACCGGGGCGGTCAGGTATGGTGATACGAAGGCCGACAATTTGCTGTTTGCGGCCCAATTGCCGCACCATGATGGATGACAAAAGGCGGGGGTCAATATTGCCGCCAGACAAGACCAGACCAACTTTGCGCCCTTTAAACAGATCAGGGCGAGAAATGATGGCGGCCAGCCCTGCGGCACCGGCCCCTTCGGCCATGGTTTTGAGATGGGTTGCAAAGGCATTGATGGCCTGTTCAATCTGTCCTTCGCTGACCAATAAAATATCGCTGACCAGATCTGCGGCAATCAGGGCAGGCAATTGGCCCGCCTTTTTCACTGCAATGCCTTCTGCCAGAGATTGACCGCCGCATTCAAGCTGTTCCTGTTTCAGCTCATTATACATGGTGGGATAGAGATCGGTCTCGACACCGATAATCTCGATATCGGGATTGATGCCTTTGGCCGCAATCGCCATGCCTGAAATCATACCGCCACCGCCAATGGGAATGACAAGGCAATCCAGATCCGGTACATCACGCAACATTTCAAGGGCAATGGTGCCTTGGCCACGAATGATGTCAAAATCATCATAAGGATGCACAAAACTCAAGCCATGCTCTTGGGAGAGGCGCATGGCGGCAAGCCCGGCCTCGGCCACGGTTTCGCCTTCCAAAATGACTTTGGCCCCAAAGGCTTTGGTGGAAGCAACTTTCACAAAAGGCGTGAATTGCGGCATGACAATGGTCGAGGGAATGCCAAGGCGGCTGGCATGATAGGCAACCGCTTGTGCATGATTGCCCGCGGACATGGCAATCACCCCGGCGCTGCGTTGTGCTTCTGTCAGAGATTGCAATTTGGTCAAGGCCCCACGCTCTTTAAAGGCGTTGGTGATTTGCATATTCTCATATTTGACAAAAATATCTGCCCCCAAGGCTTGGGATAGCTTTTGAGCGGGCAATGTCGGCGTTTTGAGCAGAATGCCTTCAATCAGATGGGCGGCAGATTGGATATCCTCAAGAACAGGAATTGCAGGACGTGAGGAGGGGGCTTGATGATCTGCCATGATGGGGCCTTCGCTATATCGAAAATCAGCCCCTAATTCACTCTTTTCCGCTCAAAAGCTCAAGCAAAAACTGTTATAAAGTTTTTATGAGAATAAAAATCAACAATTTTCATGGCGCGCATAGATAAGAAACGCCATAAAAAAAGCCCTGCATTTGTCTTGGCAGGGCTTTTGTCTTTTGGGTGTGATGGGGGAGATAATCAGTCTTTCAAGGCCTTGGCGATGGTTGGGGCAAAATAGGTCAAAATACCATCGGCGCCGGCGCGTTTGAAGGCAAGCAGGCTTTCCCACATGGCGCGATCCTGATCCAGCCAGCCATTTTGACCGGCTGCGCAAATCATCGCATATTCGCCAGAGACCTGATAGGCAAAAGTTGGCAGTGAGAACTGGTCTTTCAGGCGGCGCACAATATCCAGATAGGGCATGCCGGGCTTGACCATCAGCATATCTGCCCCTTCCGCAATATCCAACTCGGCTTCATAAAGGGCCTCATCGCTGTTGGCGGCATCCATTTGATAGCTCTTTTTGTCGCCTTTCAAAGTGGCATTGGCTCCGACGGCCTCGCGAAATGGACCATAAAAGGCCGAGGCATATTTGGCGGTGTAAGCCATGATTTGCGTATCGCAAAAGCCATTGCCGTCTAAAACCTGACGAATGGCACCAACCCGGCCATCCATCATGTCAGAGGGTCCAATGATATCGGAGCCTGACTGGGCTTGCACAAGGGCTTGGCGCGTTAATTGCTCGACGGTTTCATCATTGAGAATAATGCCATCGCGCACCAAACCGTCATGTCCATGGCTGGTATAGGGATCCAGCGCGACATCTGTCATCAAGCCAATGTCGGGGACTTCCTGTTTGATGGCGCGCAGCGCCCGGCAGGTCAGATTGTCTTCATTCAGCGCTTCTGACCCTGTCTCATTGCGAAGCTCTGTGGGAGTATTGGGAAAGAGGGCAAGCACTGGAATGCCAAGATTGGCGGCTTTTTCCGCAGCGCGTACCGCCTGATCAATAGAATAGCGTTCAACGCCGGGCATGGAGGCAACCGCTTGTGTGCGATTGTTGCCTTCAATCAGGAAAATGGGCCAAATCAGATCATTGACTGTCAGCTGATTTTCCTGAACCAGACGCCGCGACCAATCACTTTTGCGGTTCCGTCGCATCCTGCGTCCACCGGTAAGAGCGCTGACATCAATCATGGAAGAAGGCGTTACAGATTTATGCATGTGACATGGTCCTGAATGCGGTCGCAAAGCAAAGAAAGAGAGGATGGAAAAGACATCTGTGTCTCATTGCTCTGTTTGTTGGTCGTTAATGCGGATATCACAGTCCGGGGTGCCCTTGGGCGATCTTTAAGTTGATCATAGCCTGATCCTATCTCTAGCACTTTATCAAAGATCAAATAACTAAGCATTTTGTAATGAAGATAAAAGCGGGGTAAATAATGGATTTTTAAATATTCCGTATACGTAAAATGCGACTATAATATAAATGAAAAACAGATCCTTACAGGAATATAAATCACTCTATTACTCTTTTGGCGCGTTGACGAATAGTCTTGGATATGCCAAGCACGGGAGAACAGAAAGTCCGGGGAGGGATTAGGGATGGATTTTGCATTATCGGAAGAACAGCGTGCCTTTCAGCAAATGGCAGCGGATTTTGCGATGAATGAAATGGAACCCCATGCCGCAAAATGGGATGAGAAATCCATCTTTCCTATCGAAACCTTGCGTGCAGCAGCAGCGCTCGGCTTTGGCGGCATTTATGTCAAGGATGACGTGGGGGGGTCTGGTCTGTCCCGTCTGGATGCGGCGATCATTTTTGAAGAGCTGTCCAAGGGCTGTACGTCAACGTCGGCTTATATTTCCATCCATAATATGGCCTCATGGATGATTGATACGTTCGCCAATGATGAGCAACGCAATACATGGTTGCCTTCTTTGTGCAGCATGGAGAAATTTGCATCCTACTGCCTGACCGAGCCAAATGCCGGCTCTGATGCTGGCTCTTTGCGCACAAAGGCCGTGCGCGATGGCGATCATTATGTGCTCAATGGCTCAAAAGCTTTCATTTCCGGCGGCGGTGTGGCCGATATTTATGTGGTTATGGTGCGCACAGGGCAAGACGGGCCTAAAGGCATTTCTTGTATGGTGGTGGAGAAAGACACGCCCGGCCTGTCCTTTGGTGCGCAAGAGGTGAAGCTGGGCTGGAAAAGCCAGCCAACCGCGCAAGTCAATTTCGAAGAGTGTCGGATTCCTGTTGCAAATCTGATCGGGGAAGAAGGGCAGGGCTTTAAAATAGCCATGGCTGGTCTGGATGGCGGGCGGCTCAATATTGGTGCCTGTTCTTTGGGCGCAGCGCAAAGCTGTCTGGATCGGGCCATAGATTATATGAAAGAGCGCAAGCAATTTGGCCGTGCCATTGCTGAATTTCAGGCCTTGCAATTTCGTGTGGCCGATATGGCAACCGAGCTGGAATCAGCGCGTTTGATGCTGCATAGAGCGGCGACGATGGTGGATGCCAAAAGTGCGGGTGCAACAACACAGGCCGCCATGGCCAAGCGTCTGGCAACCGATGCTGGCTTTCATGTGGTCAATCAGGCCCTGCAATTGCATGGCGGCTATGGTTATTTGCGCGATTATCCGATCGAGCGCTATTTGCGTGACGTGCGGGTGCATCAGATTTTGGAAGGCACCAATGAAGTCATGCGCCTGATCATTGCGCGTGATCTGTTTAATCGCTAAGGGATGCTGTCTATGTCGCATGATATTTCTTTCGAGCAACGCGGCTGCGTTGGCCTGATCATCTTGCAGCGTGTCAAAGCGCTGAATGCCCTTAGCCATGATATGGTCAAAGAGCTGGCCCTAAAACTGGAAGACTGGAAAACTGAAGATAGTATCAAGGCTGTGGCCTTAACCTCTGCCAGTGACAAGGCCTTTTCAGCCGGTGGCGATATCCGCGCCCTTTATGATGGCAGAGGCAATCCGCCTTTTGATTTCTTCTTCGATGAATATCGCCTCAACCGGACAATCTTTCGCTATCCCAAGCCCTATATATCATTGATCAATGGCATCGTTATGGGTGGTGGCGTTGGCATCTCGGTTCATGGCAAATATGTTGTGGCGGGCGAGAATATCATGTTCGCCATGCCAGAGGTCGGCATTGGCTTTTTCCCCGATGTCGGTGGTACCTATTTTCTGCCGCGCATGAAAGGCAAGGTCGGTACCTATCTGGCCATGACGGGGGCGCGTTTCAAACAGGCGGATTGTGCCTCGCTTGGATTTGCCACTCATGCCACACGTTCAGAAAATTTTGACGACATCATTGCTCGTCTTGCCAAAGGTGAGGATGTTGAGAGAGTGCTGGAGAGCGTCAATCAGACGTTTGAGCCAACGCTGCAAGCACAAGATTTGACTGTGCTGGATGAGGCTTTTGCAAAACCAACGGTTCTGGAGATTGTTGAGACGCTGAAAACGAAAGCGCAAGACAGTGCTTTTGCCAACAAAGCCCTAAAGCTGTTGGATGGCAAATCGCCAACATCCATTCATATTGCCCTTGGGCAGATGCAACGCGGCGAGATAGCTGATTTTGAAGAGTGTATGGCGCTGGAATATAGAATTATCCATCGCATTTTGCATGAAACAGACTTTTATGAGGGAGTAAGGGCAACCATCGTTGACAAAGACGGTGCACCGGAATGGAATCCAGCAAGACTGGAATCAGTCGATCCAGCAAAAATCGACGCCCATTTTGCCCCGCTTGAAAGCGGTGAACTGACATTTGACGAGATATGACAGCATTACATCTGGATTCCTATTCCAACCATGTCTGGAGTGACAATCTCCCTTTCTGGTTTATCGCCCTGGCCCGTTTGGGCAGTTTGTGTCTTATGGCAGCTGGTCTCTATTATTGGGCTGATCTTTTGGGCGTCATGGGAGAAAGCGGTCTTATCCGCGGCAATTGGGAGCAACAATCCTTGCGGGTTATTCTGGCTTGCTCGTTTTTGATTGCGGCTTTGGGGCTGTGGTTGCTGGCTTTTTGGGGTGTCGTTGTCTGGAGTGTGAGCGCAATGATCGAAATTGCCGCCATCATTCGCTGGGATGGATTTGCCCTCTATCCCCTTGCCTCTATCCTGTTGCAAATTGCAGGCCTGTTGCTTCTGCTTTTGTCCTGTGCGCTGGTCTATCATTTGGCGCGCAAGAAAGACCAGAATTCCGACAAAGCCCGCACGTAAAGTAAGAGATAGAAGAAGACAGAGGAAAAGAGCCAGGCGCTCGTAGTCTTTGTCGAGATATATCAAGGCATCCCCAGCATGGGATGCTGCATGACCGTCGATCTTGAAGATAGAGAGAGAAGGCGGTCACATTCTTTTGGAGGAAAGACATATGGCAGTGGTTGCATTCATTGGCTTGGGCAATATGGGTGGCCCAATGGCCGCCAATCTGGCAAAGGCCGGGCATCAGGTGCATGGCTTTGATCTTAGCCCGGATGCTCTGTCTCAACTCAAAAATGCTGGCGGCAAGGCCTTTTCCTCGGTGGCTGAGGCAGTCCGTGAAGCCGATGCGGTTGTGACCATGTTGCCAGCCGGTAAACATGTGCGCGAAGTCTATACGGGTGATAACGGCATTTTGGCCAATGTCAGACAAGGGGCAACCCTGATTGATTCCTCTACCATTGATGTGCAATCGGCGCGCGATGTGGCGCAAGCGGCCCAAGACGCCGGTATGCATATGGTGGATGCCCCTGTCTCTGGTGGTGTGGGTGGTGCTGCTGCTGGCACGCTGACTTTCATGGTCGGTGGCCCGGACGCCGCCTTTGAAGCTGCAAAGCCTTTTCTTGATATTATGGGCAAGACCATCGTCCATGCCGGCGGGGCAGGCAATGGTCAGGCGGCCAAGATCTGTAACAATATGATGCTGGGCATTCAGATGATTTCTGTTTGTGAGGCGTTTGCTCTGGCTGAAAAATTGGGGCTGGATCATCAAAAGCTTTATGACATTTCCTCAACCGCGTCTGGCCAATGCTGGTCTTTGACCTCTTATTGCCCTGTGCCGGGACCGGTTGCAACGTCGCCTGCCAACAATGACTATCAGCCAGGCTTTGCCGCTGCCATGATGCTCAAGGATCTTAAACTTTCCCAAGAAGCATCCGAGGCTGTTAAGGCTCAAACCCCCCTTGGCGCCGCCGCAGACGCGCTTTATTCGGCTTTTTGTGAAGATGGCAATGGTGATGTCGATTTTTCCGGCATCATTAAAAAATTACGCGGTTAAAGATCTGACAAACAAAAAGCGCAGATTTCTGCCTTTTTGTAAAAATATTTCAAGATCTTGTTTACCAAAGAAGGAAGTCGGCCCCCGAAAAGGCCGGCTTTTTGCCGTTTAAGCCTCTGTTAAGTCTCTTTTTTTACGGCATTTTATGCGCTGAGGCGTAAGTTGAGCGTCAGAAGCGGGAAAACCCGCCACATAATAAGTCAAATAAAATGAGGCTCAAACGGATGATTACAGCAAATCAGGCAGTGGAAACGGTCGGCGGAGCTGAAGGCACTTTGGAGATGAAACCTCTCTATATGGATGCTCTTCGTCTTGTCGAACGGCTGCATCGTCGCCTTCTTGATGTTATCAAGGATGAATTTGATCGTCGTGGTCGCTCTGATGTGAACAGCGTACAAGCTTTGCTGCTGTTCAATATTGGCGATGCCGAAGTGACTGCAGGGGAACTGCGTTCACGCGGATATTATCAAGGATCAAATGTTTCCTACAATCTCAAGAAACTGGTCGATATGGGATATGTGAACCATGAGCGGTCCAAAGTGGATCGGCGTTCTGTTCGCATCAGCCTGTCGGAAAAAGGACTGGAAGTAAACCAGATTGTTAGCGAATTATATGAGCGCCACATCAACACGATCGAACAGGTCGGCGGTGTGAATGCAGACGATTTTGTTGCGCTCAATAAATCCTTGCAACGTCTGGAGCGTTTCTGGACCGATCAGATCCTTTATCGCTTGTAAGCCAAAATGGCTCTCTTCCTTGCCCATATAACAGGGATGGGCAAGGTGTTCTTTTGACACAGAGACAAACAAATCTGGCAAAGGACTTGGGAGATGCCATCATTGGCTTGACAGGTTCCAAGGGCGATAAGCGACAATGCCCTTTATGGATCCATCAAGCAATTTGTTCATGAATTGGAACTGACCTTCATCAACCCTTTCGAAATCGCACTTTCGGAAGGGTTTTTCTATGGGGTTTTCCATGCGCTTTTGCGTCTGAGTGATTCTCCCGTTTCAAACTGTCTTCCTCTCTCAAATCTATTCCTGTAGGCTTTGAAGGCTGAATTTCACATTTCTGTCATCCTATGTGATGGCTCTGTGAGCAATTCAGCTATCATTCATCCAGAATTTGCCACATTCCAAGGGCATGAATTTTGTGAGTTGTTAGTCGGACCAGTCTGCGATTGTAACCCGGCAAACCTCGTGCTAGGCATTTATTGACGATGAAAAGCGGTGAACCGACTTTTGGGGAACGCCACGGAGAGACCAGTGCAAGACAAGAAGAGCCAGACAGACGATTTGCCAGCGCCATCCGAAAAAAAGCCTGCGCCAGAGCTTGGTGGATGCAAAGACGCGCGCCAAAAGCGCTCTGGATCATTTGATCTATCCAGACGGCAGTTATTTGGCATCGGCACCGGGCTTGCAGCCTCTCTTGTCATGAGCAAAGCCTCTCCCGTTTTTGCGCAGGCCAATCCACTGGACGAAGTTCTCAATCAAAGTCAGGTGGAATGGGGGGATCGTTTTGATACGCCGGGCCAGACTGTTGCGGCGGTGAGAACGGCAGAGCCGACTTTGTCGCCACAAACAGCCAGCAATATCGAACAGGCTATGCAATTCTATTATGGTGTTGTGCAGCGTGGTGGCTGGCCATTGGTGCCTGATACAAAAATCTTGCGCATCGGGGCGCGCAGCGAGCTTGTCATTATATTGCGTCAACGTCTGGCTATGTCTGGTGATTTGCAGCAAGCGCTGGGCGTCAGCGATGTGTTTGATTCTTATGTTGATGCTGCGGTGCGCCGCTTCCAGTCCCGTCATGGCATTTCCCCAGATGGATTGGTGGGCAAGGAAACATTTGCAGCGCTTAATGTGCCAGCGCAGGTGCGCTTGCGCCAGCTGGAAACCAATCTGGTTCGCGTGCGGGCCATGTCCGGTTTTCTGGGCGAGCGCTATGTGATGGTCAATATTCCCGCAGCAGAGATCGAAACGGTACAAACCGGAGCCGTTCATTCGCGCCATACCGCTGTTGTGGGTAAGATTGATCGTCAAAGCCCGGTTCTGGCGTCCAAAATCCACGAAATCAATTTCAATCCCTATTGGCATGTTCCTGCCAGCATCATTCGCAAGGATCTGATCCCGAAAATGCAAAAGGATCCTGATTATCTGCGCGATAACAAGATTCATATCCGTGATTTGCGCAACAATATCGAGCTGGATGCCGCGCAAGTGGACTGGACGACCGATGAAGCCCTCAATTACCAATTCCGTCAGGAACCGGGGGCCAAAAATTCCATGGGGTCGATCAAGATCAATTTCCATAACAAGCATTCTGTCTATTTGCATGATACGCCATCCAAAACCTTGTTTGGCTCGTCTTATCGGTTCCATTCCTCTGGCTGTGTTCGCGTGCAAAATGTGCGCGAATTTGTTACTTGGGTTTTGGGGCAAACACCGGGCTGGGATCGCTTTGCCATTGATGAGGTGATCCGCTCTGGCGAACGCAAGGATGTGTCGGTGAGAAGTCGCGTGCCGATCTATATGACCTATATTACGGCTTGGGCCACATCGGGGGGGATGATCCATTTCCGCGATGATATTTACAATCGCGATGGCCTCTCGCCGGTTGCCCCCTTGCAATAGACATTAGTGCCCGATTTAAAAGTCTCATACTGAGACTTTTAGGCCGCATCACCAGCCCTCTCCCCCTTCAGACCGCCCATGAGGGTACCATGACGGGTGGTTTGGGAGGGGGAGAGGGCTGGCCCCGGACTTTTCAATCAGGTTCTAAGAGAATCGGTTAAGATCATGAAGCGGGCAGGATATCCTTCGCCCGCTTTTTGCTATGGATGCGCATTTGTCTGGCTATAGGTGGATGCGTGTATATCAGGATTTGGAGATAGGAAAATGACCCAGCCAAAGCCCGGTGAGATCTATATTGAATTTGTTGCAATCGGCTCTCAGGTCAAGGCGATAGCGGTTGATGCCACCACAGGACTGGAAGTGTCTGTCTTTGGTCCGGCGAGTGTTTCCCAGTCTGATTTGCAAAATTTGGCGGTTCGCAAGTTAAAAAAGCGGCTGGCAGACTTGAATTCTCAACAGCCGCGCCCCGGAAAATGGGTCTAGAAGCGACAGTCTGTTGGGCTGGAGCGACCGATTTTAAAAAGCTTATCTTTCAAGACCAGATTTCCAAACTCAAAGCTTGTTCTCGGGTTTGAAATTTGTCAGGTTTAGCGCCGAGTTATGCAATCACAAAGTAAATGAGCTGAATTTTGCATCATTATGATGTCAAAATGTGATCGTTTATAAAAAATAAGAGCATAATCAGAAACAGACGGCTGGTGTGTTTCCATGCTAGAAGCTACATCCAGAGCGGGCAATCTGCCGGTTCTGGCAAGGCAATAGCAATGAAACGCAACAATCTGAAATCTTGAACGAGGCTAGTTTTCAGATTGTCTGCCAGCCTCGGGACCAGGCAAGCATTTTCTTGAGTCAAAGGGTAATGTCTATGACAGAAGCGATCTTCCCCAATTTCTTTACCAATGATCTGGCGACTACCGATCCAGATATTGCAAAGGCAATCAAGGACGAGTTGGGTCGTCAGCAGCAGGAAATCGAGCTGATTGCATCAGAAAACATCGTTTCCAAAGCAGTCTTGGAAGCGCAAGGCTCCATCATGACCAACAAATATGCGGAAGGCTATCCGGGCCGCCGCTATTATGGTGGTTGTCATTTTGTAGACGTTGCCGAAAATCTGGCAATCGAGCGCGCAACCAAAATGTTCGGCTGTGAATTTGCCAATGTGCAGCCAAATTCCGGCTCACAGGCCAATCAGGCAGCGTTCATGGCGCTGATTCAGCCAGGTGACACCATTCTGGGCATGAGCTTGGATGCAGGGGGGCATTTGACCCATGGTGCGCGTCCAAACCAGTCTGGCAAATGGTTCAAGGCTGTTCAGTATGGCGTGCGTCAGCAAGATGGCCTGATCGATTTCGATCAAATGGAAGCCTTGGCAAAAGAGCATCAGCCAAAGCTAATCATTGCTGGCGGTTCTGCTTATTCTCGTGAGTTTGATTTCAAACGTTTCCGTGAGATTGCAGACAGCGTTGGAGCCTATCTGCTGGTGGATATGGCACACTTTGCCGGCCTCGTTGCCGCAGGTCTGCATCCAAATCCATTCCCATATGCGCATATTGCCACCACCACCACCCATAAAACCTTGCGTGGCCCTCGTGGTGGTATGGTTCTGACCAACGATGCCGAGATTGCCAAAAAAGTAAACAGCGCAGTCTTTCCCGGCCTTCAGGGTGGTCCATTGATGCATGTGATCGCTGCCAAGGCTGTTGCTTTTGGTGAAGCGCTAACGGACGATTTCAAAGCCTATGCAACCGCTGTGCGTGACAATGCGCAAGTGCTGGCAAGCACGCTCTATGCCGGTGGTCTGGCATTGGCATCTGGCGGTACTGATAATCATTTGTTGCTGGTGGATTTGCGTCCAAAAGGCCTGACCGGTAAAGCGGCAGAAGCCGCCCTTGGCCGTGCTTTCATCACCTGTAACAAAAATGGCGTGCCATTTGACCCTGAAAAGCCAACCATCACTTCCGGCATTCGCTTGGGCACCCCTGCGGGGACATCCCGCGGATTTGGTGCGCAAGAGTTTAAGCTGATTGGTGAATTGATCATCGAAGTGCTTGACGGTTTGGCCGCAAATGGCGAAGAAGGCAATGCAGAGGTAGAATCAGCGGTCAAAGCCAAGGTCATTGCCTTGACTGATCGCTTCCCGATTTACGCCGATCTGTAAGGCTTAAAAAAATCAGCAATCGGGAGCTTTCCCGATTGCTGCCCAAACTGTGCGAGGGTGATCAATGCGCTGTCCTTATTGTGGATGTGACGAAACTCAGGTCAAGGATTCTCGCCCAACAGAAGACAATACCGCCATTCGCCGTCGGCGCGTGTGCAATGGCTGTGGTGGCCGCTTCACCACCTTTGAGCGGGTGCAATTGCGTGAATTGTCGGTGATCAAACGCACCGGTCGCCGCGTTCCCTTTGATCGCGACAAGCTTATGCGCTCTGTTCAGGTCTCCCTTCGCAAACGTCCCGTTGAGCCAGAGCGCATCGAGCGCATGGTCTCTGGCATTGTGCGCCAGCTGGAAAGTCAGGGCGATGCTGAAGTCACTGCCGAACAAATTGGCACATTGGTCATGGAAGGGCTGAAAAGCCTTGACGATATCGCCTATATTCGCTTTGCTTCTGTCTATCGCAATTTTGCCGAAGCCAAAGACTTCTCAGACGTATTGGACGAATTATCCTCTGAAGAGGACTAGCCTGTCCTGTTGCCTGTCCCGATCCAAGGAAGGCCAGCATGTCAAAAACATCTTTCGATTTTGCCCGCTCTCACTGTGAGTTGTCGCCCAGTGAGCAATTGAAATGGGATGAGCGTTTCATGGCGCTTGCCTTGCGTCTTGGCAGGCGCGGCATGGGGCAAACGGCTGAAAATCCTTCTGTTGGTTGTGTCTTGGTGCAGCAAAGCGCGGGCGGTCCTGTCATCATAGGGCAGGGCTATACCCAAAAAGGCGGGCGGCCCCATGCCGAGCGCATGGCATTGGCGCAAGCAGGCAGTGCGGCCAAAGGGGCCACGGCCTATGTGACGTTGGAGCCATGTTCGCATACCGGCAAAAGCTCGCCCTGTTCTCAAGCTTTGATTGAAGCGGGCATCCGGCGCGTGGTTTGTGCCAAAGGCGATCCCGATCCGCGTGTCAATGGGCGGGGCTTTGCCATGCTGCAAGACGCGGGCATCGCGGTTGAAACAGGATTGATGGAAGAAGAGGCCACACGCGATCTTGCAGGCTTTCTCTCTCGCACCCAAACCAATCGCCCATGGCTTGTTGCCAAAATGGCCATCTCTGTCGATGGCTATATCGGCAATCGGCAACAGCCCAATCTCGCCATCACCGGGCCAGAGGCAAAGAACCGCACTTATGCTTTGCGCAGCCGTGCCGATGCCATTCTGGTTGGGGTTGATACGGTGCTGATTGATGATCCGTCTCTGACTGTGCGTTTACAAGGATTGGAAGAGACATCTCCCATTCGCATTGTGTTGGACAGCAAAGGGCGCATTCCACTGTCCAGTCAGCTGGTGCAAACGGCCAAAAATGTGCCGACATGGATCCTTGCCAGTGGTCATATCTCAGTTGAAAAGGCCCTTAGTTTGGAAGCGCGGGGGTGCAAACTCTTGCTCACAGATCCAACGTCTTTAGGCCATGTCGATCTGGATCAGGCCTTGGTCTTGCTGGCAGAGGAGGGGATCAATAAGCTCTTTATAGAGACAGGGGCCATTCTGGCCAGAACCTTGCTGGATAAAGATTTGATCGATGAGTTTATTCTCTATCAGGGATGTCGCAGATTGGGCACTGGATTGCGGGCCTTTGAGCAAAGTGCCAATGAAGCCCTGTGTGCTGCCGGTTTTTATCTTGATCATCAGCAACGGATGGGGCAAGACAAAGCCATGACTTTTTTGCGAAAGGTGCCGCGTTTTTAGGCGCACTTGTTTCGTTTCTGGCAGTCCGCCAAAGATGCCATAACAGCTTGCTGAAACAGGAAGATACAATGTTTACAGGAATTGTCACAGATATCGGCGAAATCATCAAACTGGACAAAATTCCGGCAGGTCAAAGGGTGCGGATCGCAACACGTTATGAGCCGCAAGGCATCGAGCTTGGGGCCTCCATTGCTTGTTCTGGTGTTTGTCATACCGTCATTGAGAAAGGCACTTTGGCAGAGGATGGACGGCATTATTTTGACGTGGAATCAGGCAAGGAAACCCTTGATCTGACCAATGCAGGCGAATGGTGCGTGGGCAAAAAGCTCAATCTGGAACGCTCGCTCAGTATGGGTGATGAGCTGGGCGGCCATTTGGTCCTTGGCCATGTCGATGGTTTGGCCCAAGTGGTGGAGCGGCAAGATCATCCGGATTCTGTTTTCTTCAAATTGCGGGCTCCGGGCGATTATGCCCGTTTCATTGCACAAAAAGGCTCTGTGGCGCTGGATGGCTGCTCTTTGACCGTCAATGAAGTAGACGGCGATGATTTTACCATTTTCCTCATCCCCCACACGCTTGAGCAAACCACATGGGGCGAGCGACAGGTGGGGTCCAGCATCAATCTGGAAGTGGATATGATGGCGCGTTATGTGGCCCGCCTTGCAGACTATAAGCCATCAAAATAGGCTTGATGATTGTATCAGGATTTTAGGGCATAGACTCCTAAATCTGGCCCTTATAAAGCATGTTGCGTGAGAAATGGCGCGGAAATGCCATTAAGGACTGGACTTTGTGACGCGGACATGGTTTGACAGCCCACCGCAGACGATTGGGTGAATGAGATGAGCGATTCAAAACCACATTTTCTGATTATTGAGGCCCGTTTTTACGAAGATCTGGCCGATGAGCTGGCACGCGGTGCCATTCAGGCTTTTGACGAGGCTGGCGCGACTTATGAGCGGATTTCCGTACCCGGTGTTCTGGAAATTCCCGCGGCCATGTCCATGGCGATGCTGGGTGCCGAAAATGGCGGCGTTGTGTATGATGGCTTTGTGACGCTTGGCGTGGTGATCCGTGGAGAAACCACCCATTATGATATTGTGTCCAATGAATCAGCGCGTGCTATTATGGATCTGTCCGTTGAAGGCTGTGTTGCAGTGGGCAATGGCATTCAAACCGTTGAAAATGGCGATCAGGCATGGGCCCGCGCCAAGGTTGATGACAAGAATAAAGGCGGTGGCGCTGCCAAAGCGGCTTTGGCGATGGTTGCCATGCGCGAGAAATTTGGAATTGGCGCATGAGCGATCAAACCAACAATGAAAAGCCGGTCCGTAGCGCCAATCAACGCGGCTCTGCCCGTCTTGGTGCTGTGCAGGCGCTTTATCAAATGGATGTGGGGGGCACGCCTCTTTCCAAAGTTCTGGAAGAGTTTGAGCTGTTCCGTCTGGGCAAAGAAGTGGATGAAGAGCTGTATTTGCCCGCAGATATTGCCTATTTCCGCGATCTGGTCACTGGCGTCGTCAAGCAACAATTGGTGCTTGATCCCAAAATCCATACCGCCTTGGAAAAAGGCTGGCCATTGGCGCGGATCGATACCACTTTGCGTGCGGTGATGCGGGCCGGGCTTTATGAAATGCTTTATCATAAAGATGTTCCGGCGCGTGTGATCATCACCGAATATGTCGATGTTGCCAAAGCCTTTTTCGAAGGTGATGAGCCGCGCATCGTCAATGGTGTACTGGACAATCTGGCCCGTGACGTACGCGAGGATGAGTTGAAGCCACGCGATAAAAGTGATTAGGCATATTTGTCATCGCTTCACATATCGATATGATTAAAAAGGCGGCTTCTGTTTGGGGGCCGCCTTTGTCATAGTGGGACGCACAAAATGGTCTCAGAGCCTGATTGAAAAGTCTTGGGAAGGGCAGTTATGAGCGAAAAAAGACGTGGCGAAACAGACTTGATTGCGCATTATTTTGCGCCTTTGGCCAGTCAGGATGCTTCTTTTGGCCTGAGTGATGACGCTGCTTTCCTCTCGCCCCCACAAGGCTATGATCTGGTTGTCACCAAGGATCTGTTGGTTGCGGATATCCATTTCTTTGCCAATGATCCAGCTGGGCGAATTGCGCAAAAAGCCTTGCGGGTCAATCTCTCTGATCTGGCTGCCAAAGGAGCCAAACCTTATGGCTATTTGCTTGGCCTTGGTTTGCCGCAAGATTGGAGCGAAAGCTGGTTGAAAGACTTTGTGGATGGGTTGAAAGAAGATCAGGCGCGTTATGATTTTGCGCTTTTTGGTGGCGATACGGTCAAAAGCCCAGATCGACTGACGCTCTCTGTCACTGCCTTTGGTTTGGTGCCAAAAGGATGCCAAATCATCCGACGCAATGCCCAAGTGGGGGATTGTCTCTATATGAGCGGTACATTGGGAGATGCCGCTCTTGGCTTGCTGGCCCGGCTTGGCACATTGCCAGCCAATCTGGATGAGCGGCATAAAAACTATCTGATGGAGCGCTATTTACTGCCTTTGCCACGTCTAGAAATGCGCCAATGTTTGCTTGACCATGCCCATGCTGGCATGGATATCTCCGATGGGTTGCTGGGGGACGCCCAAAAAATGGCGCTGGCCAGTGAAACTTGCCTTCATATCGATGTTGATGCCGTTTCTTTGTCTGATGCAGCGCGTGCGGTTTTGAGATTGGAGCCATCTTTGATGTCTTTAATCCTTGGTGGCGGTGATGATTATGAGCTTTTGATGGCCATTGCCCCTGATAAGGAAGAAGCCTTTTTGAAACAGGCCCAAGGGCTTGATCAAAAGGTGACAAAAATTGGTGCAATAGAGCAGGGGGCAGGCCTTGACCTCTCTTCCAGTCAAGGATGGCTGGATGGGCAGGATATGCTGTCTTTCGAACATTTTTAAAATATGCTGCAAAGCTGGGAAACAATGAGAGAGCAAAGAATAGTTTATTAAATTCAATTGAGTGAATATAATAAAGCTTGCTTTCACGCCATAATCTGGCCAGAGTGTGGCCTTCTTGCCCGCGACTGTCGCTGTTCTGACAGCCTGCCTTTGTAATGTGAGTTCTCATATGACACATGATGTGATTGATGATCGTCTGGCCAGACGAAACAGCTTCATTCTTGCCGGTGCCCAAGCCGTGTCAGGTGCCATTCCGGCTATGGTCATCACCATGGGCGGATTGACGGGGCATTATTTGCTGGGGTCCGATAAATCCTTGGCAACTTTGCCTGTCTCCACTTTTGTGGCAGGAACGGCCCTTGGGATTTATCCGGCTGCGTTTTTGATGAAATCTTTTGGGCGCAGACTTGGATTCATCCTTGGGTCCCTGATTGCGGTCATAAGCGGCATCCTGTCCTGGTATGCGATTATGCAGGACCACTTTGCCCTCTTTTCTTTTGCAACAGGGATGACGGGCTTTTCATCGGCCTTTACCCAGCAATATCGTTTTGCTGCGGCAGATACGGCAAGCGATGCCTTCAGGCCAAAGGCTATTTCATGGGTGATGACGGGCGGGGTTTTGGCGGCTATCATCGGGCCGCAAACTATCATTTATACCAAGGATTTGTTTGAACCGGTTTTGTTTGCCGGGGGCTTTTTGGCGCAAAGCGCTCTGGCTGTGGTCGCTATTGTGATTTTGATGGGTCTAAAATTCCCTCCAAAACAGACAAAAGCACAGGATCAGGGCGGGCGGCCTTTGCTGGAAATCATCACGCAATTTCGCTTTATCGTGGCGGCAAGCTGTGCTGCCTTTTCCTATGCCTTGATGAGCTTTGTGATGACAGCTTCTCCGTTGGCCATGGTGGCGTGCAATCATAGTCAGGAAGATGCCGCCCTTGCCATTCAATGGCACGTCTTGGGTATGTTTTTTCCAAGTTTCTTTACCGGCACTCTGATCCAGAAATTTGGCAAGGAGAGGGTCGTAGCCTTTGGGCTATTCCTCTTGGCCGCCTGTTCTGCTGTGGCTTTGATGGGAGTTGAGCTGACGCATTTCTGGATTGCCCTGATCTTGCTTGGCGTTGGCTGGAATTTTGGCTTCATTGGTGCAACGGCTATGGTCACAGATTGTTATAAGCCAAATGAGCGGGCCAAGGTTCAGGCCACCAATGACTTTTTGGTCTTTGGTGTTGTCACGATCGCCTCTTTCTCATCCGGTTCTGTGCTCAATGCCTATGGCTGGGAGAAGCTCAATCTGATTGTCTTTCCCATTGTGGTGCTGTGTTTGTTGCTTTTGCTGCTGCAATGGGTGCGTAATCGCAGTTTGCAGGAAAACGAAGCATCAACATAGAAAAAGGCCCCAAATGGGGCCTTTGGGGCTTTTGGGGATACACGCTTAACTATCCCCGACTTGCCAAAAAGGCTCCGGCGCCAATCATGATTGATCCTGCTATTTTATTGATCCTGCGGGCAGAGCTTTCCGTTTTCAGCAAAAGCCGCGCCTTGGCTGCGGAAAAAGCGACCAGCATAAGGCCTGCCATCAGGGCGATCAGCGATAACAGGCAGGCCAGAAGGATATCCTGATTGGTCAGTGCCTGTATGTCCAAGAAGGTTGGCAAAAAGGCGATGTAAAACAGAATGACTTTTGGATTGGAAGCTGAAATCAGGAAGCCTTGAGCAAAAGATAGAGCCATGCCGGATTTGCTTTCCTTGCGCACTTCTGAAGCAAGATCAGGGCGGGCTGTCCACATTTTCCAGCCCAGATAGAGCAAATAGGCAGCCCCCACAAAGCGCACAATGGTAAAGACCTCGCTCCAGTGTGTGGCCAATGCTGCCAAACCAAAACAGGCGGCAATCAAATAGACGATATCACTGATTGCCATGCCAAGAGAGAGCATGAAACAGGCGCGCGCTCCATTTGTCAGCGCCCGGGCCAGAATGGCAAAAATACCCGGCCCCGGCGTGATGCTGAAAATAAAGATGGCGATAAAGAAGGAAAGGGCGCTTTCAAAGCTCATATTATCGCTCCTTTGATCCGTTTCTAATTGCCGGTCAAAATACCGGTGCTGGGGCCAACCCCTTGAATCATACGCTCCAAAAAGCTGGCTTCGCGTCCGGCTGTCGGGGTAACGTCATTGGTAAAGTCGTAAAGGCGGCCATCTTTGAGGCCATATTTAACGGTGCGTGCAACGCGGCCTTCTTCGTCGAAATAAACCGCTACAACCGTTTGGGACACAGGCTTGGAGCGCATGAAGGCAACGCTCTTTTTGCGGGTTTGGCTGATATAATAATAAACATCATTGCCAAAATTGGCCGTTGTCGATGGGGTGCCAAGACTGAGCAAAACTTGTTCCTGACTGGATCCGGCGACAATCTCATCCAGAGTATAATCCGTTGGCACAAAGCCGTGAATTGTTGTCTCAGAGGTCAAACAGCCGCCCAGAGCAATGGAGCTGAGAGCCAGCACAAGACTTGCCACCTGAAAGGGCTTGAGAATGCGGCGAGATGGCACTTGGCTTTTTGCAGTCATTTTCAGTCTATCACTCCCGATTGAGGCTTGTGGCGTAATCTTTGCACAAGATCTTTATCTGTCGGTAGCTCTTTTAACAACGAAATGCAATCGCTGTGGTAACATTGAGCACCCCTTCTTGCTGTAAGCCCCTTCAATGTGGCAAAGAAGAGGCAATAAGGCAGATAAATGTCAGTCAGCACCGCTTTTGAGTTTGGTCTGGCTGAACGCTTCATGAGATCGGGTGGCAATGATTTTCAATCTTTTCAAAAAAGATAGCAAGCGCGAGGAGCTGGCAGACCGTCTTTACAAGCAATTGGTGGATCAGGCCCGTTTGCCGGTTTTCTATACCGATTATCGGATACCCGATACAATCAATGGCCGGTTTGAACTGCTCTTGCTCCATGCCTATATGCTGTTTCGGCGGCTTGTCAAGGAAGACGAGGCCGTGAAGGATCTGGGGCAGGCTGTCTTTGATCGCTTCTTTAAGGATATGGACCATTCATTGCGCGAAATTGGCATTGGTGATTTATCTGTGCCCAAAAAGATCAAAAAAATGGCGCAGGCCTTTTATGGCCGCATTGAGGCCTATGATACAGCGCGCGAGAGCGGAAAAGAGCCATTGATGGAAGCCTTGGGGCGTAATTTTTTCCCTGAGGACGAAGAACAGCCAGCTGAATTGGCGGAATTGGCGGATTATGTCATTGAGAATGACAAAGTGCTAGCCTTGCTTGATATTGAAACCATCAAACAAGGCTCAGTCACCTTCGCCAAACCTGCATCATTGAACGCGCTGTCATCAGACAGGGACATCGAACAGGATAAACAATGAAAAAAAGCGAACAGATCGAGGAATTGGCCAACCGAAAGGCCGTCCTGTCTTTGCCTGTGACGGTCACACGGCTCAAAAGCCTTGGTGAAATGGTCAAGGGTGAAGCCGATGCGCCTATGTGCGAAGAATTGACCCGTCGGCTGGATATTCGTCATGTCCAAAGCTATGCCGTTGAATGCCGTGTTTTTGCCTGGAAAAAGAACGGGGCCCGGCTGGAAGGTCGTGTGAAAGGCGAGGTGGAGCAAACCTGCGTTGTCTCTTTAAAGCCTGTTTTTGAGACAATTGATGAAGCTTTTGAGCTGACCCTTGTGCCAAAAGGTTCTCCTTTTGCCCGCCGGGCCAATGATCAGGAAAATGGCGGCGAGCTTGTCATCGATGCCGAAGGCGAGGATCCGCCGGAGGAATTTGACGGCGATGAAATTGACGTTGGTCTCTATGCCGAGGAATTTTTCGCTCTGGCGCTCAATGACTATCCCAAAGCTGATGGCATCGATTTTGATGATCATGTCGAAGATGATGGCAGTCAAGATCAGGGGGAAAATCCCTTTGCCGCTCTTGCGGGACTGAAAGACAAACTGGACCAGCCGCAATAAAATTATACCCGCTCTGGCGCAATGGTCTGATAATCCGGTTGTTTATTTACAGAAATTGGATATTGTCCCAGCATTCGCACTCTGGCGCTGAAAAAGCGCCGGATGTGAGTCGGAGCCCTCTGGATTGGTAAGCCTTACCTTACGGCATGACCTGTAAAAGACGTGTGGAATGACCGAAACGATTAGAATTTCTCTGGATGTGATGGGCGGCGACAATGGCGCCACAACTGTTCTGGAGGGGGCAGATATTGCCCTTGTCCGTTACCCGGACATCCGTTATGTGCTCTATGGCGATCAGGACACAGTCCTGCCAATGTTGGAAAATTTCCCACGGGTCAAGCAGGCCAGCACGTTCCACCATACTGATGTTAAAATTGCGATGGATGAAAAACCCAGTCAGGCCTTGCGCCGTGGC
Source organism: Cohaesibacter sp. (assembly GCA_025800105.1). Classification (GTDB taxonomy): domain Bacteria; phylum Pseudomonadota; class Alphaproteobacteria; order Rhizobiales; family Cohaesibacteraceae; genus Cohaesibacter. The sequence continues at coordinate 13,130 of JAOXSG010000422.1, read as the reverse complement.
CGGGGGAAATCCTCCATGTGGCAAGCCATTGAAGCGACCAAGACGGGTGACGCTGATGTCTGTGTCTCGGCTGGCAATACCGGTGCCTTGATGGCAATGTCAAAATTTTGCCTGCGCACCATGGCCAATATTGAACGCCCTGCCATTGCCGCCATTTGGCCCACGATGCGAGGTCAGAGCATTGTGCTGGATGTGGGTGCGACCATTGGTGCAGACGCCCAGCAGCTGATTGATTTTGCCATGATGGGCGGGGCGATGGCCCGTGCCTTGCTGGATATTGAGCGCCCGACCGTTGGCTTGCTCAATATTGGCGAGGAAGATGTCAAAGGCCTTGATGAAGTGAAGGAAGCTGGGCGCTTGATGCGTGAATTTGAGTTGCCCCAGCTTGACTATAATGGGTTTGTGGAAGGGGATGATCTGGGCCGCGGCACTGTGGATGTGGTGGTGACAGAAGGTTTTGCCGGAAATATCGCCCTGAAGACAGCTGAAGGCACAGCCAAGCAATTGGCCGAATATCTGCGCTCTGCCATGAGCCGTACCCTGATGGCCAAAGTTGGCTATTTCTTTGCCCGTTCGGCTTTTCAGCATTTGAAAGAAAAAATGGACCCGCGCAAGGTCAATGGTGGGGTCTTTCTTGGTCTCAATGGTCTTGTGATCAAAAGCCATGGTGGCACCGATGGCGAAGGGTTTGCCGCTGCCATTATTCTGGGTCACAATATGGTCAAAAATGGCCTGGCCGACAAATTGGAGCAGGATTTGTCCGTCTATCATAAAAACAGAATGCCGGCGAATGAGGAGAATGCATCGTGAGTACCATTCGATCAGTTGTGGTGGGATGTGGATCCTATTTGCCCGATAATGTCGTGACCAATGAGGATTTGACCAAGGTTGTTGAAACCTCTGATGAATGGATCCGCCAACGCACCGGTATTGAACAGCGCCATGTGGCCGCTAATGAGGAATATACATCGGATTTGGGGCATAAGGCGGCTTTGGCAGCGCTGGAGCATGCGGGGCTGCAAGCAAGCGATATTGATCTGATCATTTGCGCAACCGCAACGCCGGATAACACCTTCCCGGCAACGGCGGTGTCTATTCAGAACAAATTGGGCATCACCCATGGGGCGGCCTTTGATTTGCAGGCTGTTTGCTCCGGTTTCGTCTTTGCCATGTCAACGGCAGATTTGTATTTGCAAGGCGGCAAGGCAAAGCGGGCTTTGGTGATTGGCGCAGAGACTTTTTCCCGCATTCTGGATTTCAATGATCGCACCACATGCGTCTTGTTTGGCGATGGCGCGGGCGCTGTGATTTTGGAAGCACAGGAAGGCACGGGCGATGTCAGTGATCGCGGCGTGCTGACCAGTCATTTGCGCTCTGATGGTCGTCATAAGGACAAGCTCTATGTGGATGGTGGCCCATCCACCACGCAAACCGCCGGATATCTGCGGATGCAGGGCAAGGAAGTGTTCAAACATGCTGTTGGCATGATCACCGATGTGATCACCGATGCCTTTGATGCAACAGGCATCAGCGCTGAGGAGCTGGATTGGTTTGTGCCCCATCAGGCAAACAAGCGCATTATTGATTCCAGCGCCAAAAAGCTTGGCATTGCCGCTGACAAAGTGGTGACCACCGTCAATTTGCATGGCAATACATCGGCAGCGTCCATCCCTCTGGCTCTGAATGTTGCGGTCAAAGACGGTCGCATTCAGAAGGGCGATACCGTTATGCTGGAGGCGATGGGCGGCGGCTTTACGTGGGGCTCTGTGCTGTTGCGCTGGTAAGGCATCGCCATTCGTTCAATAGCGCTTTAAGTTATTGACGAATAGGCAAGATGCCAATACGCTCTTGATTGGATGCGAGTCTGTAAAATTTTGTAATTTTAATAGTGAGGTATTTCGCATGGGGGGTAAGACTGTTACACGCGCGGATTTGTGCGAAGCGGTTTACCAAAAAGTTGGCCTGTCCCGGACAGAGTCGGCTGAACTGGTTGAAATGGTCTTGGCCGAGATGAGCGATTGTCTGGTTGAGGGCGAGCAGGTCAAGCTGTCATCCTTTGGAACATTTTTTGTTCGATCAAAAAATGAACGCATTGGCCGAAATCCAAAAACCGGTGAGGAAGTGCCAATCTCTCCTCGTCGCGTGATGGTGTTTAAACCATCCAATGTCCTGAAAAAGAAAATCAACGATTCCCTAGCACCAGCTAACTAAGTATAAAAAGAGCAGGGAAGAGTGAAACAGGAATAAGACGTGCCGTTTTAGCAATTGCACGGGAAAGATGGCTGCAATATCTGCTATGCGCTTGATCGCGCCTAGCATAGCCCGGTGGGGAGGGTCTCTTGCGCAAAAGTCCAGATGCATTTCGTACAATCAGCGAAGTGGCGCAAGAGCTTGACTTGCCACAACATGTTTTGCGGTTTTGGGAAACGCGTTTTTCGCAAATTAAACCCATGAAGCGCGGGGGTGGTCGTCGTTATTATCGCCCTGATGATGTTGAGTTGTTGCGTGGCATTCGCCATTTGCTTTATGGCGAAGGATATACGATTAAGGGCGTGCAACGCATCCTTAAAGAACAGGGCATTCGCCATGTGATCGAAGCCTTTCCCGGCCATATAGCGGCAAGTGATGGGGAGGGTGACCAACAAGGTGTTGCCCAACAGCAACCACCTATCACCAATCCTCAACATGGTCATGCAACAGATCAGCCCGGCAACGGGGCTGAGACTCATGCTCTCTCTACCCCTTGTGTTGAAAGTGATGGGCAAAAGACGCATCATCCTGAAGAACAACAGCCCCCATTGGTGGCCGCAAAGCCTGAGAGCTTGCCAGTCCATGTAAATTCCCCGGCTCCCGCACCAGTGCCGCAAGCGCCTGCAATGGCCGCAATTGCGGCCAATCCTGAAATATCGGCCCCGGTAGCGCCTGACATTCCGCCTCAGGCTGTTCATGCCGCTCATGGATATGGAGCACCTGAAAGAGATGTTGAGCTGCCCGCACAGACAAACGCTCCGCTATCGCCCCCTACGACGCTGTCGCCCCCTCCGGTCACTGCCTCCAATAATGTACAAGCGTCATCGCCAGAAGCAGCAGCAGGGATTGACCCCAATCAGGGGATGGTGCCCGCACCAGCCCATATTATGATGCCGCAAACTCCTCAGATGCCGCAGCCAATTCCTACGCCCGATCCTGCACCAGCGATGCCAGCTGGATTAACGCAAGGCGAGCCTGTTTATCAGCAAGGGCAAGAGGCGGCTTTTTCGGTCGAAACGGGTAGAAATAGCTTATTGCAAGACAATAAAAGCGGCTTCTTTTCTCGCTTGCGTGGCAAACATGCAGAAAGCGAGGCTGACGCAAAGCAAGAGCAGACAAAGCCTGCTTCTATGCCGCGCGATGATGTGCGCCGATTGCAGTCGACCTTGTTTGAATTGCTGGAATGCAAAAGAATTTTGGATCAGGCTAGAAATTCCAGTTAAGAAATTCGTTTAATAAATATATTTAAATTTTTGAAATATAAGAATAAATGATCATTTCAAAGCAGGGTAAGTTTAACTTTTCCTATCTTAAAGCATCCATCAATTCCTGACTGCTTTCTATCAAAGTGCGTGCAGCAAGGGCGCTGGTTTTGAAGACCAGTTCCGTTTGTTTCAGATCGATCAATTGCATCGCCGGACTGGCATCTGGCGCGATGGAGGCTGGCGTGGAGAGCGCTTCAACCTTTTGAGAGGATGGCTGTTTTGAAGCAGGATTGGCGTCTGCATGCGCATAGACCGGCCCGCCATTGGCAATGGATTGCGCAATTTGCGCAGTGCGGTCAGCCGTATCTTGCAAAGCCGTAAAGGCGCTATGAGAGCCTGATATCATCATAGACTAAGAATAGCGCCGAACATTTAAAGAAATATGCCCAAAATCGTTAAAAGTGTCATGAGAGCTGTTGGCTTTGCTTTTGCAAAAAAAATGGCCCCGTCAGTCGACAGGGCCGCTTATCTATTGTCACGCGTCAGATGATCCAAGATCCGTCAGATCTCCAAGGCGCTCTGGTGTTTGATAATATTACGCGGCGTATATTTCAGCGATATGACAAAGAGAAGTCTTTTCTTGCGCTGAAGAAATGCATTTGGTGCAGGGAAAATAAGGCTGAGGGGAGGAAAATGGTCGGAGCGATAGGATTCGAACCTACGACCCCTTCACCCCCAGCGAAGTGCGCTACCAGGCTGCGCTACGCTCCGACTGAGTGTTATATAGGCCCTATAAGACAATCATGCAACAAACTACGCCGTCATAAAGAGGAATTATCCTCAAGCTTTATAACGCGCTTAAAAGGTCAGGACGCGGGGGGGAGCAGATCTGTCTGCATGATGGGATGGCGTGATGGCAGTTATGGGCGTTTGTGCGTAAGTGGATGACAGATCAGGGCTTTGTGCCGTCGCTCTTTCTGTGCGGCGGGTCAGATATTCTGCACCGATAAAGCCCCAAATGAAGCCAAACAACATATAAACATGCCGCCAATGGTCAATATCAATCACCTGTGCAATTAGAATATGGCCCAGCCAGACCACAAAAGCGCATTGCAACAAAAGCTGCCATGGGCGGGTGCGGAACAGCAGAGGGAAAGCGGCAAGAAAGGTGGTGATGATCATGCCCAGATAAGCAATCAGGCCCAGCCAGCCATAGGCCACCAGAGATTTTAGATAGATATTGTGCGGATCCTGCCCAAATAAAGGGCCAAATTCCAGCGCGCCAAATCCCAAAGGATGGGTCCAAGCTGCGGCAAAACCGGCGGCATGGGTTGCAAAGCGGGTATTGTCATAATTTTGGCGCAAGGTGAAGCGTTGCAGCAACAGCTCGCGCACTTCATCAATGCTCAAGGCCACCACAAGCCCTAAAGCCATCAGGCCTGCGCCGATCAGCAGATAAACCAGAATGCGCGCCCGGATTTTGGTGGAGCGTGTTGTGACCAAAAACAAAAGCGAGGCGCCAAGGGTTGAAAAGACAGCCAGCCCCCAAGCGGCGCGTGAAAAGCTGAGCAAAATACCAATGGCGAGAATGCCAAAAATGGGCAGCAGAATCAGCGCTTTTGAGGGAGGGTTCTTCAAAATACTGACCATCATAAAGATGAAGGGCAAGACCAGATAAGGGCCAAAAACATTGGGGTCTTGAAACGCGCCCATGGCGCGCGCATTGCGGGTAAAAATCTCAAAACCGGGCAAGGCGCCGAAATAGCCGATAATCCCCAAAATCGCCGTGACAACAGCCGCAGCAACATAGGCTTTGTAAATGCGCGTCGTATAATGAACCGGCTTTTGGCTGATAATGGCGGCAAAGAAAATCGAGGTGAAAGCCAAAAAGGCCGATACCGCCATGTAAAGCGGTTCGTGGTCGATGATGCTCGATTGTGTGATTGAGAAAACCCCACCGGCAATGAACAGCACCATCAATCCAACAAGCGGCAGGATATAGCGGTTGATCTTGAGATCAATGAATGCCCAAATCCCGATCAAGGCCACCATGGCAAATTCGTAAGGGGAGGGCTCATTGATCACAAAGCCGGAGCAAAAGACTGAAGCTGACAGGGCAAAGGCCGCAAAATGTTGCTTCCAGGCGGGCGCACTTGGCCATGCCAGGCGACCCGTCGCCAAAGGGGCAAGTGCGCTGCTGGTCATCTTTAATAAGCCCCATCCTGATTGATGATTTTGAAGGGCGTGCTTGCCAGAATATAGAGATCCAGCGCCAGAGACCAATTCTCGATATAGTAAATGTCATGTTCGACACGCTGCTTGAGCTTGTTGTCGTCATCAATCTCGCCACGCCATCCATTGATCTGCGCCCAGCCGGTAATGCCCGGTTTGACTTTATGGCGTGCCATATAGCCATCGGCCACTTCTTCAAACAATTTGTTGTTTGTGGCCTGATGCGGAACATGGGGGCGCGGTCCAACAAGCGAGAGAGTGCCCGTCAAGACATTGAACAATTGCGGCAATTCATCAATGGATGTGCGGCGAATGAAGCGCCCGACCTTGGTCACGCGACTGTCATTCTTTGTAACGGATTTTGCCGCTTTCTGGTCTGACTGATTGTGATAGAGCGAGCGGAATTTATAGACCATCACTTGTTCATTGTTAAAGCCAACACGCTTTTGGCGGAACAGAACAGGCCCGGCGCTGTCCAGCTTCACGGCAATGGCTGTTGCAATCAGAATAGGGGAGAGCAGGATGATGGCCAGAATTGAGACAATCACATCAAAAATGCGCTTGAACATAGAGCCCCAATTGGCAATTGGCTTGGCAAAAATCGGAACCGTGGGCAATTTGCCAACATAGCTATAGGTGCGGCGGCGAAACTGCATTTTGTTCATATGCGCACTTAAATGAATATCCAGCGGCAAAACCCATAATTTATGCAGCATCTGCAAGACGCGATTTTCTGCGGTGACAGGAATGGTAACGATCAGCATGTCGATTTTGCAAAGGCGGGCAAATTCCACCAGATCATCCACTGTACCCAATTTGGGATAGCCAGAGACAAGAGCAGGGGAGCGTGCATCGTCACGGTCATCAAAAATCCCGCAAATGCGAATGTCATTGGCTTCCTGACTTTCGAGCGTGGAAATAATATCTGCTGCCGGTTGGCCGCCGCCAACGATCACCGCACGGCGCTCCAGTCTGCCTTCTTCTTTCCAGCGGCGCACGATAATGGCTTGCACACCGCGCATAACCACAATACTGCCAATGCCAGCGGCAAACCAGGCCCCTAACCAGCCGCGATAAGCCTCAAAGCCGGTATCCATGAAAAAGTTGATCATGATGCCAAGGATAATAACCAGCGCCCAAGCCCCGACAATTTTTCCAATTTGTGGGGAGAAACTATGCATCATGCTCATATTATAGCTGTCAGCTGAGAGCATGAAGAGGACAAATAACAAGCCGCCAAGAATGGAATAACCCAGCGGATACAGCATATTGGGAAACAGACTATCACTGGCAAAATGCAAAGCTGCGATCCCGGCAAGGGCAATCAGCGCAATATCAATCATCTGAATCACGCCACGTACCATCATCGGGGCATAGGTGGTGGAGGCAAATTCCGAGGCAACCTCGCGAGCCATCTCAGTGATTTGATGATTTTTGCCTTGAGGCTCATCTTCAGAAGACGCAAGGACTGCACTTGACGTATAGACTGCTCTTGGATCCAAACCCTGCATTGCTTAATACCGTTTTCCGATTTTTATATTTGTCGTCCCGGAAAATAGCTTAGCTATCTCATGCTGAAAAAGACTTAACTGATCAAAAATCAGGCTGCGGTTTTGACCTTTTCGGATTTCGTCGTTAATGCATGGTTAATAGCAGGGCGGTTGCGCAAGATACGGTGATATTCGTCCAGAATGGCGCGATTCATAACTTCCAGCGAAAAGCCTGCTTTGATTTGCTCGACCAGATGCGTGGCTTGCGTTTGTGCCAATTCCCGGCTTTCCAACTTGGAAAGCATGGCTTTGCGTAATGCCTCAACATCATCGCTTGGCACCAGCAAATGCGCTTGTTCACCAAAAATTTCAGGTATGCCGCCAACATCTGTGGCAATGATCGGTTTATGGGCGCCAATGGCTTCCAAAACGATATAAGGCATGGATTCGGCGCGCGAGGGCACAACAACGCAATGGGCCTTGGCAAAGGCATCTGCTGCTGGCATGGGAGCAGAAAATGTCACATGCTTTTCAAGCCCATACGTTGAGACCATTTGCCGATATTTGTCTTCATCTTCGCCCGATCCGACAATCAGGGCTGTGGCCTTTTGATTGCAATCATGCAGGGCCTTGAGAGCTTTGATGAAAAGGTCTGGCCCTTTCAGATCCCGCAATTGCCCAATCATCAAAAAGTCATAAGAGGTTTGTGCAGTTACGGGGATGGGGTTGAATTCATGATCGCGCAATCCATTATAGGCCAGCGTCCAGCCGACTTTGGGTTGTCCAACCTTGGCAAAATAAGAGCGCATCTCATATTCTGATACGAAAACAAGGGAATCGCTCAATCGCTCCAGACGTTTTTCAAGGGCAAAGAAGAGTCTGCCCTTCAGGCTGTGTTTCGCATAATGCAAGCTGCCACCATGGGGGCAATAGAGACGCCCTGGCTTGGTTGGCAAAAAGGAAGCAACGCTGCGGCCCAAAGCGCCGCCTTTTGCGCCATGGGTATGCACGATGTCGGGTTTCATTGCGCGCAAGGCTTTATACATGCGCCCAAAAGCAAGGATATCGCCGATGCCGATATTGCGTTTGATTGGAAATTTGTGAACACCAAGGGTCAGGCTGGCCGCTTCAGCATCAATTTTTGCCTGCTCAAAGGCGCTACAGGTCTCGCTGTCCAGCACGAGGCCGACATCATGACCATCAAGATGTTGCTGATGGGCAAGATCAAGAATATGTCGAAAAATGCCACCAAATGGTGAACGTACACAATGTACGATGCGCAATTTTTTGACTGTGGTCATTCAGGGCTCCTGTTGTCAACCACCCTGTACAAGCGATGATTGAAAGCCTTAGAAAAGCCGCTCTCGCACATAGATCGTATCACCTGGCCGTACCGGGTCCGTTAAGCTTACCCGACCGGTTATGATTTTACCGTTAATTTGGCGCGTGATATCGACATGGCGTTGTTTTGCGCGTGGGGTAAAGCCCCCAGAGATGGCAACAGCGGTTTGAACGGTCATGCCGGTGACATAGGCATATTGCCCGGCATTGGCCACTTCACCCATGATGAAAAAGGGGCGATATTGGGCGATTTCGACAGAGACGTCAGGGTCCCGCACAAACCCATTTTGCAGGCGGGTGGCAATTTCGGCAGACAATTCCGCTGTATGGCGGCCTCTGGCGACAACATTTCCGATCAATGGGACAGAAATATATCCTGATTGATCAACAGTATAGTCGTTGTTGAGATTTTCCTGATCATAGACAATCAGCCGTACCCGGTCACCGGAATCCAGCTGGTAAGGCCCAATCAGAGATTTGTGCAAGGCATCTCCGGCGGGTTTGTAACTGGAACAGGCACCAAGACCAATAGCAAGGGCCATGAAAAGGAAAAAACGAATAATCATACGTCCGACTCGTGTGCTGAATAGTCCTTATAACAAACAGGATTTATGGTTAATTAAGCGTAAAATCAGCTTTGCTTTCGGGTAAAAAAGAACAGGGATTAAAGAAGGGGTCTGGGCGTCTTAATAAGAAAATATTGAGGCCATTAACGCCTTGCTTACCATGTTTTGGCAGGATCAGACGAAGATTACATGCGGAGAAGTGGCAATGAATTCGTCTCGCGTCAGCCATAATGCAGAAGTGGAACTGGACCTAAAGGCTCTGATGGCAACATTATATGATGCCAAATGGACGCTTTTGGGTGCCTCTGCTGTTATGGCTGTTCTGGTTGGGCTGTTGATTTTTGTCCAGCAAGCCAATTATAGCGCAGATGCCAGATTGCTGATTGCTCCGCAAGATGCCGGGTTTGCCCGCTCTTCTGTTGATAGTCCATTGCCGGTGGCCAGCGCTGACGAAGCCATGTTTGCCTCTCAAATTCAGGTTTTGACCAGTCGTGATTTGGCCTCGCGGGTGATTGACAAGCTCGGCATTATTGATGCGCCGGAATTGCAGGAAGGCTCGCTCTTGTCCGGCTTGCTTGGCCTTGGTGGCGGTAAGGATGCCAAGGAATTGGCTCTGGAGAATTTTGCCAAGCGCTTAAATATCGAAGCGGTTGATATGACCCGTGTTATCTCTGTGCGCTATAGCTCGTTAAAAGCGGGGATGGCGGCAGATATTGTCAATGCTGTGATTGAGGATTACCGCCATTTGCAGCGCAATGCCAAGGTTGAAAATACCAAGGATGCGACGCGGTTGCTGGAAACCGAAATTGCCAAATTGCGTGACCGGGTGCGGGTGGCGGAATCAAAAGTCGAGGCCTTTCGTTCCACATCGGACTTGTTGCAAACCGCAGGGGACGGGTCTGATACCCTGATTGAGCAACGCTTATCTGATGCCAATGCGCAATTGGCTCGCGTCAGAAGCGAAAAAACGGAAGCGCAAGCACGGGCAAGTCGTGTGCGGGCTTTGCTGAAAGATGGGGTGTCCGCAGAAAGCGCAACAGAAGTGGCGTCTAACCCCTTGATTCAGCGCTTGAAAGAACAGGAACTGGCCCAACGTGGACAGATTGCCGAACTCTCCGCCACTTTGTTGCCAGCCCATCCGCGCATCAAAGCTTTGAAAACTCAATTGACCCAGACGCAAAATGCCTTGCGTGCCGAGGTGCGTAATATTTTGCAAGGGCTGGAAAATGACGCAAGAGTGGCTGCCGCCAGAGAAAAGGGGCTTTTGCAAGATTTAAACCGCTTGAAAGTGGATGTGGCGGGGGTGAATGAGCAATCGATCAAATTGCGCGCCTTGGAGCGCGAGGCAACAGCGCAGCGTCAATTACTGGAAAGCTTTTTGGCTCGCTATCGCGAGGCTTTGTCGCTACAAAACCCGGAATTTGTCACCCCGGATGCGCGGATCATCGCGCGCGCTACCGTGCCATCAGAACCTTTGCCGAAAAATACCATAGCCAAGTCAATTGTTGCAGCGATCGGAACTTTTTTGATTGGTGTTGTATTGGTGATGTTTAGGGCTTTCTTTTCTGGCTCTGTGTTTAAGCCTGTGGAGCATAGACAGGACTTGCCGCAGGATGCCACAGCCTTGCCTCCGGGCACTTATGATCATGCGAACCATGGATATGCCAGCCCACAAAGTGAGAGGGGCAGTCGGGTAAATCCGGCGTCAGCCCAAGCGCGCAATTGGTCGAATGAAGCAGATGTCACCAGAATGGCTGCCAATATGGTGATGGAGACGAGAGAGCGCAATTCCGGTTATAGCCGTGATGATGTCATTTCGCTTGCTGCCAAAGCGGCGCTTGAAAATCTGAGAGCCGGAAAGGCGAGGGTGGTTATGCTCTCTTCCAGTGAAGAAGCAAGGAATGTCAGCTCTGCCAAGCCTGTGGCGAGGGCGATTTCTCAAGTCGGGAAAAATGTGGTGCTGGTCTCCTTGGCGGATCCCTATCTGGCAGGCAGTGCCGATATAGGCTGGGAAGGCGTCAGCGATCTGATTGATGGTGAGGCTTCTTTCTCGCAGGTGATATATCGTGACCGTTTGTCCCGTAGTCATCTGGTGCCATCAGGAAGCCGTATGCTGGCTCAAAGTGATATACAAAATGAGATGTTTCAGACCCTTCTTGCGGCGCTTGGTGAGGCCTATGACATCGTGCTTGTTGATACCGGTCCTTTCTATCAGGATGATGAGGTGATTGAAGGTTTGAGTGCAGGCAGCAATGCTTTGGCTTTGGTGCTGACGGCGCAGGAAAGCGATGAAGGGGCCGCGGAAATCGGTAAATTCCTAAAATCCATTGGCTATGCCGATGTTGCCATCGTCATTTCCAGCGATCACGGCATCGAAACGCAGGATGTGGCGTAAAAGGGATCTTTTCTGAGCTTAGAAAAAACGAGCTTTGGCTTTGCGCAGCCATTTATAACCGGCCCAAAGGCGTGGATTGGAGCGAATGAAACGTTTCATTTCTGCCAGACATGAGGCGGACAGCGCAGCAAGGCGTCCCTTTTGGCTGTAAGGGGTGAGGATTGTGAAATAATCAAGCCTCTGATCGCACCAAAGATGCTTATAGCGTTCATCCCCCATGCCCATATCAAAAAAGCGATCGCCCAAATCAATGCGATGGCGGATCATCTCGCCGAGCAGCATTTCCCCGGCAGAAAGACGCGGCAGATAGGTTTCATCAAAACTGATGAAATAAGAAGAGAAAACGTCATTATGACTGGCTCCGCCGCATGTGGCGATCAGTCGTCCATTCACTTCCAAGCCATAGAAATGCAAAACAGGCAGAGAAGGGGATTTGTGATCAGTGCTTTTTGCCAAAGCATCCAGAAAGGCTTGCACGTCGGTTTGAGAAAAAATGTCCTCAATGCCAAGTTTCTTGAAACGCTCGCTTTTTTGTCGATAAAAAGCATCAAAATAATGAACAAAATCAGCCGGGTTGCTGCTGTTAATGACTCGCCAGCTATGGCCTTCTGTTTCCATAAAACGGCGCTGCCAACGAAATTTCTTGCGCATCCGTTTGCGATAGGAGTCGTTGAATAGGGTCTCAAAGCCGGGCGTTAAATCAAACCCGAATGCAGGCGTCATTCCGGCCTGACTTTGGCAGTGATCAAAGAGATGGGGCAGATTTTGCCAATGCAAAGGATTGGCCACCAGCTCAATCAAATCGCATTCAAGGCTTTGCAAGTGAGTGAAGATTATTTTGGCAAGATCTGCCCGATTTTGCTCATGCTTCAAAAGTGGAACGATCTGTGTGGCAAAAAGTCCAAAATTGAAATTGCTCTGTTTGCCACCAGACCAGACAATTCGGCGCACCAGTTTTTGGCAAATGATAGCAAAGGGTAGAACGAAGACGGGGATTTCCCCTTGATATCCCATTACGATACAGGGCGAGATGGAGGGTTTGGCACCGAGTGTTTTAAACCATGCATTTTGCCAGTCAAAGCGTTGAAAAACAGGCCCAAAAGAACCATTGGCTTCCAGTGTAAGCCAGTCTTGTTTGCATTGGTCCAGATCAGTCCATATGGTTAAAGACAGGCCATCAGTCACAGAGTGACGTTCCATGGATATATCCGGCCTTGCCAGCATGTTTGTCTCCCGCAAAATTCCGTCCAAAAGAGGGGATCATATATAACCTGCTTTTGTTATCATGTGGACTGTAAAGACTTTGCGGTGCGTGTTAACACGATGTCCAATATTGTGTTTCTATGGTAAAAAAAGTATTTTTACATGATGAGTTTTCGTCCAAAATTATAAGTATAAGGCTTTGGTATTCAGGCAGGACTTTATGAATTTTAAGCGTTTGTTTCAGCGCTCCATTTTGAGCTTTATCGCCAGCAGTGGCCTCATACCCTTATTAAAGCCGGTATTGGGTGGGCGCGGCGCTATTTTGATGTTCCATCGCGTCCGACCGGGTAAGCCAAAGACAGATCAGAATGAGGCCTTTCAACCCAATGCACATTTGGAAATAAGCCCGGAATTCCTCGAAGAGTTGCTCAGCTTGATACCAGACTGG